>JAITMV010000197.1 GCA_031277295.1 Burkholderiaceae bacterium | reverse complement strand
AGGCAGCTCAGAAAAGACGATCAAAAGATGTATTGTGTGTCGGCAACTTCGCTGCCGCGTAGGCAGCTCAGAAAGCCGCCTTGCTGAATCCAATCGGCAGCCAGTTCTTCGCTGCCGCGTAGGCAGCTCAGAAAATGAGCGCGGAGCTTGTCTTTGACGGCGTAGGCTTCGCTGCCGCGTAGGCAGCTCAGAAATGTTAAGTTTGCGCCCTCCAAGCCCGCGCCCTCTTCGCTGCCGCGTAGGCAGCTCAGAAAAACTTGGCGGCATCAACAAAAGTAGCCGCGCCTTCGCTGCCGCGTAGGCAGCTCAGAAAGTGATTCGCCCGCTGTCGCGGGCTATGCGGATCTTCGCTGCCGCGTAGGCAGCTCAGAAAATTAAGCACCTCCTCGCATGCCGCGATCACATCCTTCGCTGCCGCGTAGGCAGCTCAGAAACGAAAAACCGCCCAGCGCGGGGTAGCAGAAACCTTCGCTGCCGCGTAGGCAGCTCAGAAATTGGAGTTTCCTGAGCGGCGGGTTGCGGAGCACTTCGCTGCCGCGTAGGCAGCTCAGAAAGGACGCGGGAAGTGGGACGGCAGGCGCTTTGACTTCGCTGCCGCGTAGGCAGCTCAGAAATACACGGGAAGCTGCCGAGAAGGCGCTTGATCCTTCGCTGCCGCGTAGGCAGCTCAGAAAGATACGTGGCAGCAGTCCTAAGAGCGCGGTATCTTCGCTGCCGCGTAGGCAGCTCAGAAACACTGCACGCCGCGAAATTTGCGGCGTAGGCCCTTCGCTGCCGCGTAGGCAGCTCAGAAAGAGCGGAATCTCAGGTTTGTCTGGGCGTCCATCTTCGCTGCCGCGTAGGCAGCTCAGAAAATCTACGCCGGTGACGGACTCGCACCGGCTCTTCTTCGCTGCCGCGTAGGCAGCTCAGAAAGTTTCGATGGCCGTGGACGCATCGGTGTCCGCCTTCGCTGCCGCGTAGGCAGCTCAGAAATGTTTGCAGGTAAACCCCTTCGGCGGTCATGTCTTCGCTGCCGCGTAGGCAGCTCAGAAATTGACTACGTGGACATCCAAGCCGCCAACCAACTTCGCTGCCGCGTAGGCAGCTCAGAAATGTGCGCGCGACCATCCTTTGCTTTCGAAAAACTTCGCTGCCGCGTAGGCAGCTCAGAAAACAATAGGACATCCATGACCCTCGACCGCATGACTTCGCTGCCGCGTAGGCAGCTCAGAAACAACCGACAAGGGGCTTCATCTTAATCGGTGCCTTCGCTGCCGCGTAGGCAGCTCAGAAAAAACCGATGGCCCACCGAGCAGCTTTGAAATCCTTCGCTGCCGCGTAGGTGGCTCAGAAAATCGTCCTAGCATCGTTGCAAACGTGCAACAAGTTCGCTGCCGCGTAGGTAGCTCAGAAAAAAACGCAGAACCGTAGGGCAGCTACTGCTGCGTTCGCTGCCGCGTAGGTGGCTCAGAAAATCGTCCTAGCATCGTTGCAAACGTGCAACAAGTTCGCTGCCGCGTAGGTAGCTCAGAAAATCTTGTAACTCCTTCCGCGCTTCATCGAACTGTTCGCTGCCGCGTAGGTTAGCTCAGAAACGGATTATCAAGCCCGCCAAACTCGATTAGCGGTTCGCTGTCGCGTAGGTAGCTCAGAAAGACACTGTTGTTTTGCTCTCGCGCAATCATTAGTTCGCGCTTGAGTGGGACAGGAAAGCAGTATAATTCGCTCTTGGAGTAGTCGTGAGCGCCCAGCTTTCTGTCGTGAGGCGCGTGATTACTTTTGTTTACAAGAAGATTGCCGCCTAGACTGAAATCACGAAACCTACTGAAACTTTCATCGAGCTTGACAGTTTCTTTCGAGTCGTGGGCGGCTGTCATACATTTTGAAACTTTCAATAAGGTTTACCCTTGGATCTGACCCGACAGGCAACAAGATGCGTCAGGCGCGGTTTGTGCGTTCCGGTCTGAGCGAGGGATCAGCGGGGGGAGCGGTACACCATGTTTGGTTTGTTCAACGATGAGACGCGGTTGCGACGGGTGGTTTACGGCCCCCGTGCGCGGACGCTGCTGGTATCCGGTCTGTTGCTGCTGGCCGCAGCGCCCACTATGACGCTGGCGCAGCCGGCGCCGCCGACGCTGCCGGGCAGTGCGGACGCGCAACCGGCGTCGACGCCGACGGATAAGGGCGGCAGTTTTCTAACCACGCGGGAGATACCGGTGTATCCGGGCACGCTGTCGCCATCGACGGCGGTGTCGCTGGCGATTGCCCGTCACCCGGAAATTCGGGGCGCCGAGGCGGTGATTGCCCGGCGCCAGGCTGATTTGGCGCTGGCCGAGGCGAACCGCTGGCCGACTATCACATACGGCGTGGGCCCAGGTTTTGGCCGCAGTTACGGCACTGACGGCAACGAGGGGGCGGTGCGCGGCAGCCTTGACATTCAGATGCCGGTGTGGGATTTCGGCGCCACCAGAAACCGCATTACCGCGGCTACCGAGTTGGAGGCATCGGCGCGCTCCAGCCGTATTGATACCGCCGAGCGGGTGGCTCAGACCACGCTGACCGCTTACGCCGATGCGGCGGCGGCGCAAGAGCGTCTGGCTGCTGCTGGCCACTCGATTGAGGCCATGCGGCAGGTTCGGGGGCAGATTGAGCAGCGGGTCAAGGCCGGCTTGTCAAACCGCTCCGACTTGAACGCCGCTCAGATTGCGGTTCGACGCGCTGAAGTGGATACGGTGCGCGAACGTGCGGGTGTGGACGCGGCTTTGAGCCGGCTGATTGAGTTGATCGGCGTCAGCGCTGAGCGTTTGGTGCCGTTGAAAGATAGCTACGAAATAGTCGCTTTTCATCAGCGCGGGGAGCCTGATTTTGAGCAAGCGCCCGCGATTCAGGCTGCTGTGAAAGCGCTGGAAGCGGCTGCCGCCCAGGAGGAGATTGCGCGCGCGGAACGGTTCCCGGCGATCAACCTGGGCGCAAGCCGTACCATGTCAACGGGTACATACAGCGCCAACGATGCCACTTGGATCGGGTTTATGCTCAAGGGCAACTTTTCGCTTGGTGGCGCGGCCCGCCAACGGATTGCCGCGGCGGTGGCCGACCGCGAGGCGGCTCGGCAGGAACTGGAGGACAAGCGACTGCAAGCGCGTACCACTTGGCAAGTGGCGGTGCGCGAAGAAGAGAGCGCGCGCCAGCGCATGAACGATCTTGCGGAGGTTTCCACGCTGTGGCAGAGCACGCGTGAGTTGTACTGGGGCGAATACATTCTGGACAAACGCTCGCTGGGTGACGTGATTAACGCCGAGCGGGAAATTTACACTTCCAGCGCCGAGCAAGTGAGCGTGCTGGCTGAGGCTCTGGTGGCTGCCATGAAAGCGCGGGTGGCGCAAGGCGGGTTGGTGGTGCTGCTGGACGGCCAAGCCGGGCAGCCGGCTGGCGCTGTCGCGTCTGCCGGACAGCCGGATGCTGCCGTAGCCAAGCGGACGGACACTGCGGCGCCCAGGCCGCCGCGGGACAGCGAAACCGGTAATGGGCTGGCTGCCGCCAGGCCGCTGCCGCCCATCGAGACGGCAGCAAGCACCGGGCGGCAAGAGCCGGTGGCGGAGTCATCGGACATGGGGCAGCAGCCGATTGAGGCAGTGCCGCCTTCTTGGCAGTTGCAGTTGGGTATTTTCTCGAAACAGGAGCAGGCCGAGGCGGCGTGGGATAGCTTGCGCACCCAGCCGGTGCTGGCCGGCCAGGCGCCGGTGTTTCAGAGTTCCGGGCCGTTTACGCGTTTGTTGACCGGTTCGTTTGACGACCAGACAGAGGCGGTCGGGGCTTGCGCCGCCATCAAGTCCGCCGGCCATAATGCCTGCGTGGCGGTTGCGTTCGGGGGGGCGGAGCAGTCAGCGCCGCGACCGGCTAGCGAACCAGTGAAGGGAGAGGCCGTGCAAAAGGAACAGATCGGGGCGAATGCGCCGGAAATGCGGGCGCAGGCACCGCAGGCGCAAATGCCGCAGGCGGCGTTGGAAGGCATGTCGCTAGAAGCATTGCAGGGGACGCCGCCGCAAGAGCCTGTGCCGCAGGCGCCAGAGCAAACGCTGGCGTCGTCGTCTTGGCAATTACAATTGGGCGTTTTCTCTAAACGTGAGCAGGCGCAGGCGGTGTGGAAGACTTTGCAGCAACAGCCCGTACTGGCCGGTCGCGCGGCCGAGTTTTTGCAGGCCGGTCCCTTCATTCGCTTGTTGGCTACTCCGTTCGGCGGGCGTTCTCAGGCAACCGAGGCTTGCGCCACTCTCAAGGCCGTTGGCCACAACGCATGCGTGGCGGTCGCCCCTGCGGCTGAAACACTATGAGCACCGTGCAATCATGGGTTGATGCCCTTTTGCTGGCATCGCGTAAGCTTGGGCAGGCGGCTTCGCCTGAAGCGGTGCGCCGTGCCGCTTCTTGGCCGTTGGGTGACCAGCCGGACGAGCATATTCTGGCCTTGGCGCGTGCTGCTGGTTTGCGGGCGCATTTCACACAAGCGCGTCCGTCGGAGGTGCCGCGGGCTTTGTGGCCGTTCCTGGTTGAAATTGACGGCGTTATCGCTTTGGTTACCGAGGTTGGCGCCGACGGTGGCTTGACCGCCGAAATGAAGGTCGGCGAGGTGGTGGCTCCGACGACCATTGCCGCCGACCGCACCATGCGCCGGCTGTTGTTGCTGCAACCGGCGGAGCACCGGGTGGACGAACGGGTTGGCGACTACGTACCCAACCGCCGTAGAGACTGGTTGTTCGATCTGTTTGTTCGCAACAAAAGGCTGCTGCTGGAGTTGTGCGCGGGATCGTTGATTAGTAACGTGCTTGGCGTATCCACCGCCTTGTTTGCCATGCAGGTGTGGGACCGGGTGGTGCCGGCCCGCTCGCTCAATACATTGTGGGTTCTGGCCTTGGGCGTTGGCATGGCGATGACGCTGGAGTTTTTGTTGCGCGTCACGCGGGCGTCGATTACGGACTACTTCGGCAAGAAAGCTGACTTGGAGCTGTCGGATTTTTTCTACTCCCGCCTGCTGGACATCAAGAACGACGCGCGGCCCAAGTCCCCTGGTTCCCTGGTTTCGCAGATGCGCGATTTCGAGCAGGTGCGCGAGTTGTTGACCTCGACGGCTTTCGGCGTGTTGCTGGATTTGCCGTTCGTGTTTGCTTTTATCGGTGTTATTGGCTTGCTCGGCGGCTACTTGGCGCTTGTTCCGCTGTTCGCGGCGCCGCTGGTGATTTTGCCCGGCATACTGATTCAGCGCCCGCTGGCCAAGTTGTCCACTGACGGCATGGCCGAAGCCGCCTTGAAAAACGCCATCCTGATGGAGTCTGTGTACCGGGTGGAAGACATCAAAAACCTGCAAGCCGAGGCGCGTTTTCGCAGGCTGTGGCATCAGACCACTTTGCGCTCGGGCGATATTTCGCTGCGCCAGCGGCACTGGACTACCAGGCTGGTGACTTTTTCCAGCACCACGCAGAACCTGGCTTATGCCAGTATCGTCATTGCTGGCGTTTACGGTATTTTGTACGCCGGTCTGTCAACGGGTACTGTTATCGCCTGTTCGCTGCTGACCAGCCGCACGCTGGCGCCGTTGATGCAGATTCCGGCGGCGCTGGCCCGGCTGCAGAGCGCCAAGGTTGCCAAGCAAGGCCTGGATAAGCTGCTTGCCTTGCCCATTGATCACGAACCGCACCAGGAGCGCTACCACAAGCCTTCACTGACGGGCAGCTATCGGCTGAGCAAGATCCAATACGCTTATGGTCCCGACGAGTCGGTGGCCTTGAATATTCCGTCGCTGGCCATTGAGCCGGGCGAGCGCATCGCGGTGCTGGGACGTACCGGGGCCGGAAAATCAACTTTTCTGCGCTTGCTGGCCGGCATGGCACAGCCGCAGCAGGGGCGCGTCAACCTGGATGGCACACCGATGGATCACATCGACGTGGCCGATTTGCGCCGCTCAATCGGCTGTCTGTTGCAGGACTCCAGCCTGTTTTACGGTTCTTTGCGTGAGAACCTGTTGGTCGGTTCGCCGCTGGCCAATGATGCCGCCTTGCAGCGCGCTTTGAAAATTGCCTGCGCCGACCGGTTGTTGCTTGGCCAGCCGCGCGGGCTGGATCTGAAGCTGAGGGAAAGCGGCGCCGGTTTGTCAGGCGGTCAGAAGCAGTCGTTGATGTTGGCGCGTCTGGTCTTGCGTGATCCGGAGATATTGCTGCTTGATGAGCCGACTGCCTCGTTGGACGAGGGCACCGAGAATGAAGTCATTCGCAACCTGGATCAATGGCTGGGAAATCGTACCTTGGTGGTGGCGACCCATCGCTATTCGATCCTGTCCATCGTGCAGCGGGTTATCGTGATTGATGGCGGCAGGATTGTGCTCGATGCGCCGCGCGATCAGGCGATTGCCAAGCTGTCGGGCAAGGGGCAGGCGCAGACGCAAGCACAAGCGCAAGCACAAGCGCAGGCGCAAGCACAAGCGCAGGCGCAGGCGCAGGCGCAAGCTCAGAGCCATGCCCAAGCCCAGTTCAAGGCACAGCCGATTCAGGTTCGGGTTCAAACTCAGGCACAGGCTCCGAGCGAGGAAGTGCACCATGGCTGAGACATTTCAAATTGGCGCACGCGGGGAGAAGGCGCAGCGTCGCTTGCTGTGGTTAATCATGATCGCGGTACTGGCGTTTATCGCCTGGGCCTCTTTTTCGGAGCTTGACGAGGTGGCGGTGGGCGATGCCAAGGTGATTCCGTACTCGCGTAGCCAGATGATCCAAAGCTTGGAAGGCGGCGCTGTGGCGCAGTTAGACGTGCATGAGGGCGACGTGGTGAACAAGGACCAGGTGCTGGCACGGCTCGACCCGGTGATGGCCGAGGCAACCAGAGACGAGGCCATGGCCAAGATCGTCGGGCTGAAGGCGCGCGCCGCGCGGCTGGATGCCGAAATGCGTGGCGCGGCACGTGTAACGTTTCCAGAGGATGTGCAGGCACAGCCGGAGGTGGCCGCGCGCGAGCAGGCGGTATTCAAGGAAAACCGGGCGGCTATCTCTCAGACCTTGTCCGATTTGGGCGAGCAGCGCAAGCTGGCCAGCCAGCAGTTGGAGTTGGCGCTGCCGTTGCTCAAGACCGGGGCCAGCAACGATGCCGAGATTTTGCGCTTGCGCGAGAAGGTGGCTGATCTGAACAGCCGTATCAATGCCGCTCGCAATGAATATGACGTGGCGCTGAAAAAGGATTACGCGCAGACCATGGCCGAACTGGAGCCGTTGGAACAGGTCGCCAGGGGCCGCGCCTATACATTGAAGCGCACGGAGATTCGCTCGCCGGTGCGGGGAATTGTCAAGGAGATCCGGGTGTCGACTATCGGCGGGGTGGTGTCTCCGGGCGGGGTGCTGATGGAGATTGTGCCTTTGGGCGATGAGTTGCTGGTGGAAGCGCGCATTAATCCGCGTGACATCGCCTTCATCAAGCCTGAGCAGCAGGGAATGGTCAAGATTACCGCCTATGACAGCTCGATTTATGGCACGCTGGAGGCGGCGGTGGAAACGGTCTCGCCCGATAGCGTGGTTGATGAGGTTGATCGGCGCAGCACGTATTACAAGGTGCAGGTGCGGACCAAAAAGGCGTATTTGGAAACCAAAGACGGCAAGCACCACCCGATTACGCCAGGGATGGTGGCCTCGGTAGAGATTCGTACTGGCCGCAAGACGGTGCTGAGCTATCTGCTCAAACCCCTGCAAAGAGCGGCTGAAGCGCTTCGAGAGCGGTGAGGCAGATCATCTGATCCCTCCTCCAGGCCCTTCGTGCGACATGAAGGGCAATCGGGGCATCAGCGTCAACAGGTGTAGTGAATATGCATGTTGCGGTGTCTCGAATAGCGTTTCGGTTTCAGCGACTTCCAGCAACTCGCCGTGGCGCATCACGCCCACGCGGTCGCACATTTGGCGGATGACGGGCAGGTCGTGGCTGATGAACAGCATGGTCAGGTTCAGTTGTTCTTGCAGGTCTTTGAGCAGGTTGAGAATCTGAGCCTGGATCGATACGTCCAGCGCCGAGGTGGGTTCGTCGCAGATCAGAAAGCGCGGCCGGGTGGCCAATGCGCGGGCAATCGCGATGCGCTGGCGCTGACCACCGGAAAATTCGTGCGGAAAGCGGCTGGCGGCTTGCACGCCCAGACCGACGACGTCGAGCAGGTCTGCCACGATGCGCCTGACTTCGGCGTTGTCGGCGGCCAGCTTATGGAATCGGATCGGTTCGGCAACGATGTCCAGCACCCTCATGCGCGGGTTGAGTGATGAGTACGGGTCCTGAAATACCATCTGAATCTGGCGGCGAACGGGGTTGAGCGCACGCTCGCCCCTGAGCAAATTGAGGTCGACGCCGTCGAACGTGACCGCGCCTGCGGTGGGCCGGTACAGGCCCGAGATCAGGCGCGCCACGCTGGATTTTCCTGAGCCGGATTCGCCGACCAACCCGAAGACCTCGCCCTCGCGAATGTCGAGATCGACGTTCTTGACCGCATCGAGCGTGTGGCGATTGCGTTTTAAAAAAGCATTGCGTAGCACGAATTGCAGCCCCAGACCACGTGTCTGCACGAGCGGGTTGCCGCCGGTCTTGCGGACGATGTCGGCGCGCGCCTGGCCCAGCCAGTGTGTGGCGACGTCGATCCGGGCCAGCGGCGCGCGCGCGTCTTCAACGTAAGTTACCAGCGGAAAACGGCGCAGTTTGAGGTCGGGCCGCGGCACGGCTGAAATCAGGCTGAGGGTGTAGGGGTGTTCAGGGTTGCCCAACACTTTGGCCGTGACGCCTTGCTCCACCAGCTTGCCGCGATAGAGCACCGCCACGCGGTCGGTCACGTCGGCGATGACGCCCATGTCGTGCGTGATGAGGATCATGCCGACCTGTTTTTCCTGGCACAACTGGCGCAGCAGTTTCAGAATTTGCGCCTGGATGGAAACGTCCAGCGCGGTGGTGGGTTCGTCGGCGATGATGACTTCTGGCTCACAGCACAGCGCCAGGGCGATCACCACGCGCTGGCGCATGCCGCCGGAGAATTGATGCGGATACTGCTTGGCGCGCAGCTCGGGCTGGTCGATGCCGACTTGCGCGAGCAGTTCCAGCGCGCGTTTTTTGGCCTGACCCAGCGTGATGTCCAGGTGCGCCAGCATGGTTTCGGCCAGTTGGCTTTCAATCGTTTGCAGCGGATCGAGCGAGGTCAGCGGGTCCTGGAAGATCATGCCGATGCGCCGACCGCGCACCTTGCGCTTGGCGGCGTCGGGCAAGGCGTCGATGCGCTGGCCGCCCAGAAAGATTTGCCCGCCGCTTAAGTGCCCAGGCGACTCCAGCAGGCCGATGACGGCATGGCCGATGGTGGACTTGCCAGCGCCGGATTCGCCGACCACGCCGAGTATTTCGCCCTTGTGCAGATAGAGCGTGATGCCGTCAATCGCGATGCGCGCGCCGCGCCGGCTGGGGAATTCGACGCGAATGTCTTGAATGTCGAGCAAGGCCATGTCTTTTAGGGCAACGCTGAACAAGTCAGCGCGAGCATGACGAAATGACGCCGGCTTAAACCGACATGACGAAATGACTCCGTGTCATGCGCCGTAGGCGCGTCATTGAAGCGTAGCGAAGTCATTTCAGTTATCCCACAAGCGGAACTTGTTCAGCGTTTTCTTAGCGCAGCTTGGGATTGAGCGCGTCGCGCAGCCAGTCGCCCAGCAGGTTGACCGCCAGCACCAGGGCCACCAGCGCCGCGCCGGGGAAGATCGAAATCCACCACATGCCCGAAAACAGATAGCTGTTGCCGATGCGGATGAGCGTGCCCAGCGAGGGCGCGGTGGGCGGCACGCCGACGCCTAGAAAGGACAGCGTGGCCTCGGTGATGATGGCAATCGCCAGGTGGATGGTGGCAATCACTAGCACCGGGCCGAGCACGTTGGGCAGGATGTGGCGGCGCAAGATGGTGGCTGAGCCGATGCCGATCAGCCGCGCCGCCTGCACGTATTCTTTGTTGCGCTCGACCATGGTGGAGCCGCGCACGGTGCGCGCGTACTGCACCCAGCCGGAGATGCCGATGGAAAAGATCAGCACGTACAGCGCCATCGAATCCTGCCTGTCGCCTGGCAGCAGGCCGCGCGCCACGCCATCGACCAGCAGCGCGATGAGGATGGCCGGGAACGACAATTGCACGTCGGCCACGCGCATGATGAAGGCGTCCACCCGCCCGCCCGCATAGCCGCTGATTAGACCCAGGCTCACGCCCAGCGCGAGCGAGAACAGCACCGAGGCGAAGCCGACGATGAGCGACACGCGCGAGCCGTAAAAAATAGCCGAGAGGATGTCGCGCCCCTGGTCGTCGGTGCCCAGCAAAAAGTTGGGGTCGCCGCCCGCCAGCCACGCTGGCGGCGTGTTGGCGTCCATGATGTCGAGCGCGGCCAGATCGAACGGATTGTGCGGCGCGATCACGGGCGAGAGCAGGGCGCACAGCACGATAACCAGCGTGACGATGGCCGCGGCCACGGCGCTGGGCGTGCGCCAGAAGCTGTACCAGATGTCGCTCTCGGACAGCGCGGCGGAAAAAGTCCTTGCACGGGAAGTCATCTTAGTTTTCCATCGCACTCGCGCGCCAGCCGCGACGCATGCAATCGTTTTGTAGGGGCAACCCTTGTGGTTGCCCTGTATTCGCGCCAACGATCATGCTCAGTGCAGACAAAGGCAACCACAAGGGTTGCCCCTACGGCGTCACGTGAAAACGGCACAAGTCTCACCTCGGGATCATTGGCTTTGTACGCGCAAACGCGGATCGACGGCGAAGTACAGCAGATCGACGGCCAGATTGATCAGCACGAAAATGAACGCCACCAGCACCAGGTAGGCGGCCATCACGGGGATATCGACTTGGCCGATGGCCTGAATGAACAGCAAGCCCATGCCGGGCCACTGGAAC
Organism: Burkholderiaceae bacterium; assembly: GCA_031277295.1. Lineage (GTDB taxonomy): Bacteria > Pseudomonadota > Gammaproteobacteria > Burkholderiales > Burkholderiaceae_C > Ottowia. The sequence continues at coordinate 11,983 of JAITMV010000197.1, read as the reverse complement.
ACGGCCTCGGTGATGATCGAAAAGGCGATGATGCCGCCCAGTTGCAAGCCGGCGATGGTGATGACCGGCACCAGCGTGTTCTTCAGCGCGTGGCGCAGGTTGATGACCCGCTCGGGCAGGCCGCGGGCGCGGGCGAACTTGATGAAATCGGTGCGCAGCACCTCCAGCATTTCGGCGCGCACCAGGCGCATGATGAGGGTGGCCTGAAACAACGCCAGCGTGAGCGCCGGCAAGATGATCGCCTTCAGGCCCGACACGGTGACCAACCCTGTGTTCCAGGCGCCTAGGGCCACCACGTCGCCGCGGCCAAAAGTCGGCAGCCAGCGCAGCACGACGCCGAACACCAGGATCAGCAGGATGCCGATCAGAAAGGTTGGCAGCGAGATGCCGGCCAGCGACAGCGCCATCAACGTTCGGGAGATCACGCCGCGCCGCCTGAGGGCGGTGTAGATGCCCAGCGGAATGCCGAATGCCAGGGCGATTGCGGCCGAAACCAGCGAGAGCTCCAGCGTGGCGGGAAAGCGCTCGGCCAGCAACTCGCTCACTGGTCGGCGCTGCCGGTACGACACGCCGAAGTCGCCCTGGGCCGCATGAAAGGCAAAGCGGGCGAACTGAAGCGGCAACGGGTCGTCAAGGCCCAGGCTGGCGCGCAGTTGCGCGCGCTGCTCCTCGGTGGTGTCTTGCCCCACCATGCCGGCGATTGGATCGCCGACGTAGCGGAACATTGAAAAGGCGATCAGCGCCACCACCAGCATGACCAGCAGGGATTGCGCAAGCCGTTGTACGATGAAGGAAAGCATGAGGTGCGCTACCGTCCGATAGGCGTTAACTCAAGGCGGTTTTGCATTCATGAGGCTGGCAAACTGCGCCTGTGATAGCGCAGCCGAAGCGCGCGCCTGCGTCACGGGTGACAGCATGACCGTGCCGCGTCCGACCTTTACGTCGCGCACGGCTTGTAACAGTTCCACGCCAATGTTGCGCTCGACGTCACGCTCAACCAGTGCCTTTTCAGTCATTTTTGTCTTCACGTCCAATCTCCTTGCTCAGTATCCATTCGCAGGCCTCAAGGGGTGGGTGGGAATGGGGTCAAGCGGCAATACCGTTCAGTTAAGGATATGAACCCTTATTTCGTCATTCTCGCGAAGGCGGGAATCCAAGGGGGCTTCCTCAAGAGCCAGCGCTGAGCCAAACCGTTCGGGCTGAGCTTGTCGAAGCCGGGGCGTGGGGCAACGACCAAGCTCAGCCTGAGCGGGTTGAAAGGTGCGAAACAAGGCGAAAATCCTTAAGTTAGCGCCTATGCGCCTTCGCGGGAATGACGAAACGCATAGGTCTGTGCGCCTAAGTGACCAGCATTGGGTCGAGGCGGCGCGGCGCCCCATCACGGCATCACGACATTGCGCAAATCAAGCACGTCGTCGGCGCGCTGGTCCACCTGGATGGTGTCCTTCACGCCCCAAGACAGGGGCTGCTGGTGTAGCGGCAGGTAGGCCCAGTCCTGGCGCGCCAGATTGAAGGCTTGCTTGATGAGCGCGTTGCGTTTGGCCTGATCGGTCTCGACGCTGATTTGCTGCTGGAGCGCGTCGATTTCCGGATTGCAATAGTGACCAAAGTTGAACTGGCCGAAGCCCTTGCCGTCCGGACAGTGCAACTCGGCGATCAGGATGTTTTCGGCATCGACCGAACTGGGCGACCAGCCCAGCATGTACATGCTGGTCATGTTGCCAGCCTGGGGCAGCACCTTGGCGAAGTACTTGGACTTGGTCTCGGCCAGCAGATTGATCTGGATGCCCACCTTGGCCAACATGCCGGCGACGGCTTGGCAGATTTTCTCGTCGTTGACGTAGCGGTCGTTGGTGCAGTTGAGCGTGACCTCGAAGCCTTGGGGATAACCGGCTTCGGCCAGCAGCTTCTTGGCGCGCGCCGGATCGGGCTTGATCGGGGCGCCGAACGAGTCGTCGTAGCCGTTGACCGAGGTGGGCACCAGTGAGCCGAGCGGCCGCGCTGCGCCGCGCATGATTTTCTGGTTGATGGCGCCGGTGTCCACGGCCAGCACCACGGCTTCGCGCACTTTGCGATCCTTGAACGGATTTTTGCCCTTGACGTTGGAATACAGCAGTTCATCGCGAAACTGATCCATGCCGATGAAAATCGACCGGATCTCGGGCGCGTTGAGCACCTTCACGCCCTTGGTGCCCTTCAGGCGCTGCCAGTCCTGCACCGGCACGGGCTGCACGATGTCCATCTCGCCCGAGATCAGCGCCGCCACGCGGGTGGCCTCCTGCGTGATCGGCTGAAAGGCAACCTCATCGACGTGGGTCTTGATGTCTTTGTTCCAGTAGCCGGCAAAGCGTTTGAGCGTGGTTTTCACGTCGGGCTGGCGCTCAACCAGCATGAAGGGGCCGGTACCGTTGGCGTGCAGGTTGGCGTAATTGCCCTGGCCGTCTTTCACGTTGGTGGCCGCCGTGGTGTTGTTTTTCTCGCTCCACGACTTGCTCATCATGAAGATCAGCGTCCAGTCGCGCGGCAAGATCGGGTTGGGCGTGGGAGTGGTGATCTCGACGGTATGGTCGTCGATCTTTCTGATGTCCGACGCCTTGGCGCCCTGGCCCTTCATGTCCGAGCCGGGCGTGAGGCTGCGCTTCCACGAGAAGATCACGTCGTCGGCAGTAAACGGCGAGCCATCGTGAAATTTCACTCCCTTGCGCAGTTGCACCAGCCATTTGGTCGGTTCGGGGTTGTACCAGGCTTCGGCCAGCGCGGGGATGAGCTTCAGGTCTTTGTCGTAGCCGAACAGGGTTTCGTAGATGTTGCTCTGAAAGCCGGTGGTGAAGGTCTCGTTCAGCGCCATCGGGTCCATGCTGCTGGCATCTCCCTGATAAGCCCAGTGCAGCGTGCGAGCGCCAGCGACCGAGGTGAAAGCCGAGGCGGCCAGCACCAAACCCAGAGCAGATAGTTTCAGTGACTTCGGTGTAAATTCAATATGCATCGTGTGGATACTCCATTAAGCAGATGAGAAATGCCGTAGCGAAACAGGAGCGTTATAAACCCTATCGTTGGTTAGGCATTGGGGGTTGTGCCAGGACTTACGTCGGTAGGCGCCGGGGTGTTCGCAGCGTGCGTGGGCAATAACGGTCACAATTGAGCACCATGGAATTGAACCACGACATTGTTATCGATACTCCGCCGCACGACGCTGCCAGTGTGGTTATGCTGCGCGACGGCGGCGACGGCCTGGAGGTGCTGCTGATGCGCCGTCATGCCGATTCGTCCGTGCTGGGCGGGGCTTACGTGTTTCCCGGCGGCAAGGTTGATCGGGCCGACAGCGCGCCTGATTTGTTGACCCGGCTGGACCGTGATCCGGCTGATCTGCACCCGCAACTGGGCGAGACTGAATTGGCCGCCGCTGCCGCCGCCGCGCTGTTCGTGGCCGCCGCGCGCGAGGCGTTCGAGGAGTCGGGTGTGTTGTACGCCCGTCGCGCCGGCCAGCCGCTGGCCGCGCAAGCGCAGCATGCTGGGTTTGACGCCTTACGGCAAGGCCAGCCGTTCGGTCAGTTGCTGGCGCGGCACGGGCTGCAATTGGACACACATGATCTGGCGCCCTGGTCGCGCTGGATCACGCCGCGTCGTCCGTCGTTGATGAACAGGCGTTTTGACACTCGCTTTTTCCTCGCCGCTGTGCCGCAGGGGCAAGCAGCGCGCTGCGACGACTTCGAACTGACCGAGGCGCGCTGGCTCACCCCGCGCGCCGCGCTGCGCCAGTACCGAGACTATGCGATTGATTTGGCGCCACCACAGATCGTCAGCCTGTTGCACCTGATGCAGTACCGCGACGTGGCGCAGGCCATGACCGATGCGCGCTCACGCCGCCCGCCGCTGATTGAACCGAAGCCGGTGGATGAAACCGCCGAAGCGCGCGTGCTGTGCTATCCCGGCGATCCCGAGCACCCGGTGCGCAGCCACGCTTTTCCAACGGCGGTGCCCACGCGCGTGATCTGGCGCAACAAACGCTTTGAACCTCCGCAGGGTTTTGCCGCCTTTATTGATTGATTTTTCTGCATGAAAAATATCCAGGTTAAGGCGTCGTCTTAGAACGTGTTCACGATCTCGGCGTGAGGTGTGCGGGATGCGGATTGGGATGGGCTGCAAGGCGCAATTCGCAGCCAATGGCCCGTGTCATTGGCAAGGTTTGCTTGCGCCGCAGAGCGTCCTAAGCCCGCGCCCGCACGCCCGCGCCGGGATCGTGAACACGTTCTTAAAGCCGCGCCAGCCGCTGCAACGCCGCGTGCAGGGTGTCGTCTTTCTTGGCGAAGCAAAAGCGGATCACCTTCTGGTCAAAGCCGTTGCCGTAAAAAGCTGACAGCGGGATGGCGGCGACGCCGATTTCGCTTGTGAGCCATTGGCAGAAATCGGCCTCGGACAGCGCGCGCTCGGGTACCGACAGGTCATCTATGCGGGCGCATTGGAAGTAGGTGCCTTCGCACGGCAGCAGACGGAATCGGGTGTGCGCCAAGCCGGCGCGAAACAGGTCGCGCTTGGCGGCATAAAAGGCAGGCAGATTCAGGTACGGTGAAGGCTCGGCCATGTAGCGGGCGATGCCGTGTTGCATGGGCGTGTTGACGGTGAACACGTTGAACTGGTGCACCTTGCGAAATTCAGCCGTCAGTTCAGGCGGTGCGGCGACATAGCCGACCTTCCAGCCGGTGACGTGATAGGTTTTTCCGAAGCTGCTGACGATGAAGCAGCGCGCGGCCAAGCCGGGGTAACGTGCCGCGCTCTCGTGCCGCAGTGGGGCATAGACCATATGCTCGTACACCTCGTCGCTGATGAGCAAGGTGTCGGTGGGCGCCAGCAACTCGTCCAGACGGCGCATGTCTTCGTGCGACCAGACCGTGCCGCTGGGGTTGTGTGGGGTGTTGATGATGATGGCGCGGGTGCGGGCGTTCAGTGCGGCGGCGATTTTGTCGAAGTCGGGCCGGAACGTACCGGGCGTGAGCGGCACGCGTACCACGCGGGCGCCGGTCAGTTCGATATTGGGAACGTAGCTGTCGTAGCAGGGTTCCAGAACGATGACCTCGTCGCCAGGCCCGGCGCAGCACAGGATGGCGGTCAGGATCGCCTGGGTGGCGCCGGCGGTGACGGTGATTTCTGTCGCCGGGTCATAGCGGCGGCCATACAGCGCTTGCACTTTGCCGGCAATGGCCTCGCGCAACGGTGCGGCGCCGGGCATGGGCGGGTACTGATTCAAGCCCTCGCGCATGGCGGCGCTGACGGCGTCGATCAGCCTGGGATCGCATTCGAAGTCAGGAAAGCCCTGCCCCAGATTGACCGCTTGCCGCTCGGCGGCCAGCGCCGACATGACGGTGAAGACGGTGGTGCCAATGTTCGGCAGACGCGAAGGGAAGGCGGGGGGTTTGATGGCGGTCACAGTTCGTAATCCGTGACACGGCCTTCCATGGCCTTGAGAATCAATTCCTTGTCCAACCGGTCGGACAGCAAGCTGGCGAAGTGATAGACAAAGTCGCGCAGGTAGGCGCCACGCTTGAGAGCGATGCGTGCCACGTTCGTGCCCAGCAGCAGCCCAAGCGGGCGTGACACCAGATCGGTTTCTTTATCGTCTTGGACCGCCATTTCGGCCACGATGCCGATCCCTAAGCCGAGGCGCACATAGGTTTTGATGACGTCGGAATCGATGGCTTCCAGCACGATGCGCGGCTCAAGCTGGCGTTGCGCGAAAGCATGATCGACGCGCGAGCGGCCGGTAAATGACGGGTGATAAGTAATCAGCGGCTCGGCGGCAATGTCTTCCAGCGTCAAGCGTTCTTTTGTCGCCAACGTATGCCAGTTGGGAACGACCAGCACGTGTTGCCATTCGTAGCAGGGCAGGGTAATCAACTGAGGGGCGTAATCCGACAGCGATTCGGTGGCGATGCCGATTTCTGCTGTTTCCTCCATTACCATGCGAGCTACCTGATCGGGAGCGCCTTGGTGCAGGCTGATGTTGACCTTGGGATAAACTTCCCGCAGCCGTGCCACCGGTTTGGGCAGCACGTAGCGCGCCTGAGTGTGAGTGGTGGCGATTGACAACGTGCCGTAGTCCTGGGCGCTGTATTGTTCGCCGATGCGTTTCAGGTTGGCGACTTCGCGCAAGATGATGTCAATGCTCTCCAGCACGCGCTCGCCTGGTTCGGTGATGCGCTTCAAGCGTTTGCCGTGACGGGTAAAGATGTCGATGCCGAGTTCTTCCTCCAACTCGATGATCGCCTTGGATACACCCGGCTGCGAGGTGTGCAGCGCCTTGGCGGCTTCGGTCAGATTCAGACCCCGCCGCACGGCTTCCCGGACGAAGCGAAATTGATGCAGGTTCACGTTGAATAGACAATAAGAAACCATTCCATTATCCCGTATTTGGTCTAAAGGAGGTGTGCGCGGTGGGTAGATGCTTTGTCAAGCGCAGGTTTGAGCGAACTGGCTGTTACATCATTATTTTTCATTGAAATTCATGTCGATTGCTTTTCAACCTGGCGCAACCGTGACTGCCGCACAGCCGTCCGGGGATGCCGTGGGCTGCCTGGAGGACTTCGCTTCTTCCGAGGCGCTGACGCTCGGTGTCGAGTTGGAGTTGCAACTCGTCAATACCAACGATTACGATCTGGCCCAGTACGCCGACGACATGCTGCGCTTGCTGGCACGCCGTCGCTTGCCCGGCACCGCCGTGCCCGAGATGACGGCAGGGATGCTGGAAATCGCCACCGGCATTTGCCGCACCTCGGGCGAGGCGCTGGCGCAACTGACGCAAATCCGTGACGCGCTGGTACAAAGCGCCGACAAGCTCAATATCGCCGTCGTCGGCGGCGGCACCCATGCTTTTCAGAAGTGGCACCAGCAGCGCATCTACGATAAGCCGCGCTTTCAGCAGTTGTCGCAGTTGTACGGTTATTTAAGCAAGCAGTTCACCATCTTCGGCCAGCACGTGCACGTCGGCTGTCCCGACGCGGATACCGCGCTGTACACCCTGCACTGCTTGTCGCGCTACGTTCCGCACTTCATCGCGCTGGCGGCGTCCAGCCCGTTCGTGCAGGGGCAGGATACCGGCTTCGACTCGGCGCGGCTCAATTCCGTATTTGCTTTTCCTTTGTCGGGCCGCGCGCCCTGCGTGCTGACCTGGGAGGAGTTTGGCGGCTACTTCGACAAGATGGCGCGCACCGGGGTGGTGCGCAGCATGAAGGATTTTTACTGGGACGTGCGTCCCAAGCCCGAGTACGGCACCATCGAGGTGCGCGTGTTCGACACCCCGTTGACGGTGCAGCGTGCCGCCGCTCTAGCGGGTCTGGTGCAGAGCCTGGCGGCGTGGTTTCAGCACGAGCGCCCTTTCGCTCCCGCCGAAGATGACTACCTCGTTTACACCTACAACCGCTTTCAGGCCTGCCGCTTCGGGCTGGACGCGGTCTACGTCGATCCGGCCAGTGGCGCGCACCAGCCGCTGCGCGAACACCTGCTTGCCACTTTTGACCGCTTGCGCCCCCATGCCGAATTCTGTCAGGCCGGCGGCGCGCTTGACACTCTGCGCCAGGAGGCGCACGACAACCGCAATGATGCCCGCTGGCTGCGTGAACAGCAGGCAAGCGAGCGGATGTTGGGGGAGGTGATCCGGCAGGCGGCGTTGCGGTTTCGGCAGTGATTCCCTCCCACCTTGTTGCGTAGCCGCCATTTATGGATGCTGGCACGCCGGGCAGTGAGGTTATCCCTGTTTGCGCGGGTTGCCTCGCATATGCTGACGCATGCCAGTCGGCCAGTTGATCTTCCGATAGCTCTACCGGCGGCAAGCGCGCTACGGTTATCTTCGCCATAGCGCCATCGGCATCGATTAAACCTAGTACTCCGTTCCACCAAAACATTGACATGAAATCGCGTCTTTGTCCGTCATGCTACGTTGCAAATCCTCGCAATACCGCTCGGTATTGCTCCGGTTTGCGCCTTGCCTGACGAACAAATCCATCGATTTCATTTGTAAAGGTTTTGGTGGAACGGAGTACTAGGATTATGACTTTAGCCTCCATTCGACCTGTTGGGCTTTGCCGACGCCTGCCCCCGTCATGCCCGACAATTGCCAGCCATGACTCTTCGCATCGGCATCTCTGCCCGCTTATGGCACAACCCGCCTCCCGGCCTGGGGGTGCCGACCAAGCGGCTGCAATTTTTGGAAAGCGGCATGGCCCAATGGATCATGTCGCACGGCGTGGTGGCGTTGATGATTCCGTTCGTCGATCAGAAACTGGCGCCTCACGTGCATAAACGCCTGCCGTTGCGCGATCTGGTCGACAACCTGGATGGCCTGGTGCTGCAAGGCGGCATTGACGTCCATCCCCAGTTCTATGGCGCCAAGCCGTGGCAGGCACAGGCCGAATACGACACCATCCGCGACGAGTATGAACTGGACCTGTTGCGTGGCTTCATTGATGCCGGCAAACCCGTGCTGGGCATATGCCGCGGCTGCCAGTTGCTCAACGTGTATTTCGGCGGCACGCTGATTCAAGACATTCCCTCCCAGTGGCCCGGCGCGGTGGCGCACACCGACGATGTGCGTTACGACCGCTTGGTGCACGAGGTGCATTTCATGCCTGGTTCGCGTTTGGCCGCCATCTATGGCTACGATCCGCGCCACATTACCAGTTTGCACCACCAGTGCGTCGATAAGTTCGGCAAGGACATGGTGTTGGAAGCGCGCAGTCCTATTGATCTGGTGCCCGAAGGCATCCGTCACACCGGCCACTCGTTCGTCGTCGGCGTGCAGTGGCACCCTGAATTTCATTTGATGAACGGCGTTAGCGAAATCCTCGACAGCGGCCCGCTGATGATGGCCTTTCTCAAAGCCGCCATGCGCCGCGCCGGACACGTGCGCCGGTTGGTTAATGAGATGGCTCGCGTGCGCGACGCAGTGAGTTGAGTGCATGGGCGAATTCGATTTGATCGAGCGGTTTTTCAAGCAACAACCGTCCCCATCTTCTGTCTGCTCATCGTTCGAAGCGACGCATTCCATCGCCTTGGGCATCGGCGACGACTGTGCTTTGCTGCGGCCCGCGCTCGGCATGGCGTTGGCGGTCAGCAGCGACATGCTGGTCGAGGGACGGCACTTTTTTGCCGACGTCGATCCGGCCGCGCTCGGTCACAAAGCGCTGGCCGTCAACCTCAGCGACTTGGCGGCGATGGGGGCCGAACCGTTGGCGTTTACCCTGGCGCTGGCGCTGCCGCCCGAGCGTGCCGGCGATTCGGCGTGGCTGACCGCTTTTGCCTGCGGCCTGCACGCGCTGGCTGCTGCCCACGGCTGCCCGCTGGTTGGCGGTGACACGGTTGCCGGGCCGTTGAACATCTGCATCACCGTGCTTGGCCAGGTGCCCGCTGACCAGGCGCTGCGGCGCGATGGCGCGCAAGCGGGCGACGACCTCTGGGTCAGCGGCGCCTTGGGCCATGCTCGGCTGGCGCTGATGGCGCTGCGGGGCGAGTTGACGCTGCCCGCCGACCAATTGGCCGCCGCGCGCCAGCGGTTGGAACGCCCCGTCCCCCGGCTCGCCTTGGGCCGTGCGCTGCGCGGCATTGCCAGCAGTTGCATCGACCTCAGCGACGGGCTGGCGGGCGATCTGGGGCACCTGCTGAAGGCAAGCCGTGTGGGCGCGCGCATAGACATTGAACGGGTCAACCCGATCAGCGCCCGCTCGCCTGATTCAACGGGCGAGAACCTGCTTGAGCCGCGCGGCGCGTTGGCGCTGGCGCTCTCGGGTGGCGACGATTACGAATTGGCTTTTACCGCTCCCCCCACCGCTCGCGCCAACGTCGCTGCCGCTGCCGGGGCCAGCGTCACTGCCGTCACCCGTATCGGCCAGATCACTGCCGCGTCTGGCCTTAAACTGCGCGACGCCGAAGGCCGCGAGGTGAACAGTCCCTTTACCTCATTCGATCATTTTTTCACCACCGCCAAGAACAGCCCATGAACGCTCCCATCACCTTCTACACCCACCCTTGGTCGCGCGGTCGCATCGTGCGCTGGATGCTGGAGGAATGCGGCGCCAACTACGAGGTGCAAGTGCTGCAATACGGCGCTTCCATGAAGGCGGCGGATTACACCGCGCTCAACCCGATGGGCAAGGTGCCCGCCATTCGCCACGGCGATGTGGTGGTTACCGAAACTGCGGCCATCTGCGCGTATCTGGCCGACCAATTTCCGGGCAAGAAGCTGGCCCCGCTCGAGGGCAGCCCTGAGCGCGGCACGTACTACCGCTGGCTGTTTTTCACCGCAGGCCCGCTGGAGGCGGCGGTTACGGCCAAAGCGCTTGGCTTGCTTGCGCCCGAGGACAAGCGCGTCACGGCTGGCTATGGCTCTTGGGATGACGTGATGATTACGCTGGAATTCGCCATCCGCCAGGCGTTGGCGCGCGGCGGCTTTTTATGTGGCCACTTTACTGCCGCCGACCTGTACCTGGCCGCGCAACTGCAATTCGGGATGCAGTTCAACACAATCGAAAAACGTCCGCTGTTCGAGCAATATGCCGGCCCCATCGGCCAGCGCGCGGCCTGTGTCAAAGCCGCCGCGCTGGATGACCAATTGGCCGAGCAACTGAAAGCCGCTGGCGGCGGCGAGGGGTGAGCGACAATGCCATTTCCGCTTGAGGAGCGCAGGGCGCTATTGGCCGTCAAAGGCGTCGGCCCGACGGTGATCGCGCGGTTGGAGCAGATGGGTGTTGAACCTGGAAACCGCAGTTGACCGCTTGTTATCTTCAGGAAAGTCGCGTGAATATTGACTTTCGAGATTTCGATGTCCCTCACCACCTGGGTGAAAGCGCTACGCGCCCGATCAGGCCGCCAAAACTTGGAGCTTCGGGCGCGCTGGCGGCGTTGCTCGTCCTTGCAGGCAGTAGCCTGCGGCGTCCTCGCGTCTTGCCAGCCCACCCGATGACGACCTGCTCGGGCGCGTTCAACAACGGTTTCCAGGTTGAATCGCTGCACCACTTGCGGCGCGAAAATGCCGCCGACATTCTGGCGCGTGGCGCCTGCCTGACTGGATCGAGCTACTGGAAAAACAGCCCTCAGGCGCGCGCGGCAGTGGCCGGCGCGATAGAGGCGGCGCGGGCTTTTAATAAGACAGGCTCATGGGATTAGCAGACGCACCGCGCGATGACGTAAGCGACGTGCAGCCGCGCCCGTTGCCGCCGGGGCGCGAGCGTACCGCAGACGCCGCGCCACCGGAGGGCAGCCACGCCGAACCGGCGCGCATCAGGCCGCTCACGCGCAGCGCCGGCCAGCGGCCAGCGGGTACGGTGTGGATCGACGCGCATTTTCTGCGCGCGCATCCCGCGCACGTAATTGCCGTCGGCTTTGGCAGCGGCCTCTCGCCCGTCGCGCCTGGCAGCGTCGGCACGTTGTGGGCGTGGCTTGTATGGAATCTGCTTGCCGTGTGGATGACGCCCACGGCGCTGGGCTGGATGTTGGCGGCGTGCCTGCCGCTGGCGTGGTGGGCCAGCACGGTAACCGCGCGTTACCTTGACGTGGCTGATCCCAGCATTATCGTCATCGACGAAATCATCGCCTTTTGGATCGTACTTTGGCTGCTGTTGCCGGCGGGGTTCTGGGCGCAATTGGCGGCGTTTGTACTGTTCCGTTTTTTCGATGCCGTTAAGCCCGGCCCCGTCGGCTGGGCCGACCGCGTGCTGCACGGCGCAACTGGCTGGCGCGGCGGCCTCGGAATCGTGCTGGACGATCTGGTAGCCGCTTGCTGCACGCTACTGGTAATCGCGCTGTGGCGGGTGTGGTAAACCGCGCGCCGGGATGAAGCCGGATTTCGCGCTTTCCCCTGCGTGCGGCGCAACGGGCGTCTAGTGCTCCGTTCCACCAAAACCCTTACATGAAATCGCGTCTTTGTCCGCCATGCTGCGTTGCAAATCCTCGCAATACCACTCGGTATTGCTCCGGTTTGCGCCTTGCCTGACGAACA
>JAITMV010000124.1 GCA_031277295.1 Burkholderiaceae bacterium | reverse complement strand
GGTTTGGGTGTTTCGTAACCAACCATCCTATCGAGCCAGGGTCAGCCGCCTTTGCCTTGTCTTTCAAGTACTTGCGATCATTCATCGCGGGGGCGGTAGCTAAAGTAAGTGCCATTCGGGCTAAGGCTGCGTTGGTTTCATGCGATGCGGGTGGCGCGTGAGCGTGAGAAGCTCATGAGTCCGTTTGGCGCGCGATGTTTTCGCGCCCGGCGTTTTCCGGGGCCAAAACGCTCACATACCGCTCCACCGTCGGCCGCGCGCGCATCGGCTTGGCGCGCGCGGGCGTGCCGATGTTGACCAAGCACAGCGCCTGTTCGTTTTCGCCCAGCCTGAACAACGCCCGCAGCGGCACCGATTGCAGCGCCTGCCCGCTGGTCAGCGCGGCGCCAAAACCCAGCGCGTGCGCCATCAGCAGCATGTTCTGAATCGCGCAGCCGGCCGAGACGATGCGCTCGTGCGGCGCTATCGCTTCATCATCGTCGCGCAAGCGCACTACCGCCAGCAACACCAGTGGCGCGCGTGCCGCTTTCTCACGCGCCTGCTCGATTCGCTCGGGCGTGGCCGTGGCGTCGCGCGCTTGCAGCGCGGCGGCAAACGCTTCACCCAAGGCAACGCGCGCCTGTTCGGGCACCAGGATAAAGCGCCACGGCAGCAGTTCATGGTGATCGGGCGCGTGTGCGGCGGCGGCCAAAATCTGCCGCGTCTGCGCCGCGCTGGGGCCGGGCGCGCACAGGCGTTTGGGCAGCAAGGTCTGGCGCGTGTGGATCAGCGCCTGGGCCAGCTCGATCAGCTCGAGCGCGCGCGGGCTTTCATCATGAAACATCTGGGTCATCGGCTTGGCGGCATGAGCGGCTAAGGCGGGTTTTTGGGTTCACAGGCTCTCAGCCGGGGTTACCGTCGATACGGGGTCTTCCATACCAGTTGGCGTAACGCACCGCCCACACGACGATGGCTGTCGTCCACAGCAGCGCGGCAGCCGCCGTCAGCCACAACGGCATACCCTGCACCGCCGCCAGCAGGCGCACCACCACCGCCGCTTGCAGCAGCCAGAACAGCGCCCAAACTAGATCATCAGCCACCAGCGAACGCCCGCTGTGGCCGCACGACACGCGCGTAACCATTGCCACCATGATCGAGCCTAGAAAACCCATGCTGAGCGCATGCATGGCGCCCAGCCCCAGCAGCGCCTGACCGGTCAACAGCGCCAGCGTCCGCGACGCCGCCCCATAGAGCAAGGCCAGCGCCAGCCAAACAAAGCCGACGTGCAGCATCGCCAGCAAGCGGATCTTCAAACTCTGCACCAAGCCCCAGACGACAGCCAGCCACAGCAGCACGCCGCCGGCCAGCGCTTCCACCGCCGCTGCCGCCAGCGTCCAGGCATTGCCTGGCGGCGCGGCCTGATCTACCCACACCGCCAGCGCCTCGAACACAGCCACGCCCAGCATCAGCCACAGCACCCAGAACGGACGCCAGACTTGAATCATCGGCAGCACGCCCGAGGTGAAAAACGGAATCATGCGGTGCGCCACCGCCATGAAGGTGACCGCGATGAATCCCCACAGCCCCGTGCGCACCAGCGCCAGCGCCAGCGCGTACTGCCCGGACCACAAGGTGACGCCGACGCCGGCTAAGCACAGCGCGCCGACAATCCCGCCCAGCCCGACGGCCATCGCATGTACGCGATCAGGCTGCCGGCTGGCGGCGATCAAGCGCCAGAACAAGGCCAACATCCAAGCCAACCCCGCACAAGCCAGCGCCAGCCCGGCCAGCGCCAGCGCCAGGCTGACATAAGCGCCTGCCAGCCACACCAGCCAACCCGCCGCTTGCAGCGCCAGCGGCGGCAGCAGGCGCGGCGCATTCAGCGGCGGCACATTCAGCCACCGGGGGCCGGCCGTAAACAGAAAGCCGGAAAAAAACAGCGGCATGAAGCCGAACACCATCACCGTGCCATGCATCAGTAATGGCGGCACGCCCACCGCGCCATCCAGCGCCATCCAGCCCAGCGCGCGGCCCGCCTGTACCGCCAACCACCAGCCGCTGGCCATCGCCAGCACCAGCATGGCCAGAAAAAACCCCAGCCGGTGCGCCGCCGCCAGCAACATGCGCCAGCGCCACGGCCCCGTCACCGGCGGCGGCTTGGGCGTTCGCGGCGCCGACGTGGCTTGAATAACCGGCGCAAGGCGCAAAGGTTTGGACGGAGGAGCTGAATCGGGCATGACGCCGTTTGTATGCCGGATCGCAAAGCCCAAGCGATGACGGGGGTTTTACTAAGGCACGGTTTAGCAAGAGGGCGCGAGCGAATCCACCGCGGTTGGAGCATGGGGCTGGGTGAGGCGTTGCCTTGTCCAGCATCGCCTCAAACCGAAGGCAGCCTACGGCAAATGTGAATAATGACTTTGGTCAATGTGCAAACAACACGGTAAACGGTATCCTTATCTCCTTGCTTGGAACAAACTTGTGTCTTCTATCGTCGTGCCCGCGCGTCTTTTGCTGATTGATGATCACGAACTCGTGCGTCTGGGCATGATCGCCGTGCTGACCGATCTTGCTGCTGCCGAGGGCAGTGCGTCGGACGTTCTGGAGGCCCGCACTCTGGCCGAAGCGCTCGATCAATACGGCGCCTGGCGCGACAGTATTTTCCTGGTTCTGCTCGATTTGCACTTGCCCGACGCCCACGGCCTGCTTGGGCTGTCCAGATTTTTGGCCCGCTACCCCGGCGCGCCCGTGGCCGTTGTCTCCGCGCACAACGATCCCGCGCTCATGCAGCAGGCGCTGGCCGCTGGCGCGCTGGCTTACTTCACCAAGGGCGGCGATCAACTCGCCCGGCTTATCAGCTTTGTCAACCATCGGCGCCAGCAGCACTGCGCGGGCGGCAGCGTCGCTTTGCCGCCCGCGCCCGCTCGCGCACCCACCGCCGAGGATCGCCTGATCGAAACACTGGACGGCCAGCGCGTGCGCCTGACCTCGCGCCAAGCCAAGCTGCTCGACCACATTCTCGTCGGGCTGTCCAACCGCGACATTGCCGCGCACCTGCATCTGGCCGAAGGCACGGTCAAAAACCAGGTTTCCGAACTGCTCGGGCGCTTTCACGTTAGCTCGCGCGCGCAACTCATCAGCCGGCTGCGCTGAGAGGGCCGGCCTCCGCTCTTGCTTTCCCGTTTGCGGTGAGCCTGCGTTGGTGGCGCGCCGCAACGCGCGACGCGAAAAAGTGACTTTCGGCACTGTTCAAGCCCTTGACTGGCCGATACCTTATCGCTTGCGGAACCGGTGCGGCATACGCCATCTTTGATTGGCCATACCTGCGCCAGCAGCGACGGGCTCAGGGACCTCAAACATCCCCGCTCTTTGGTCATCGCCCAGCGGTGCGTTACTTGTGTCCCTGCCTTGAGCGCCAAGGGGGAGAGAAGAAAAGACGGCTCCAGTTTTGTCCTGGTTTTGATCCGTTTTAAAAGAAACTCATCATGAATCCGATTTTTTTGCAACCCAAGGAATCTCTGAACAAATCTACGCGAGCAAAGCGCGCTGTGGATCCGGCGATGGGCTGCGAGGCGCAAAGCTTAGAGCGTGTTCACGATCTCGGCGTGAGGTGTGCGGCGATGCGGCATTGGGATGGGCTGCAAGGCGCAATCCGCAGCCAATGGCCCGTGTCATGGGCAAGGATTGCAACGTCGCAGCGCTTCCTGAGCCCGCGCCCGCACGCCCGCGCTGGGATCGTGAACACGTTCTTAAAGCTACTGGGCGGTATTGCGACATTTGCTTTCGACGCCGACCGCCCGAATGCGGGATGCGCCAGCCGCGATAGATTTGTTCAGAGGTTCCCCGCTTACCGCCGTGATCGTTTTTTAATCTGGAAGCCGCGGTTTCCAGCTTTAATGACCGCGCCCGTATCCGTATGTTTGGCGCTGGCGCTGCTGCCGTTGGCGGCCGGCGCCAGCGCCAATACCGGCCTGGATGCCGCCAGAGGCGACACCGCCGCCGTGACGGGCAGCGTTTTGGCGCCGCGGCAGCCGCTGACGTTCACGCAGATTTCGGCCAACGCAAACCATTCGTGCGCCATCGCTGCCAACGGCCAAGCTTACTGCTGGGGGGCCAACAACAGCGGTCAACTCGGCAACGGCACCACCGCTGACAGCCCATCGCCCGTGGCCGTCGATACCACTGGCGCTCTGGCGAGCAAAACCATCCGGCAAATCGCGCCGCTGAACAGCTTGGGCACCTGCGTCATTGCCTCCGACGATCAGGTGTACTGCTGGGGCGCCAACGGCGACGCCGGCAGTCTGGTTCCCGTCGCCATTGACACCAACGGCGTGCTGACGGGCAAGACCATTCGGCAAATCGCCGGCGGCGGCTCTCACGCCTGCGTCATTGCCTCCGACGACCAGGCGTACTGCTGGGGCTATAACGGCGGCGGTCGGCTCGGCAACGGCAACGCCGAGGGTGGCTACAGCCCGACCCCCGTGGCCGTCGATACCACTGGCGCGCTGGCGGGCAAGACCATTCGGCAAATCGCCGCTGGCGGCACGCATACCTGCGTCATCGCTTCCGACGATCAGGCGTACTGCTGGGGCCTCAACAGCGCCGGTCAACTCGGCAACGGCGCCGTCGCTTACAGCCCGACTCCCGTGGCCGTCGATGCCAACGGCGCGCTGGCGGGCAAAACCATCCGGCAAATCGCGGCGGGCTACTATCACACTTGCGCCATCGCCTCCGACGATCAGGCGTACTGCTGGGGTCAAAACAGCCTGGGCCAACTCGGCGACGGCGTCTTCGACGCTGGCGCGCCTGCCCGCGCCGTCAACGCCTCCCAACTGGCGCACAGAACCATTCGGCAAATTACGGCGGGCGATTTTCACACCTGCGCTTTAGCTTCCGACGGTTGGGCGTACTGCTGGGGCTATAACGACAACGGCCAACTCGGCATCGATACCGCCGTCCTCAGCAACCCGTCTCCTTACCCCGTCAGCACCCCCAACGAACTGATGGGCAAAAC
>JAITMV010000012.1 GCA_031277295.1 Burkholderiaceae bacterium | reverse complement strand
AGAACGTGTTCACGATCTCGGCGTGAGGTGTGCGGGATGCGGATTGGGATGGGCTGCAAGGCGCAATTCGCAGCCAATGGCCCGTGTCATTGGCAAGGATTGCTTGCGCCGCAGAGCGTCCTAAGCCCGCGCCGGGATCGTGGACACGTTCTAAAGCGTTAGCAATGGCCAACAATGGGATGGATCACAAATGTTGGCATCGTTGTTATTTCAGCCACCCGCGTCGGCGGAAGTACCACATCGGCAGCAAGGCGCTGGCGATCATCAGCAGCAGCGCCCAGAGATAGCCATATTCCCAGCTTAGCTCGGGCATCAGTCTGAAGTTCATGCCGTACAGGCTGGCCACCAGCGTTGGCGGCAGCAGCGCCACGGCGGCGACCGAGAATAGCTTGATGATCTTGTTCTGGTTGATGTTGATGAAGCCGACCGTGGCGTCCATCAAAAAGTTGATCTTGTCGAACAAAAACGCGGTGTGGCTGTCCAGCGAATCGATGTCGCGCAGGATCTGGCGCGCTTCCTCGAACTGTTCGGCGCTCAGCATCCGCCCGCGCATCAGAAAACTGACCGCGCGCCGCGTATCCATCATGTTGCGGCGGATGCGGCCGTTCAAGTCTTCCTGGCGCGCGATGGCGGCCAGCACTTCGCCGGCTGCTTCGTCGCCGACGTTGCCGTCCAGCACTTTCTTGCTGGCGATCTCCAGTGCGTCGTAGATATCTTCCAGCGTGTCGGCGCAGTATTCGGCGTCGGCGTCGAACAGTTTGAGCAATACTTCCTTGGCGTCGGTCAGCAAACCCGGCATACGGCGCGCGCGCATACGCAACAGGCGAAACGCCGGCACTGTTTCGTCGTGAATCGAAAACAGCACCCCGCAACTGGGCAACTGCTCGTTGGTCATGTTCAGGATGAAGGCCACGCGCTGCTGGCGCGGCCGTTCGGGTTCAACGACCAGGAAGTCGCTGCGGATGTGCAACTCGCCGTTGTCTTCCTCGTAAAAGCGGGCCGACTCCTCGATGTCGTCGTCGGTCGCGTCTTCCGGAATCGACAAGCCGTAGTACTGTTTGATCCAGCGTTTTTCTTCCGGCGTGGGCGCTTCCAAATCGACCCAGATCGGCCTGAAGCGCGACAGCTCTTCCAGCGCTTCGATCTCTTCTTGGAACAGCCGTCCGTTGGACAGCGTGAACACGTTGAGCATGACAAAAACTCCCTGGGCATTGTGGGTGGGCGCGGCGCAGCGGGCGGGTCATGGCTTTCGGCCCCCGCGCGCGCCAGCGACTCCCAGGGGGCGAAAGCTATCGACTGGGGATGGGTTCCAAGACGGGCTTTCGTGTAGATGGCTAAAACCGTGCCATTTTATGGCATCGCCGCACGGTTATCCGGCGTATAGTCGGTCTTAGAACGTGTTTGCGATCTCGGCGCGAGCCATGAGCGCTTGGCCGGTTTCCTGGCCGCCCGATTCAGCGCAGCGGCGCAGGCAGGCGGTTGCTTAACGAAGTAGGAGTTTTTTTGCCATGAACCTCACGATCAGCGGACATCACCTCGAAGTCACCCCGGCGTTGCGCGGCTACGTGACGACCAAGCTGGAGCGCATTACCCGGCACTTCGATCAAGTGGTGGACGTGCGGGTGCTGCTGTCAGTTGACAACCAGAAAGAAAAAAACAAGCGCCAGCGCGCCGAGTGCCGCATCGGAGTCAAGGGCAACGACCTGTTTGCCGAAAGCAGTCACGAGGATTTGTACGCCGCCATTGACGATCTGGTCGACAAGCTGGACCGGCAGGTGGTGCGCCACAAGGACAAGGCCCAAGCGCACAACCACATCGCGGCCAAGCACTTATAGCCCGGTTCCGGTTCCCTTTAGCGCCTGCTCATAGTCTTTTCGGGGGCGGCGCGCAGGTGTCTTTTCGGGCAATGCCGCCGGCTACGGTTCAGTGGCCGTGTCTGGCGTGTCGGCGATAAAGCCGATGCGGTTCAGGCTGGCTTTCTGGGCTTCGCCCATCACTTCGACCACACGGCCGTAGGGCACGCCCTGATCGGCGCGCAGTTGCACTTCGGTATCTGGGTTGGCGCGGGCGGCTTCTTGCAGCGCCGCGCCGAGTTCGCTTTGCGTGACCGGGCGGTCGTCGAAGAATACCTGGCCGGCCTTGTCAACCGCGACGGTCACGAACCGGGGCGGATCGCCCGGCTTGGCGGCGTCGGTCTTGGGCAAATCAAGCCGAATCGCGCTGGCCAACAGCGGTGCGGTGATGATGAAAATCACCACCAGCACCAGCATCACGTCCACCAACGGGGTAACGTTGATGTCGCTCATCGGCTCGGCGCCCTTGGCGCGTTCAAGCCGACCGAACGCCATGTGGAGGCTCCCTGGATTCATGCGCCGCGGGCGCGGACGCCAGCAGATCGCGCAGGTCGCGGGCAAAGCCTTCCAGTTCAGCTTCGATGCGGCCGATGACGCGGCCGAACCAGTTGTAGGCCAGTACCGCTGGTATGGCCACCGCCAAGCCGGCGGCAGTCATGATTAACGACTCGCCCACCGGCCCGGCCACCTTGTCTATGCTGATCTGGTTGGCGCTGGCGATGCTGGTGAGCGCGTGATAGATGCCCCATACGGTGCCCAGCAAGCCGACGAAAGGCGCGGTCGCGCCGATGGTGGCTAGCAGCACCTGGCCGGAAGTAAGCCGCCCCATGATGGCGTGCAGCGCGTCGCGCAGCATACGCGTGAGTTGCTGCGCGCGCTCGCCGCTGGCGGCCAGGGTGCCGACGGTGGGCGCTTGCGTGGCCTGAATCAGCGGCAGCACCAGGCCGCCGCGGTCGATGGCGGCGATGCGCGTGGCCGCCTCATCCAGCGCTGGCGCTTGCCAGAATGCGGCAATGCCACGCAACACCTGAGAACCGGCGCGGCGCAACAGCCAGCTTTTCCACAAAATCGCCATCCAACTGGCAACCGACATGAGCAGCAACAAAATGGCGACGGCCTTGCCGATCAGGTCGCTTTGCGTGAAAACCGCTTGCAGATTCATCGCAAGTTCAGCACATCGAACATGTCGTACAAGCCGGGCGGTTTGCCGGCTAAAAAGCGCACCGCGCGCAGGCTGCCTTGCGCGTAACCGGCGCGGCTGTTGCAGCGGTGCGAAATCTCGATGCGCTCGCCGGTGCCGGCAAACAACGCGGTGTGCTCACCTACGATGTCGCCGCCGCGGATGGTGGCAAAGCCGATGGCCGACGGATCACGCTCACCGGTGTGTCCGTGGCGCTCGTACACGGCGCAATCGTTTAGCTCGCGCCCCAGGGCGGCGGCGATGATCTCGCCCATTTTCAGCGCGGTGCCGCTGGGGGCATCGACCTTGTGGCGGTGGTGCGCTTCAATGATTTCAATGTCATAGCCGGTGGCCAGCGCCTTGGCCGCCATCTCCAGCAGCTTGAAGGTGACATTGACGCCCACGCTCATGTTGGGTGACATGACGATGGCGATGTCGCGGGCGGCGGCGGTGATTTCGGCCTTTTGCGCGGCGCTGAAACCGGTGGTACCAATCACCAGCGTCACACCGAGGCGGCGGCAAGCGGCCAGATGCGCCATCGTCGCCTCTGGCCGGGTGAAGTCGATCAGTGCCTGCGCGCCGCTCAAGCCCACGTCCAACTCAGCGGTAACGCGCACGCCCGTGGCCTGGCCGCCGAACGCCCCGGCGTCTTGACCCAGCGCCGGGCTGTCGGCTCGCTCCAGCGCGCCGGTGAGTTGACAGTCGCTGGCGGCGCGCAGCGCCTCGATCAGCATTTGACCCATGCGGCCGGTGGCGCCGGCCACGGCGACGCGATGGGGTGTGCCAGTCATCAGGGCGTCGGCTCCAGCGGAGGATAGTTTCCGGTTGGCGCTGGCGCTGGCGTCGGCGCATTGGCCGCTGGCGCCGGGTTGGCCGCGGGCGGGAACTTGGCCAGTTGCGCTTCGGTCGCCTCCAGCGTCGGCACCTTGATTTTGCGTTTGCGGCTGATGCGTTGCGCGAACTCGGCTTCGCTGGGCATTTCGTCGCCTTCGAAGCGCTCCAGCAGATCGTCCTTGAAGAGCACCGTCAAGCGATAGCTCTGCGCCTCGACGCCTTGGCGCTTCATGGTGAAGACGTAGTCCCAGCGGTCGCCGTGGAATACACTGGCCATGAGCGGCGTGCCCAGCGTGTCGCGTACTTGCAGCCGCGTCATGCCCGGTTGCAATTGCGCGGCCTGTTCCTTGGATACGAAGTTGCCTTGCACCACCTCGGGCTGATACAGCGTCAGCATGTTGGTCATGCCCTGGGTGGCGCGATTGAAACTGCCGCAGCCGCTCAGACCGACGGCCAGCGCGATCAGCATGCCCCGACAGAGCGCGCGGTGATCTAAGAACGTGCTTACGATCCCGGCGCGGGCGGGCGGGCGCGGGCTTGGGGCGCTGCGGCGCAAGCAATCCTTGCCGATGACACGGGCCATCGGCTGCGGATTGCGCCTTGCCGCACACCTCACGCCGAGATCGCAAACACGTTCTGAGAGACGAGCAAGGCCGTAACGACAAATGTCTATATCCATGCTGCTTGTGATGACGGCAGCAGACGCTCAACTGCCGATTTCAGGGGGTGATGCACAATAATATGAGCGCGCATTGTAGCGGCTGGAGTCCGCGCCATTCGTGACGAGCGCCCCTTTGCATGGACACTATCGACGAACTCAAAAGCACAGGCCTGAAGGCGACCGCGCCGCGGCTGAAGATTCTGGAAATCTTTCAGAAAGCCCGGCAACGGCACATGACCGCCGATGACCTGTACCGGCTGCTGCTGGCCGAGCATTCCGACATCGGTCTGGCAACGGTTTACCGGGCGCTGACGCAGTTTGAGCAGGCCGGCATCCTTAGCCGCCATCATTTCGAGGCCGGCAAGGCGGTGTACGAGCTGCGCGACGAACGCCATCACGACCACTTCGTCTGCCTGGCGTGCGGCAAAGTGGAAGAATTCCTTGACGTCGAGATCGAGCAACGCCAGCGCCACGTGGCGCAATCGCGCGGCTGGGTCTTGCAAGATCACGCCATGTCGCTTTACGGGACTTGTCCCGACTGTCAGAACGTGCTCACGATTTCGGCGTGAGGTGTGCGGCGATGCTGCATTGGGATGGGCGGCAAGACGCAATCCGCAGCCAATGGCCCGTGTCATTGGCAAGGATTGCTTGCGCCGCGGCGCTTCCTGAGCCCGCGCCCGCTAAGCCCGCGCCGGGATCGTGAACACGTTCTCAGAGCCTGTGAAGAAATCCGGCGCGCTTTGGCGTGGCGCCTGCAAAACGGTTTTGCTTGCTTCCCTCTTTGGAGGCTGTCGCGAAAGGAGCAGGGCAGCCACAAGAGCCGCCCCTACGCCAATCCTCTGTCAGGAAATTTCGTAGGGGCAGGCCTTGCGCCTGCCCTTTTGCGACTCCCTCTTTGAGGGAGGGCAGGGATGGGGGCTGAGGGTGCATCAAACAGATTAAACCTAGAAACCGTAGTTGGACGCGCCCGAGCAGGCTGCCCTCGGGCGGGCTGGCAAGGCGCGACGAGGCCGCGCACTCGTGTGCTTAGGCGAGGAGCTTTCGCCGCCAGCGCGTCCGAGGGCGGCCTGATCGGGTGCGTAGCGCGCTCACCTAAAAGGTGACAGTCATCGAAGCCACGAAAGCCAACATTCATGCGGGTTTCCTGAAGATAACAAGCGGCGGGCTGCGGTTTCTAGGTTAAAGCGTCCACGCCAACGCTGTCAGCCCCCACCCCAACCATCAGTCTTCTTCCTGTTGCTGCCGCTGCATCGCCAGCCGGTGGCGCTCGACGAATTCCTGGTAGGTGTCGATGCCGCGCAGTTGCAGGATGTGGTTGCGCACCGCGGCTTCGACCAGCACGGCGATGTTGCGGCCGGCGACGACCTGGATCACGGCCTTTTGAATCGGCACGCCCAGCACTTCCTCGGTCAGCGGCTCATAGGGCAGGCGTTCGTGCTCGCGCTCCAGCGTCTCGCGCCGCACCAGATGCACGATCAGGCGCAGGCGCATACGGCGGCGCACCGCCGCCTCGCCGAAGATGGCGCGGATGTCGAGCAGGCCGATGCCGCGCACTTCCAGCAAATTGCGCAACAGTTCGGGGCAGCGCCCTTCGATGGTGGTCTGGTTGATGCGGTACAAGTCCACCGCGTCGTCGGCCACCAGACCGTTGCCGCGCGAGATCAGCTCCAGCCCCAATTCGCTCTTTCCCAGGCCTGACTCGCCGGTAATCATCACGCCCAGGCCAAGAATGTCCATGAACACGCCGTGCATGGTGATGCGGTCGGCGACCTGCTTGGATAAATAGGTGCGCAGCACGTCGATGACGAAGGCGGCCGACTCCTGAGTCGCGAACAGAGGCAGTTGTGCGCGTTCGCACATCACCATCAGCGCCTCGGGCGCGGCCTGGCCGTCGCACAGCACCAGCGCTGGCGGCTCCAGCGTGACGATGCGGGCAATGCGGCGCGCGCAATCCTCCGGCGAGGCATTACTCAGGTACGCCACTTCGCGCCAGCCGATGATTTGTACGCGGTTGGGGTGGATGTAGTTCAGATAACCGGCCAGATCAGCGCCCGAGCTTGCCTGGCGGATGGCCGCCTTGTCGAAACGACGCTCAGACGCGCTCAGGCCAGCTATCCACTGCCAGCGCAAAACGGTGCGCTGATCCTCGAACAGAGTGTTGGCGCTGATGACGGTCGGCTTCATGGCGGGAAAGTAACTGGGACTTACGCAAAGAAGGATAACTCCAAGGACATTGCCCTGGAACACGCGCCTTGCTTGCTTCTGACTTGCGTGAAGTCGTGGTGATTTCGCGCGCGCCGCTCGGGCAATAGTTTGCCGTTAGAACGTGTTCACGATCTCGGCGTGAGGTGTGCGGCGATGCTGCATTGGGATGGGCTGCAAGGCGCAATCCGTAGCCAATGGCCGGTGTCATTGGCAAGGATTGCTTGCGCCGCAGACCACCCAAGCCCGCGCCCGCACGCCCGCGCCGGGATCGTGAACACGTTCTTATACCGGCTGGGCCGACTGCCAGCCGGCAATCAGTTGGTGCAGATCCTCGGCCGAGGTGGTGAACTTGAGGCGATCACGCAAGCCGGCGTCACTCAGCAATTCGGCGATTTCAGACAGGATTTCCAGATGTTTTTGCGTTGCGGCCTCGGGCACCAGCAAAAAAATCAGCAAGCCGACGGGTTGCTCGTCCGGCGCATCGAAGCCAATGGGTTGCGCCAGTTGCAGCACCGCCGCCATCGGCGCCTTCAGGCCCTTGATGCGTCCGTGCGGGATCGCCACCCCGTGGCCTAGTCCGGTGGAACCTAAGCGCTCGCGTGCGAACAGGCTGTCAGTAATCAACGCGCGGGACAAGCCGTGCAAGCTCTCGAACAACAAGCCCGCTTCTTCGAACGCGCGCTTTTTGCTCGTGGCGTCTACGCGGACAAGTACCTGCGACGCCGGCAGAATGGAGGCAAGGCGATTCATGGCCGTGGCCGCCAATTGTGCGCTGATGTGTGCGCCGATGATGATCTCGGGCGGCGGCCGCCCGAAGCGGCAGGGACAAGGTCTTTCTTCATCACTTGGGGCATACCGTCAAAAAAAAGAAAGCCGCCCGTTATCACCGAGGCGGCTTATAAGTGGGAGTCAACAGCCTTTCACTTGTAAACAAATACTACATCAAACTTTGACGCCCGTCTATCAAAGCTCTTACAAAACGCTTCTCCCCAGTCAAATTCCGCATCACTGTAGGGAAAAAACAGCGTTCGGTGTTCAACCTGGTTTTTTATAGCGCGGTAAGTTGGGCTCAAGCGTCAGCGATGACCAACAATTAGATGGATCACAAATGCCGGGCATCGTTGCACGGCAAAAGGCATCCCTCGCGCCCCGGCAGCCAACAAGCGCCAAGAGCGCACGGCCCTGGCTTGCCAAGCAAACTCTGAACAAATCTGCGCGAGCAAAGCACGCTGCGGATTCTGCTTTTGGGATGCGAGGCGCAAAGCTTAAGCAATACCAGGCGGTATTGCGAGAATTTGCTTTCGACGCAGACCGCCCGAATGCCGCGATGCACCAGCCGCAACAGATTGCTTCAGAGGTTCCCCAAGAGCGCTCAAGCTGCCGCGAGCGCCATGCCGCTTAGCTCTTGGCATCTCGTTGCCGGGTGCGCCAAATGTCGCCATGATGAAACCAGCGGGCCGAGGGCGCGTCAACGCACACTGCGAAACGACATTGACGCCGTGAGATTCATGTGCGCGGCCACATGGCAGACGCTCACGCATCTGATGCTTGGCGTGTCGGCGGCACGATACGGTAGTTGATGTGTCAACACACACGAAAGCGTGGTACTCAGTTGTCCGCGACGGCGACATGTTTGAATGATGACAAAACGTCGAGCAATTGCGCCATCGGTTCCGGTTTTACAGACGTCGGCACGCTCAAAGACAAAACGCCCCGCGGCACGCGATCATTGCATGTCAAACACGAGGAGGACAGCGAAAAATTTGCAGGATGTAATTTAAAAAATTTAGATGTGATCGTATGCGAGAGACGATTTCAGTGCTATACTTAGCATAGCTAACTATCGGGTGTGTACGTCAATCCACATCAAAAAAATATTGAAAACGTGCGCACAAGCACACCTGATGCTATGAAATTGTGACTAACATTTGTATCATAATTTGTACATTACAATTCGTTCGTGAAAAGTTTCATATCTTGCGATAGAATTATTTTGTAACATTTATTCGTCAATGAAGCTTTCAGATACTTTTGGTAATATTGCTATGGATACTGAAACGATTTTTTCCCCTCCCGTCAAGCGTGTACGCCCCAAGCCGGGTGAGCGGCGTGTACAGATTCTTAACGAGCTGGCGCAGATGCTTGAAGCGCCAGGCGCCGAGCGTGTCACCACGGCGGCGCTGGCAGCCCGGCTGGCAGTGAGCGAGGCCGCGCTGTACCGTCATTTCGCCAGCAAGGCGCAAATGTTCGAAGCGCTGATCGACTTTGTCGAAAACAGCGTATTTGATCTTATCGCGAAAGCATCTGAGCACGAGGCTGGCGGTTCGGCGCGTGCGTCCCGCATCGTCACCACGGTGCTGGAGTTCGGCGAGAAGAACCGCGGCATGAGCCGTGTCATGGTGGGCGATGCGCTGGTGTTCGAGCATGAACGCTTGCAGCAGCGCATGAACCAGTTGTTCGACAAGTTCGAGACCGCGCTGCGCCAGAGCCTGAGCGAGGCGTCCAACGAAGCTGACGCGCAAGTGACAGCCTCGATGCTGACGTCGTTCGTGATCGGACGCTTGCAACGCTTTGCACGCTCGGGCTTTCGCCGTTCGCCCAGCGAGATGCTGAATGCTTGTTTGACGCGCGTGCTGCCTTAAAAGAGCGCGCTTCAAGCTTCAAGCTTCAAGCTTGAAGCCGTGAGTTGAAGAGGAAAACGCATCACCTTGCGGGTGAGACTTTTCTTTCTTGAGGTCACGGATTCAGATCAAGGCTAAAGGCCGCCGCACTTGCGGCCTTAGCCAATAAAGAAAAGTCCGCCTTGCCAGACGGCGCGGGGATGCTGTGCGCTCGCGCAGCACTACACCAGGTTGAACCGGTTAGCGGCGGTTTGGTTTGCCCGACATCGGTGGCTGGTGTGGTGGCGACAGAAAATCATGGCCTTTTGGAAATAGATATAAAGAGGCCCATGACTCTGCCAACACCACCCCATCAGCATCCTTTCGATCAGGCACTGGCGCTCGCTTCGCATGCGGCGGGCGTTTTGCATGGCCGGCCACATCCGGCCTGGGCCAACATGGTGGGACCCTACGGCGGCATCACGGCCGCGCAGATGTTGCAGGCGGTGTGGTTGCACCCTGATCGGCTGGGCGAGCCGGTGGCTTTGACCGTGAACTTCGCCGCCGGTCTGCGCGATGCGCCGTTCGTGGTCGAGGCGCGGCCGGCGCGCACCAACCGCTCGACCCAGCACTGGACGATGGCGCTAACCCAAAGCGGTGAGGATGGCGCGAGCGAAACCATGATTACCGCCACCGCGCTGACCGCCGCGCGCCGCGTGACCTGGAGCGCCACCGACGCGCCCATGCCCGCCGTGCCGCGCCCAAGTGACACCGAGCGGCGGCCACTGCCGTCGCGGCAGGTGCCTTGGCTGGAGCGCTACGACATGCGCTTTATCGCCGGCCATATTCCGCAGACTTGGGACGGCGCCGAAGCCGACAGCGTGACTTGCTTGTGGATGCGCGACGATCCGCCGCGTCCGCTTGACTTCGCCAGCCTGAGCGCGCTGGCCGACGTGTTCTTTCCCCGTGTATGGCGTCGCCGCGCGGTGATGACGCCTATCGGCACCGTGTCGATGACGGTGTATTTCCATGCCGGCGCGGCTGAACTGGCGGCCTGCGGCGACGATTTCGTGCTTGGCTTGGCGCGCGCGCAGTCGTTTTTCAACGGTTATTTCGACCAAAGCGCCGAGTTGTGGAGCGAGGCCGGCCAATTGCTGGCGACCACGCACCAGATTGTCTATTACAAGGAGTGATGCGCGTGAGCGGTATCTTGCAACACCACGAACACGGCGTGCTCACGCTGACCTTCAACCGCCTTGAGCGCAAAAACAGCATCACCGTTGCCATGTACGCCGCGCTGGCCGATGCGCTGGAGCGCTCGGGCGGCGATGCCGCCACGCGCGCTGTGGTGATCCAGGGACATGAGACGGTGTTTTGCGCCGGTAACGACATTGGTGATTTTCTTGCTCCCCGACCGGCGGGGCGGGAGTCGCCCGCGTTCCGCTTTTTGCGCGCCATCGCTGCCTATCCCAAGCCCCTGTTGGCGGCGGTTTGCGGCCCGGCGGTGGGTATCGGCACGACGATGCTGTTTCATTGCGACCTGGTTTACGCGGGGGACAACGCGGCGTTTTCGATGCCGTTCGTCAATCTGGGGCTGTGTCCCGAGGCGGCCTCCAGCCTGCTGGCGCCGCGTCTGTTCGGCTGGCAGCGCGCGGCCGAGGCGCTGCTGCTGGGCGAGCCTTTCATGGCCGAAGCCGCATTGGAGGCGGGCTTGGTCAACCGCATCGTCGCCCCGTCCGAGTGCAACGCGCTGGCGCAGGCCCAGGCGCGCAAACTGGCGGCCAAACCGCTGTCGAGTCTGACCGCTACCAAACAGCTCATGAAGGGCGAGCAGCAGCAGGCCGTGCTGCGCCGCATCGACGAGGAAGGCGAGCACTTTGCCCGTTTGCTGGGCGAGACCGCCGCCCGCGAGGCGATGACGGCTTTCCTGGAAAAACGGAAACCGGACTTCAGTCAATGCTGAAAACTCAGCCGCCGCGCTCGCGCCGCGGGTGAGTGCCTCACCGCCAGCGCCCGCATGGCGTTTTCGTGACGCCGTGGGGCGACTGCGGTCCACCGGCGCGGGGGCGTATATCGTGTCGTGAGCGCGGGCGGCGGATATCCGGTAAGATCAGTTATCTTACCGAGTGACCACAAGGTGACAGCATGGAAACCACCACGGTATCGACGCGCGGGCAGGTCGTCCTGCCCAAGCGCCTGCGTGAAAAGCATTGCTGGCAAACGGGCCAGAAGCTGGAAGTCATCGACACTGGCGATGGCCTGTTGCTGAAAACCCGCCAAACCGCGTCATGGGATGACGTGGTGGGCTGCCTGAGTCATTTGGCAGCAGGCAAAAAACCCGCGCCCACCGACGAGCAAATGCACGCCGCCGTGCGCCAGATGGCGGTGCAGCGTTACCGGCGGGGCGCGGCGCGGTGATCCTGGAAACGGTAGTTGAACGTGCTCGCCAGTGACGTGATCGGCGTGCCAGGCAAGGGCGAATGCCGCGGCTCCAAACGTACCTGCGTACGTTTGGACGGCATGAGCGGCGTCGGACTCTGGCCGACGCGCGCCCTGCAAGGGCGAGGACGCCGCATGGCGCGGCGAGCGCGGTGCTGGCGAGCGCGTAGCGCCCTCACCCAAAAGGTAAAGGTTATCGAAGCCACGCAAGCCAACATCCATGCTGATTTACTGAAGATAACAAGCGGTCAACTGCCGTTTCCAGGATGATTACACTGGACACCAACCTGTTGGTACGTCTGGTGATGAACGACGACAAGCCCCAGGTTGCCGCCGGTTTGCGCGTGCTGCGGCGGGCTGATCGAGTGCTGTTGCTGAATACGGTGCTGCAAGAAACCGTGTGGGTGCTGCAATCGGTGTACGACGCCAGCCGCGAGGACGTGTTGAATGCGTTGCGGCATATCCTGTCCATCGCCACGCCGGAAAACCCGGCAGTGGCGCGGGCGCTTGAATGGTTTGGCGACGGCATGGACTTCGCCGACGCCCTGCATCTGGCCGCCGCCAGCGCCGCGCGTTGCGACACGCTATACAGCTTCGACAAAAGTTTCGTCAAAGCGGCGGCGGGCAAAACCGCCTGCGCCGTGACGCGACCCTGACCTCGGTTTTTCGTCATTTCCGCGCAGGCGCATGGGCGCTAACCGAGAGGTCTGCTCCCGTTGGGCGGCGCGAGGCAGTGGGTAGTTTTTCTTCTTCCCCCTTTGGGGAACGGCAGGGATGGGGGCTGACGGCGTATCAAACATTGCCGCGCACGCTTTCGAGGCCGCGAGCACCCACCCTTACCCTCTCCCAAAGGGTGTTCAGACCGGACACATAGTGGACAGGTGTTCGGACACATGGCGGACACTTTTTCGATCTCTACAGGAGTTCGGCAATAACGAAGCGCGGGGGCGGGCGCGAATCCGGTTTTACTTCAGTTCTTCATGCAGCAGGCTCAAGCCCAGGGCGGCGCGGCGGCGTAGCCAGGGGCTGGGGCGGTAGCGTGGGTCGCCGTAGACGGTTTGCAGGTTGAACAGCACTTCGAGCACGTTGGTGGGGCCGAATTTGTCGCCCATGGCCAGCGGCCCGAGCGGGTAGCCCAGGCCCAGGGTGACGGCGGTGTCCAGGTCTTGCGGGCTGCATATGCGCTGCTGGCAGATGTCGCTGGCGATGTTGACGATGGCGGCGACCACGCGCTGGGTGACGAAGCCGCCGGAGTCGCGCACGACGCTGACGGCTTTGCCGTCGCGCGCGAATAGCGCGTGCGCGGCGTCGCGGATGTCGGCGCGCGTGGCTGGGTTGGTGGCGAGTACGCGGCGTTTGGTGGCTTTGTCGTCGATCAGTAAATCGATGCCGACGGTGCGCGTTGCATCCAGTCGGTCGACTGCCGCCACCGTGGTGACGTCAAAGCCCAGCGGCGCTACCAGCGTCAGCGCCTGCGCCGATGGGGTTGCGCCGGTTTCGATTTTCGCCCCCAGGTCTTTGAGCAATTGCAGCAATTCGGCGCGGCGCGCGGCGCGTGGTGATACCCATACCGGCGGCAGTTCGTCCACCTTTGGCGCGGGCGGCTCGGACGGCGGCTGCATGACGCTGCCTTCGTATTTATAAAAGCCTTCGCCGCCGCTTTTGCGGCCCAGTACGCCGCCGGCCACGCGCTGTGCGGCGATTACGCTGGGGCGGTAGCGCGGCTCGTCGTAGTACTGGCGGTAGATGGATTCCATTACCGGGTGCGATACGTCCAGCCCGGTGAGATCGAATAGCTCGAAAGGCCCCATGCGAAAGCCGACCTGGTCTTTCAGGATGCGGTCGATGGTGGCAAAGTCGGCCACGTTTTCGCTGACGATGCGCAGCGCCTCGGTGCCGTAGCCGCGCCCGGCGTGGTTGACGATGAAGCCCGGCGTGTCGGCGGCTTGCACTGGCGTGTGGCCCATTTGACGCGCGTATTGGGTCAATGCCTCGCATACGGCGGTAGCGGTTTTCAGCCCGGCGATGACTTCGACGACTTTCATCAGCGGCACCGGGTTGAAGAAGTGGTAGCCGGCGAATTGGGCCGGACGTTTGAGCGCCGCCGCGATTGCCGTCACTGACAGCGACGATGTATTGGTTGCCAGTACCGCTTGTGGCCCGACGATGTCTTCTAGTTCGGTGAATAGCGTCTTTTTCACGTCCAGCCGTTCGACCACGGCTTCTATGACTAGCTCGCACGTGGCCAACTCGCTCAGGCTGGCGACGGGTTTGAGCCGTGCTTTGTGGCCGGCGGCGGCAGCGGCGTCGAGCCGGCCTTTTTCGACCAGTTTGTCCCATTGCGCGCCGAGCGCGTCGCGCGCCTTGGCGACGGCGTCGGCCTGGGTGTCGAATAGCAGCACGGCGCTGCCTGCTTGGGCGGCAATTTGGGCGATGCCGCGACCCATGGCGCCAGCGCCCACGACGCCGACGGTTTTGAAGTGAGGAGTGTTCATGGCGGCACATTATGGATGGGATGCGCCGCCAGCGCGCCAGAAGCCCCAAGTTTTGGCGGCCTGATCGTCGGGTGCGTAGCGCTCTCACCCAAGAGATGAGGGTCAGCGAAGTCTCGAAAGTCGGGCGTTCACGCGGCTTTCTTGGAGGTAACAAGCGGTCAACCACAGTTTCTAGGTTGAACGGGTTCTTGGCGCCGGGCGCCACGCGCTTCGCGGGCGGCCAGGCGCTCCAGTTCGGCGCATACGTCGGCCAGACGTCCCGCAATGGTCAGGCGCGTGCCTTCATGTCCATGAACCACGCGCAATGCCTGGGGCCGCGCGGGAGGGCGCGGCGCCGCCTTGAGCGCCCCACGCCGACGCAAGTAGCTGGGAATGGTGAAGGCGGTGGGCGAGGAGAGCGGAAAATGATGCGAAAACGAAAAAGCCATGTGATACCTCTCGGACACAGGCAGGATTGCAAGAACGCGCGCGCTGCCACAGGGTTTGGCGCGAACCGGCGAGCGGCGGTTTTTCCCGCCCTTGCGCGGCCCGCGCCGAAACGCCCGCCACCTGGGCGGCGCGCGGGGGATGGTTACGACATGCTGCCGCGGATCAGACCGACGGCGCGGCCTTCGATGGCAAAGGGCTGGCCCGACTCGACCACGATGGTCGGGTACTCGGGGTTTTCGGCGTGCAGCTCGATGCGGTTTTTGCCGCGATGAAAGCGCTTGACCGTTACGTCGTCGCCCAGCCGGGCTACCACGATTTGGCCGTTACGCGCTTCGCGCGTGGCTTGCACGGCCAGCAGGTCGCCATCCATAATGCCGGCGCCTTGCATCGACATGCCGCGCACGCGCAACAGGTAGTCGGGCTTGGGGTTGAACAGGCTGGCTTGCACGTGGTAGGTCTGATCGACGTGCTCTTGCGCCAAAATGGGCGAGCCTGCGGCGACGCGGCCAATGAGCGGCAGCGCCAGTTGCGCCATGCCGGGCAGCGCCAGGCTGAAGGCGTCGCCGCGCACCGCGCTGCGTCCGGCGCCTTTGAGCCGAATGCCGCGCGAGGTGCCGCTGACCAGCTCGATCACGCCTTTGCGCGCCAATGCCTGTAAATGCTCTTCGGCGGCGTTGGCCGATTTGAAGCCCAGTTGCGCCGCCAGTTCGGCCCGCGTCGGCGGCGCGCCGGTACGAACGATGGCGCGCTGTACCTGTTGCAATACCTGTTGCTGGCGAGCGGTGAGCTTGGGGTTGTCTTGCATGGCAGACCTTGTCCATAAAACTGTATTGAACTACAGTATATGTGATTTTGCACAGTCTTGCACGGATCACAAGACGATGCATCTTGTCGCGGCTATTGTACCCATTCCGTCAGCAAGGGCTTACAAACTCCAACTCACCAATTCGATGCGGATTGGTTGCGCAGTTCGTTGCGGCGGTCGGCGTAATCGGGCAGAACGGCTTGGACGTGTTGCCAAAAGCGCGGGCCGTGGTTCATTTCGTGCAGGTGGGCCAGTTCGTGCACCACGACGTAGTCGATCACCGGTTCGCGCAGATGGATCAGGCGCCAGTTCAGGCGGATTGCGCCGTCGGCGGAGGCGCTGCCCCAGCGGGTGCCGGCTGACGACAGGCCCAGGCGCTGCCAGCGCACGCCTAACTGGGGCGCGAAATGATCCAGCCGCGCGGTAAACACGCGCCGCGCCTGCCGCATCAGCCAGGCTTGGGTGGCCTCGCGTAGTTGCTCGGGACTGGCGCTGTGGGGCAGGCCGAGGCGCAAAGTCAGGCAGGGTACGCCGGGCGATGGGTTGGCGCTGGTGAGCACCGCGCCGCCGGGACCGTGGCGCTGTCGCGCATCGAGGTGCAGGATGACGGGCTGGCCCAGAAAGGGCACGCTCGCGCCTTCTTGCCAGACGATGCGCATGGCTTGCAGCCGTTCGTGGCGTTGGCGCGCTTGGTTCAATTTGGTGACGATCCAGCGCTGTTTTTCGCGCAGCGCGGCGTCGATTTCGGCTGGCGCGCTCCAGCGCGGCGCGCTTACTGTCAGGCCGCCGGTATCAACGGTAAAACCGATGGTGCGGCGCTGGCCGCGCCGCAGGTGATAGGCGATGTGCGCGCCGTCCAGCACGATGGCGCGGTTGGCCCGCGGGTGGGTAAATCGCGGCGGCGCATGGGTTGGCGCGGGCGGCGGTGAATCCCAGCGGTCATGAGCGCCGTGTTTGGGGTTGCTGTGTTGGGGGGCGCGTTGTTCGCCTTGGTTTGCTGGCGTGTCCAAGGGCTGCGCTGTGTCGCCGAACAGATCAAGTAGCAGTTGCCGCATGGTTCGCGCTGCGCTTAAGCGCTTGATGAGATTACCCGCCTGGCGTGCGGGTGGACAGCCGCGCTTGGCCGTCGGGATAGGCTGTGGGGTCCAGGCGCAGCATTTCGGATTCGATCCATTGCTCGGCTTCGCGCATCAGGTCGTCGGCGGTGCGGCCCGTGCTGGGAATCGGTCGGCCGATGGAAATATCGACGATGCCTGGCCGCTTGATGAATGCCCGCGGCGGCCAGCAGCGCGCCGAGGTCACGGCGACCGGAATGACCGGCACGCCGCATTCGATGGCCAGCCGCGCGCCGCTGATGCGGTAGATGCCTTTCTCGCCGCGCGCCACGCGCGTGCCTTCGGGAAACAGGATGACCCACATGCCTTTGCCGATGAGCCGCCGGCCTTGCTGCACTACCTTGCTGAAGGCGGCGGTGCGCCGGCGGCGGTCGATGTGGATCATGTCTACCAGACCAAGCGCCCAGCCGAAAAACGGAATCCAGAACAACTCGCGCTTGAACACGTAGGCCAATTGGCGCGGCATGAGGATCGGCATGACGAAGGTTTCCCAGGCGGATTGGTGCTTGACCAGCAGTACCGCGGCGTCCTGGGCGCCGCCGGGCAGGTTGTCCAAGCCGGTGACGCGGTTTTTAATGCCCAGAATGACCTTGCCGCCGCCGACGGCCACGCGCAGCCAGGCCACGCAGATGCTGTACAGCCGCCGGGTACTGATGAAGGGCGAGATGAGCACCACCACGATTGCCCACGGGATCACGGTGATGACCATCCATAGCATGTGGAGCGTGGAGCGCAGAAGGTTCATGGGTTTTTGGAGCCTGCCGCCGATTCGCCGATCAGCGCACTGGCAAACGCCGCCAGATCGGCGTGTACGCGCGTGCCGGGCGGAAAGGCCGAGGGCAGCGGGTTAGTTTGCGTCGGCGCGCTTTTGCCGCTGAGCACCAGATGCGGGATGCAGCCAGCAGCAGCCGCCGCTTGCGCGTCGCGCTCGCTGTCGCCGACGGCATGCACCTGTTTCAGATCGACCTTGTAGCGCTCGCCGATTTGCTGCAACAGCCCTGGCAGCGGTTTGCGGCAGGAGCAGCCTTCGTCGGTCGCATGTGGGCAGTAAAACACCGCCTCTACCCGCCCGCCAGCGGCGGCCAGTTGTTTGTTCATCTTGGCTTGAATGGCGCCCAGCGCCGCCATGTCGAACAACCCTCGCCCCAGGCCCGGCATGTTGGCGGCAATGACCACATGCCAGCCCGCATGGTTGAGTCGCGCAATCGCATCCAGCGCGCCGGGCAGCGGCTGCCATTCGTCGGCGGTCTGGATGTAGCCATCACGCTCGACATTGATGGTGCCGTCGCGATCAACGATGACGAGTTTCATGCGGACATTATCGATCCGGCGGCGCGATGCCGCTCGAGCGGTAGCGAAATGATGTATGACGCATGACGGAATGGCTTCTTGCGACAAGGGGGTCAAACCCGCCGGTTTCATGCGTCGCCGGTCGTGCGCGAACGCCATGGACCCCTGGCATGTAGGGGCGAAAAATCTTTCACCCCTACGACGGATTCGCTTGCACATGTTCCAAAGCACGGTAAGTTGCAATACTGGTCACTTAAGCGCACAGACCGATGAGTGTCGTCATTCCCGTGCGGGCGGGAATCCACGCGGCATGCGCAAGAAAAGCCAGTTCCAAGGCGTGATGCCGCTTGATTCCCGCCTGCGCGGGAATGACGAAATAAAGGTTCATGTCGTTAACTGAACGGTATTGCGGTAAGTTGGGTTAGGGCGACGCCTCATTGCAGTCCCTGCGGATGTTTCGCCCACGCCAATGAGGTGGAAGTTGGCCTCAGCGGGCAGGCGTGCGGCCAGCGGAGGCGGCAGCGGGATGGGCGCGAGAGGCATTTTTCTCTACACGCGGCTTCAATGACACCGTTTTTTGATACCATCGCGTTCCATGAAGCGAAAGCACCTACACACGCTAGAGCTGATCTTTGCCAGGCCTGTCTCGGCCAACGTGCGCTGGAGTGACATCGAGGCATTGTTTATCGAATTGGGTGGACAAATCTCCGAGCAGGAAGGCTCGCGTGTGCTGGTGCGATTGTTTGGCGACCGGCGGGTATTCCATCGCCCGCACCCCGCGCCAACCACGGATAAAGGCGCGCTGGCATCCATCCGTAAATGGCTCGAAGAACACGGAGTACAGCCATGAACACCATGACGATCAACGGTTATCAGGCCGTCATCTCTTTCGACCCTGACATTCAAATGTTCCGGGGCGAGTTTGTCGGGCTGAACGGCGGCGCGGATTTTTACGCCAAGGATGTCAAGGGTTTGCAGCGCGAAGGCGCTATTTCGCTGAAAGTATTTCTTGCCGCCTGCGCCGAGGATGGCGTGGAGCCGCGCAAGCGTTTCTCGGGCAAGTTTTCCTTGCGGGTGGACCCCGCCACGCATGAGGCCGCCACCATCGCCGCCGCTGCCCATGGCCAAAGCCTCAACCAATGGGCAGCGAATGCGTTGCGGCAGGCGGCACGGGCGGGGTAATGCGCAGATAGCTTTTGACGACCAGCTTGTTGGCGTGGAGAGGGGCGGGGGAAAGGGAGTCAAACCCGCCGGTTGGATACAAGGGCAACCACAAGGGTTGCCCCTACGCTAAATTGCAAGCGTGGCGAAGTCGTTTCGTCATTCCGCGCGCGGTGCGGCAGGTGCGTCCGAGCCGGTCACGTATTGGCCCCACAAGCGCCCGCGCGCCAAAGACAGGCGCAGCGCGCGACCCGGCGGCAGCGCGCGCGCATCGGCGCCAAGCAGCAATACGCGGCGTAGCGCCGAATTACCCGACAACATCAGCACCGTCTGCGCGCCGCCGGGGCCACGCTCGCTGCTCGGGTACGGGCGTGCTTGCACCACGGTGGCGGTGACTTCGGGCAGCGGTTGCAACGCCGCGCGGTTGAGGTGTTGCAGCGTTAACGCCGCCGCCGCCGCCGCGCACAGCGCCAGCCATAGCACCGCCAGCCGGGGCGCGACGCGCCGCCAGCCCCAGACGCGCACCGACAGCCACAACGCCAGCAGTGATGCGGCGGCGATAGACAGCGTCAACAGCACCGGCAAGGCGGCCTGCCACATGACGGCGCCTACGTCGGCGTCGTCCAGCGCTTGCACTGCGCGCAGCGGTTGCGCGTCGGGCAGACTTTCGGCCCAAGTAGCCAGCACGAAGCGCAGCAGCAGCACCGCAAACAGCGGCGCGAACATCAGCCAGGCCGTGCGCGAGCGGGCGGGTTCGGTGGCTGCTGCCGATTCTTCGTGTTTCATGCGGCAAGGCTAACGCGGCGGCGGGCTGTTCAGGCGGGCAGGAAGGGGTTGACGATTTTCAGCGCCTCGTCAATCACTTGCCCGTGCTGCATGTCCTCGGAGTACAGGGTGGCGCATTCGGCCTCAAGGGCAGAAGCAACGATCAAGGCGTCGTAGTAAGAAAATTGATAACGGTTCGTCAAATTCAGCGCCAGCTTGATAGTGTCCATGTCGATCTGGCTGACGCGGCACCACGCCGCAAGATCGTCGATTGCCCTGCCAATCGCGGCGTCCGGCATCAGATGTTTGCGGCGGCAAACAGAAATCGCCTCATTCAAAACTTGAGTGGAGATGACCGGCGAGCCGGCAAGCAGATCAAGCGCAACGGACTTCCTCGCCGCATCCGCCGACCAAGCGTAAATGATGACGTTCGTATCAAGAAAATCAGCGGCGCGCATTCGCTTCTTCGCGGTCGAACCTGAAGCCGTTCAGATCAACCTGATACTTGGCAAACGTCTGCTCAATCTCAGAGCGGCGCTGCTGGCGATCCGTCTGCGAGACAACCGCGGAGTTGGCAGACCGGCGGGTGGTTATGAATTCGGCAAAGTCCAGCACTTGCCTGGCCACCGGCTCGGGAAGGCGCTTGATTTGCTCGTAAATCCTTTCGGCGTATCCCATGGCGCTCCCGCTGAAGGCAAATGCGAATTTTATCGAGCTTTTCTCTCTTAGAACGTGTTCACGATCTCGGCGTGAGGTGTGCGGGATGCGGATTGGGATGGGCTGCAAGGCGCAATCCGCAGCCAATGGCCCGTGTCATTGGCAAGGATTGCAACGCCGCAGACCTCCCAAGCCCGCGCCCGCACGCCCGCGCCGGGATCGTGAACACGTTCT
>JAITMV010000004.1 GCA_031277295.1 Burkholderiaceae bacterium | reverse complement strand
ATGAAGGCGGCGCTGGATGGGGCGGGCGAGATCGGCTTTACCATCATTTCGCTCACGGTGTCGCTGATCGCGGTGCTGATTCCGCTGCTGTTCATGCAAGAGGTGATCGGGCGGCTGTTTCGCGAGTTCGCCGTCACGCTGGCGATCACCATCCTGTTTTCGGCGCTGGTGTCGCTGACGCTGGTGCCGATGATGTCGGCGCGCTGGCTTGAGCCGCTGGACGCCGCGCGCGGACGGCTGGCGCGGCGCATTCAGGCCGGCTTCGACGCGGTGGTGGCCTGGTACGACCGCGGGCTGACCCATGTGCTGGCGCACCAGACGCTGACGCTGATGGTGGCGCTGGCCACGCTGCTGCTGACGGCGTTTTTGTACTGGGCCATGCCCAAAGGGTTGTTTCCGACCCAGAGCACCGGCCAGTTGCAGGCGCAGTTGACGGCGCCCGGCGACGTGTCGTTTGCCCGCATGTCGGCGCTGCAAGCGCAGGCCGCGCGCCTTATCGCCCATGATCCGGCGGTGCTGTCGCTCAGTTCGGTGGTCGGCGTGGACGGCATCAGCAACATGGCGCTGTCGGCGGGGCACTTGACGATCAACCTGAAAGACCGCTCGGTGTTCGGCGATTCGGAGGCGGCGATCATGCGGCGATTGAGTGATGCCGTCATGCGAGAAGTGCCGGGCGTACAGATTTATTTGCAGCCGACGCAGGACTTGAGCGTGGACTCCGACACCGGCCCGACGCCGTACCGCTTCGATCTGGAAGGCGTCGACACCGCGCTGCTGGCCGACTGGGCGCAGCGCCTGGCTGGGCAAATCGCCACGCTGCCGCAGATCAGCAAGGCTACCACCACGGCAGGCGCGAGCGGCCCGGTGGCTATGGTCAAGGTGGACCGCGACACCGCCTCGCGCCTGGGCGTGACGGCCAGCAGCCTGGACGATGCG
The DNA here is from genome assembly GCA_031277295.1 of Burkholderiaceae bacterium. GTDB lineage: Bacteria > Pseudomonadota > Gammaproteobacteria > Burkholderiales > Burkholderiaceae_C > Ottowia. The sequence continues at coordinate 1,612 of JAITMV010000004.1, read as the reverse complement.
CTGTACAACGCCTTTGGCCAGCGCATTATTTCGACCATCTTTGGCGAGACCAGCCAGTACCGCGTGATTCTGGAAGCCGCGCCCGAGGACAAGCCCGGCCTGGGCGCGCTGGCCGATATGCCGGTGCGGGTGTCCGGCGGCGGCACCACGCCGCTGTCGTCGTTCGCGCAGGTGGTGGAAGAGGAGGCGCCGTTGCAGGTGGTGCGCGTCGGGCAGTATCCGGCCGCCACGGTGGGCTTTGACGTGACTTCCGGCGTGTCGCTGGGCGCGGCGGTGCAAGCCATTCGGGATGCCGCCGGAGCCGCCGGGCTGCCTGAGTCGGTCACGCTGCGCTTTACCGGCGCGGCGGGCTCCTACGAGGGGTCGCTGTCCAACCAGTTGTGGCTGATTCTGGCGGCGGTGGTGTGCGTGTATATCGTGCTGGGCGTGCTGTATGAAAGCTACGTCCACCCGCTGACCATTCTGTCCACGCTGCCCTCGGCGGGCGTCGGGGCGCTGCTGGCGCTGTGGGTTACCGGGCACGCGCTGGACGTGGTGGGCATCATCGGCCTGGTGCTGCTGATCGGCATTGTCAAGAAGAACGCGATCATGATGATCGACTTCGCCATCGAGGCCGAACGCGGCCACGGCATGGCCCCGCGCGAGGCCATCCATCAGGCGGCGCTGCTGCGCTTTCGCCCCATCCTGATGACCACGCTGGCCGCGCTGGCCGCGGCCGTGCCGCTGATGCTGAGCCTGGGCACCGGCGGCGAGCTGCGGCGCCCGCTGGGCATCGCCATCTTCGGCGGGCTGGTGCTGTCGCAACTGCTGACGCTGTTCACCACGCCGGTGATCTATCTGGCGTTTGACCGGCTGGGGATTTGGCTGGGCCGCGGGCGGACGGATGAGGCGGCGGACGCGGACGGCGCGGACGATGCGGGAGCGGCGCGGGCATGAGGGCGCGTTTCGCATGTGATCCCTTCGCGCCGGGGCGGGATGCGGGAATCGCGCCGCGCTCCATTCCGGTTGTTCACCGCGCTTTGCGCGACCCGCGACGCATGAAACCGCTTGTAGTTTGCAGGGGCGACCCTTGTGGTCGCCCTCGTATCCACTGGACAGCATCGTTGTCAGGCACACAGGGCAACCACAAGGGTTGCCCCTACAGCGCCACGCAAAACGGATCGGGTTTCATATTAGCCCGCGGATTCATTATATTGATAGCTGTATGCGCTTGCTATATACAAATTTCAAAGTCAATATATTTTGAAAACGCCATTTGGATCGCGCAACCAGCTATCAAATATGATGGAGCCACGAGCAGTACAGGTTGGGGTGAGCTTGCCTTCCCCAAGGTCAGCGTGGCGGTTGATGCGCCGCTGTCCCCCATTCCGGCCTTCCCCCGATGGGAGAAGGAATCCATATGAACATCTCCCGCTGGTTCGTCCAGCGCCCCATCGGCACCGCGCTGCTGACCATTGGCCTGGCGCTGGCGGGGATCGCGGCGTTTTTGCTGCTGCCGATTGCGCGGCTGCCGTCGGTGGATTTCCCGGTGATCTTTGTGTCGGCGGGCATTCCCGGCGCTGGGCCAGCGGACATGGCGCGCACCGTTGCCACGCCGCTGGAGCGCACGCTG
>JAITMV010000269.1 GCA_031277295.1 Burkholderiaceae bacterium | reverse complement strand
ACCACGCGGCCCCGGCCCGTGCGGTATCCCTCGCGCACGCCTTGCATCCCGTAGATGATGCCGGCGGTGGGGAAGTCCGGCGCGGGGATGATTTCCATCAACTCGTCGATGCTCGCCTCGGGCTGACGCAGCAGGTGCAGGCAGGCATCGACCGTTTCATTCAGGTTGTGCGGCGGGATGTTGGTTGCCATGCCCACCGCGATGCCGCCCGAGCCGTTGATCAGCAGGTTGGGCAGCCGCGTCGGCAGCACCGTCGGCTCCAACTCCTTGCCGTCGTAGTTGGGCGTCATATCGACGGTCTGCTTGTCGATGTCGGCCAGGATTTCGCTGGCGATCTTCTCCAGCCGGCATTCGGTGTAGCGGTAGGCGGCGGGCGGATCGCCATCGACCGAGCCGAAGTTACCCTGCCCGTCGATCAGCGGGTGGCGCATGGAAAAATCCTGCGCCATGCGTACCAGCGCCTCGTAGGTGGCCGTATCGCCGTGCGGGTGGAAGCGTCCCAGCACGTCGCCCACCACGCGCGCGCACTTGACGTAGGGACGGTTCCAGACGTTGTTCACCTCGTGCATCGAAAACAGCACGCGGCGATGTACCGGCTTGAGGCCGTCGCGGGCATCCGGCAGGGCGCGACCCACGATCACGCTCATGGCGTAATCCAGGTAGCTTCGCCGCATCTCCTCTTCAAGACTGATGGGGAGCGTTTCCTTGGCGAAAGAAGTCATATGGTTGAAGCAGGCCCTGAAAGAGGACGGGAAGTTGCGAATTCTAGGGGGTTTGCATTGTGGTGACGATGCAACACGGCTTGGGGTTTCTGGCGTTTTCAGGTAACAGCGATGTATCTACCGGAGGGAATGTACGAAGACGTGTGGCACAATCAGTCAACGTTTTTGGCGGCGTTCATCCAAAGCACCCGAAGCGTCAAATTTATCGCAGCCTTGTCTGCGGCTTTTCCCTATGAGGAGTGAACAGTGAAGAAACTGAATAAAGTAGCGATCATGATCGCTGTTGCAACCGTGACTGGTTCCGCCTTTGCAGCCGGCCCAACGATCGATAACTGGCGTAATGGCGATAGCACCCTGGTCTGGAAAAACGGCACCAATGAATTGTGCTGGCGCGACGCCTTTTGGACGCCTGCCACGGCAGCTCCCGGTTGTGATGGCGCTTTGGTTCCAGTGGCCGCGCCAGCGCCGCAGCCTCCGGAGACCACTCCCCCGCCCGCTGAGCCGCCCAAGGCGGTTGAGCCGTCCATCGTCAAGGTGAATTACAACGCTGATGCCTTCTTCGATTTCGACAAGTCGGTACTGAAGCCTGAAGGCCGCGCCAAGCTGGACGATCTGGCCAGCAAGGTTCAGGGAATCAACCTTGAGGTGATCATCGCCGTTGGTCATACCGATTCGATTGGTTCGGATGCTTACAACCAGCGTCTGTCGATCCGCCGCGCTGAGGCCGTCAAGGCTTACCTGGCGTCCAAGGGTATCGAGCGCAACCGCATCTATACCGAAGGTAAGGGCGAGAAGCAGCCGGTCGCCAGCAACCGCACCAGAGACGGTCGCGCCAAGAACCGCCGTGTCGAGGTGGAAGTGGTGGGTACGCAGCAGACCAGCAACTGATTCGTGTCCCGTTTGATTGGTTCCTGAATCCGTGATTTGAATGAAGAGGAAAAACACACCACCTTGTGGGTGAGACCTTTCCTTTTTGAGGCCACGGATTCAGATGGTTGTACAAGAAGCCTTGAGAGCGCAAGTTCTCAAGGTTTTTTTATGTGTGCCCAGCATGGGCCACTCCTGCGGGTGCAAGTCCCGCCGTAAGTCATAGGCGCTAACTTAAAGGTCTGCTCCCGTTTGGGCGGTGCGAAGCAGTGGGTAGTTTTACCCCCTTTTGGGGAAGGCAGGGATGGGGGCTGACGGCGTATCAAGCATGTGCCGCGCGCAACTTTCGAGGCCGCCGTCCCCACCCCTGCTCTCCCCCAAAGGGGAAGGGGCTTTAGGTTAGCGCCTATGCGCTGTAAGTGGGTCACGGCTGCATGGCCGAGGCGAGGCGGCGAAACCAGCAAACGCCAGCCGGGATATTTCACCGTGGCTTTTGTTTTTGTGGCCGCAGCGAAATATCCGGGTTAAATTAAAGCGACGCCTCATCCGATCTGCACGAGGCGCCGCCGCCTTTTAAATATAAGGCGGCAGCGTTCGCTGGTGCCGCATGTGCAGCGAAAGCCCCAGTGCTGCCATGTGGTTGCTGTTACGTCCCAGGATTTTTTCCGACAGCGGGAGGAATTCCATTTCTTCCAAGCGGGCGTGTTCTCTATATTGATCTACCAGTTGCCGGACAGCCTCGGGGTCGACTTTGGCCGGCTGGCCCTTAGTCAGCTTTCTGAGTTGCGGCTCTAGTTCGATCCACTGCTTTTCGAGAGCGCGGTGTTCGCGCGTCAAGACGTCAATCAACGTCTTGACACGCTCGTGCTCCTCGCCGGCCTGACTGCTGTCCAGCACTGCGGGGAATAACTCGCGCTCCTCATCTTGGTGGTGTTCAAATGCGGTTGCGCGAAAAAAATGAATCATGTTTGCGGCGATTTGGTGCGCCCGCATCATTGGCGCCAGCAAGGCGGGTAATTCTTGGAAATGATCCAACTGAGTCAGGATGCCGGCGTGGCACTGAGAAAAGTTGTCAAGGGGCTGGTCGGTGTCGAGGGTGGATGATTGGCTCATTTAAACTATCTCCAACAATAATCCTGGAAACCGCAGTTGACCGCTTGTTACCTTTAGGAAAGCCGCGTGAACGTTGACTTTCGTGGTTCCAATCACCTTCACCACTTGGGTGAGCGCGCTACGCACCCGATCAGGCCGCCCTCGGGCGCGCTGGCGGCGTTGCTCCTCGTTACGCACACGAGTGCGCGGCCTCGTCGCGCCTTGCCAGCCCACCCGATGACAGCCTGCTCGGGCGCGTTCAACTACGGTTTCCAGGATAATGCCGTATAGGGTACTGCTTGATGACGTTGAGGGTATTTGACTTAAGTTAGTTTTGTTTCGTTTTGTGACGACAATCGGAGCATGTCAGGTTCCCCCGCTTTTGCTTGCGTTGCCTTGCGCCAGGTGCGCATCATCGGCGGCCAATGGCGCCGTACCCGCCTGCCGGTACCCACACGGCCCGGTTTGCGCCCTACGCCCGACCGCGTGCGCGAAACCCTGTTCAACTGGTTAGGTCAGGATCTGAGCGGCTGGCGTTGCGTTGACGCTTTTGCCGGCACTGGCGCACTTGGGTTGGAGGCGGCCTCGCGCGGTGCTGCTGACGTGTTGCTGGTGGAACTGGATGCGGTGCTGGCGGCTGGGTTGCGCCAGACTGTGCAGCGTTTGCAAGCCGCCGCCGTGCGCGTACAGCGCGGCGACGGCGTGGCGGCGCTACGCGCTCAAGGCGTCGGCAGCGTCGATCTGACACTGCTTGACCCGCCTTTTGATGTCGCCGCGCTGGTGTTCCCCGCTCTGGCCGCTGCCGCCGCCGCCGTGCGCGTCGGTGGCTGGGTGTATCTAGAGGCGCCGGCTCAGGTTGATGCCGCCGCACTGCTTGCTTTTGGGCTAAAACCGTATCGCCACCTGAAGGCAGGCGCCGTGCACGCCCATTTGCTGCAGCGCGCATAATCTTAGGGAACCTCTGAACAAATTTCGGGATGCGCCAGCTGCGGTAGATTTGTTCAGAGGTTTCCTAAACTAGGTTCAACACAACTACAGGAAACCAGGGCATGAGCCGAGACGTGATCGCCGTTTATCCCGGTACTTTCGACCCCATTACCCTTGGTCACGAGGACATCGTGCGCCGTGCTGCCGCGCTGTTCGACCGCGTGATTATTGCCGTTGCCATGGCGCACCACAAAAAGACGCTGTTTACGCTGGATGAGCGGTTGGATCTGGCACGAGACTGCGCCGCCCGTTGCGGCAATGTGGAGGTTGCGCCCTTCGACGGTTTGGTGAAAGATTTCGTTTTACAACGCGGCGGTAAGGTCATGGTGCGAGGCGTGCGCGGTGTGACCGACTTCGATTACGAGTTTCAGCTTGCCGGCATGAACCGCAATCTGGCTCCCAACGTGGAAACCGTTTTTCTCGCTCCCGCTGCCGCGCTGCAATCGGTCAGCAGTACGCTGATCCGCGAAATTTCCCAACTTGGCGGCGATGTCACGCCTTATGTGGCGCCCCTGGTGCTGGAGCGTTTGCAACGTCGCATGACTGAGCTTCATGCGGGCGGCTATTCGCGCCGATAGGTGACGAACGCAAAGCGCAGTCCTTCGGCTGTGCTGTGCGCTTCACGCGTTACCTCATGCCACTGCGGCCCAAACGTGGGGGCGAAGGCGTCGCCGTCGAAGCTGGCGTCGATTTCGGTGACGATGGCCTCATCGGCTAATGGCATCGCCTGGGCGTAGAGTTGCGCGCCGCCGATGACCCAGGCTTGCGCTTTACCCTCGCATTTTTGCAGCGCATCAGCCAGGCTGGACGCTCGCTGTGCGCCGGTGGCGTCCCAATCCGGTTGGCGTGTGACGACGATGTTGACGCGCCCCGGTAGCGGGCGAAAGCGTGGCGCAATCGAGTCCCAGGTTTTGCGTCCCATGATGACCGGGTGATTGAGCGTCACTTGCTTGAAGTGCGCCAGGTCTTGCGGCAAATGCCAGGGCATGACGCCGTTTTTGCCGATGACGCCGTCGCGCGCTTGCGCCCAGATCAGTCGGATGCGGGTATTCATGTTGGAACTGGTTTTAGCCTGGATATTTCATCGTGGCGACGTCCAGCGCGCCCAGGCGCTTGGTTGTCGGGATGCGATGGATGTCGAGTGTATTTGCCTGTTACAAAATGGTTTTGGCTATGTTGGATGACTGTTGGGGTGGCTTTGGCGACTTTGTGCGGGGTGACGCGAGGTGCAAAGTCGCTAAAGCCATTGTCCAATTCAGCAGGCGTGCCTATTCAGGCAAACCGGATGAGGCGGCGCATGAACCTGGGTTTAAAGAGGATGTCCGATTTTGCGCTGATTCTGTCCCGTGATTTGAATCCATGTACCGGCCAGCGGCTGTTCTTCCAGTCCCGGCTTGGTGAAGTCACACACCCCGGACGGAAAAACCACGGTGCGCAGCGTTTCCAGGTCCGAGTCGCGTTGTGCGCCGTTCCACTGCGGATTGCGGGCCGCGTACCCGGCATAGTCGGCGGCAGTGACGTCCTTGAGTTGGCATTGCATGGCTCGCCCGGTGATCGGTTCACCCGCGTCGAAGCGCGGGTAGGACGATGCGGGGAATTTGGCGTTGCAGCGTGAGGGCGTCGCGCCGATGCCCACGGTGCCAGCCGGATTCTGAGCGCCATTTCCATTGATGAATACCGAATTGACTCCGCCGAAGACCTGCGGCTCGGCGATGAAGTCGTCATCCGCGCCCGGCGCGGTTGCGCCGAAGCAGCCGTCAACAAGCGTCGCCGGTTTGTTTTTCACCACCTTGACTGCCTGTGTGTCGGACGACTTGTCGTTTGCCACCGCGGTGAGCCAGGCATCCATGGCGGCGAAACCCTTTTGCAGGCCAATTGCTGCCCGCTCGGGATTGGCTGGACGCGGCTCCTGGGGAAATCCTGGATGGTGCACCCTCGGGTCGAACGTGAATGCGGCTACGCTGGCCGTGCCGTTCCACATGACGTGGTTGTCGAATTTGCCGGTGGCCGCGGCAATGCGGGCGCGGATCATGTAGTGGAAGAACTTCAGGTGCAAATCGCCCGCGCCGGTAAATTCGTTATTGAGGCCGTCAATGTCCAGCACCGCCGTTTGCGCCAAGCCGGCGCCGCCCCACATGATCATGCCGGTTTGGTAGGCGTTCCTCAGACCTTCCGGGTCGGGCTGCATGCGCTGCGTGGACAGGTTGCCGTCGATGTCCTGACCGCCGATGTTCTGGTTGAGGTGCATGAACTGGGCCATGGTGATCTGGCCGCTGTTCAGGGCGTTCAACCCGTATTGCACGCCGACGTTGGCGGTATAGGAGCGGCCGAAACCCGTCGCCGGATCGACGCCCAGGGTGTTCTTGTTGTGATCCGAGACGTTGGGACGCAAGCCGCTCGGATTGGGCGGCAACACGCTGACCGGCGGAGCGGGCAGAACGCCGATGGGAGCGCTCGTCACCGCGCCAGCCGGGCTGTATCTTTCCCCAGCGCCGATCACGGCATTGAACAGCCCCGAATTGGCCGCGCCGCCGGTGATGTTGTCCCGGTCGCCCTGATTGGTCGGGCGCGGTACCGAGTCGGTTCGTCCCGCCCAGAAACTGGCTTGCTGCCGGATGCTGTGGTAGGTCGAATACCCCGATGCCGCCGCGAGTTCGGCGTTGGTCCAGCTCGGCAAATCCGGGTTGGCCGCCCGCGCCGCGGCGGTGGCGTCGTCATACGTCGGGTCATACGCGCCATTGGGCATGGGTTGCGTGAATTCCGCGTTCTGCGTGGTGCCGCCCTTGGTGTGGTTGAGTTGGTAGTTGTAGAACAGGCGACCGTCCACGCTGGCGGGATTGGTGTTGTCCGGAAAGCCGTACAGCAGCACGATACCGTCGAGCAAGCCGGGATAGGTGTCGGCGATCATGCTTTGCTGCATGGCCGAGCCCGAGCCGCCCCAGCCCATCGTGTACAGCACCGGGCCATTGGCTTTGATGAACCGCTCCTTGACCATCATCATCGTTTCCGCGGAGATGATGTGATTGCAGTTCTGGCCGAAATAATTCAGCGTGGAATTGGCCACGGCAAAGCCTTGCCGCAGCGGCATGTCGTTGAGCGTGTTGTTGTCTCCCACCGAACCGCCCACGGGCCCCATCGACGTGCCTTGCCTGTACCACCCGCTGCCGCAGCTTTGACCGAATGGGTAGACCAGTTTGCCGTTGAAGGCGGCCGGCGGATTGAGGGGAGTGGGATTGGGATTGTTCACCGGGTCACCCAGCACCGCGATCTGGTAGATGCCACGGTTGATGACGCCTGTTTCCAGCCGCACGATGTACGGCACCAGGGTACCGTCTTGCAAGGTGGTTTGTTCCACGTCGGCAGGCGGGCTGGCCAGATCGTATTTTTTCCAGACTGTCGCGGCGGTGGTCCCGGCGGAGTCGTGATAGACCCAATCCACCCTGGTAGGCACCGCGCAGTCTGGATCAGTGTTCGGGCCTTCGGTCAAGAGAGGGCCGTTGGGGTAGACCCGAAACGTATCGGTCTGGCAGTGGAAGCTCGGCTCTTGCGGGGCGTAGAGAATGGGGCCTTGGATCGGGTAGGCCGTAAGTGTGAGGCTGGCGCGCACCTGTCCCGCGCCCGCGGCATCACGCACTTCGATGGTGTTTTCTCCCTGCTTGAGTCCGCTCAGCAAGGCCAGTACGGAGTTGTCCTTTTTGGATTTCTCAAACCGGTCGCTTACATCCACGCCATTGAGTTGCATGGCCAGGCCCGTCACCGGGCCGCCATCTTCCATGGACACCTGCACCAGCGTATCGTCTCCGCTGGTCATCTTTTCCGGTGAGGACAGGCTCTGTATATTCACCTTCGATGCGGCGGGAGAATCGTCGTTATCACTGCTGCCGCAAGCCGAGAGCACCAGCAAGGCTATTGCCGATGAAATGGATGTCAATGTGCGCGCGAGCTTCAATTTTGTGTCGTGACTCTTCATGTTGTCTCCTTTTCATGAGGGTAAGCCATCAAAGAATGAACGCCGTCCGAGACGGCGCAACCGGCGGTTGCCGTGCCGTGTCTTAATCAACCCTGGCGCCGGACGACTGCACCACCGGACGCCATGTGTCCACTTCAAGCCGGATCATGTCGGCGAATTGCTTTGGCGTGGTGTACTCAATCTGCGCGCCCAATTCGGTAAAGCG
>JAITMV010000236.1 GCA_031277295.1 Burkholderiaceae bacterium | reverse complement strand
TAAACCCAAGAACTCCATTCCACCAAACAATTAACATTAAAGCGCGTCTTTGCCCGCCATGCTGCGTTCCAAATGCTCGCAATCCCACTCGTTATTGCGAGCATTTGCAACGCAGCATGGCGAACAAATCCATCGATTTCATTTGTCAACCTTTTGCTGGAACGAAGCACTAGAAACGGCAGTTGACCGCTGGCTACCTTCACGAGAATCATATGAAAATTGACATTCGCGGCTTCGATAGCGCGCACCTCTTGGGTGGCCACGCTACGCACTCGCCAGCACCGCTACGCCTAAGCCATGCGGCGTTGCTCGTCCTTGCGGGCATGTGCCCGCCGCGTCCTCGCGCCTTGCCTGGCTTAGCCGTAACGGCACTGGCGAGCGCGTTCAACTGCCGTTTCTAGGGTTGCAGGATAACGATATGGGTTGGTTGAGCCTTGCCATTTGGACGCCGATCATCTTCGGCGCCGTGCTGCTGGCGCTAAGCCGGGAGACTCAGGCGATGCTGGTGCGCTGGATCGCGCTGGCCGGCTCGCTGGCGAGTTTTCTGGTTACGCTGCCGTTGTACTACAACTTCAAGCTCGGCACGGCCGAGATGCAGTTTGTCGAAGAGGCGTCCTGGATCAAGCGCTTCAACGTCAATTACCACTTGGGCGTGGACGGCCTGTCGGTGTGGTTCATACTGCTGACGGCTTTCATCACGGTGATCGTCGTCATCGCCGGCTGGGAGGTGATTCAGCGCAAGGTCAACCAGTACATGGCGGCCTTCCTGATCCTGTCCGGGCTGATGATTGGCGTATTTGCCGCGCTCGACGGCGTGCTGTTTTACATCTTTTTCGAAGCCACGCTGATCCCGATGTATCTGATTATCGGCATCTGGGGCGGCCCCAACAAAATTTACGCCGCGTTCAAGTTCTTTCTGTACACGCTGCTTGGCTCGCTGCTGACGCTGGTGGCATTTATTTACCTGTACACGCACTCGGGCGGTAGCTTCGATATTCTGGCCTGGCAGAGCATGCCGATTGGCGGCACGGCGCAGACATTGTTGTTCTTCGCCATGTTCGCGGCGTTCGCGGTCAAAGTGCCGATGTGGCCGGTACACACTTGGCTGCCGGACGTACACGTCGAAGCGCCGACCGGCGGCTCCGCCGTGCTGGCGGCCATCATGCTGAAGCTGGGCGCTTACGGCTTTCTGCGCTTTTCGCTGCCGATTTTGCCTGACGCCTCGCGCGAATGGGCGGGGCTGATGATCGCGTTGTCGTTGATTGCCGTCATCTACGTCGGCCTGGTGGCGTTGGTGCAGCAGGACATGAAAAAGCTGGTGGCGTACTCGTCGGTGGCGCACATGGGCTTCGTCACGCTGGGCTTTTTCATCTTCAGTCCGCTGGGTATTGCTGGCGGGTTGGTGCAGATGATTTCGCACGGCTTCGTCTCGGGCGCGATGTTCTTGTGCATTGGCGTGCTGTACGACCGCGTACATTCGCGCGAGATCGCCGCTTACGGCGGCGTCGTCAACACCATGCCGCGCTTTACCGCGCTGGCGCTGCTGTTCGCCTTGGCCAACTGCGGTATGCCGGGCACGGCTGGGTTTGTGGGTGAGTGGATGGTGATCCTGGGCGCGGTGCAGGCCAATTTCTGGCTCGGCTTGTTGGCCGCCACGGCGCTGATTCTGGGCGCCGCCTACACGTTGTGGATGTTCAAGCGCGTGTATTTCGGCGCGGTGGCGAACGATCACGTGCGCGCGCTGGCCGACATCAACAGCCGTGAATTCCTGATGCTGGCGCTGCTGGCGATAGCCGTGTTGTGGATGGGCCTGTATCCGAAGCCGATCACGGACGTCATGGACGCCTCGGTGACCCAGTTGATCCAACAGGCCACGGCCTCCAAACTGAATTGAGGGCATAAAAATGATGGACAAATTCAGTTTGATGGCCGTTTATCCGGAGATCGTGCTGCTGGTCATGGCCTGCGTGATCGCGCTGGCCGATCTGCTCGACAAGGGCAGGCGGCGCATGGTGGCGTATACGCTTTCGATCCTCACGCTGCTGGTGCTGGCGGCGCTGAGCGGGTATTACGCCGGCCTGGGGCGGACGATTTTCGGCTTTGGCGACATGGTGGTCAGCGACCCGATGGCCAACTGGCTCAAATGCTTCGCCGCGCTGTCATTGCTGATTACCTTCATCTATGGCCGCGCGTATGTCACCGAGCGCGGCATGTTGCGCGGCGGTGGCGAGTGGTACGTGCTCGGTTTATTGGCGCTGCTGGGCATCTACGTCATCGTATCGGCGCACAACTTCGTGCTGGTGTATCTGGGGCTGGAATGTCTGACGCTGGCCAGCTATGCGCTGGTGGCGCTGCGGCGTGACCACGTGGTTTCGGTCGAGGCGGCGATGAAGTACTTCGTGCTCGGCGCGATGGCCTCCGGTTTTTTGCTGTACGGCATGTCCATGCTGTACGGCGCCACCGGCACGCTGGACATCGCGGAAGTTCTCAAGGCCATTGCTTCGGGCAAGGTCGATCATCAGGTACTGGTATTCGGCGTGGTATTCGTGGTCGCTGGCCTGGCGTTCAAGTTCGGCGCGGCGCCGTTTCACATGTGGATTCCGGACGTTTATCACGGCGCTCCCACAGCCGTCACGCTGATGATCGGCGGCGCGCCCAAGCTGGCGGCATTTGCCATGGCGATTCGCTTGCTAGTCGAAGGACTGTTGCCGCTATGGAGCGACTGGCAGCAGATGCTGGGCCTGCTGGCCATTGCCTCGCTGCTGATCGGCAACCTGGCGGCCATCGCGCAAACCAATCTGAAACGTATGCTGGCGTATTCGACCATCGCGCAAATGGGCTTCGTGTTACTTGGTTTGATGGCGGGGGTGGTCAGCAACAACTCATTGGGCGCGGCCAACGCTTATAGCTCGGCCATGTTCTACGTTGTGACCTACGTGCTGACCACGCTGGCCAGCTTCGGTGTCATTTTGCTGCTGGCGCGCGAGGGCTTTGAAAGCGAAGAAATCGCCGATTTCTCCGGCCTCAATCAACACAGCCCGCTGTACGCCGGCATCATGTCAATCTGCCTGTTCTCGCTGGCTGGATTGCCGCCGCTGGTGGGTTTCCAGGCCAAGCTGTCGGTGCTGCAAGCGCTGATCAGTACCGGGCAGCCGAGCTATATCACGCTGGCGGTGTTTGCGGTGATGATGTCGCTGATTGGCGCGTTCTACTACCTGCGCGTCATCAAGGTGATGTACTTCGACGACCCGGTGGGCGCTCCCGCCGCGATCAGCGCGCCGTTGGACATGCGCGCCGTGCTTTCGCTTAACGGAGCGCTGCTGCTCATCCTGGGCATCGTGCCTGGTGCGTTGATGACGCTGTGCGCCGACGCCATTGTGCAGATGCTTGCGGCCTGAAAGCCTGCAAGCAAATCCGCCCAATGACTGCTGAGCTGACCGAACACCGGCTGCGTAGCCACGAGTTGTTGCGCGGCGGCTTTCTGCACGCCTTTCGCGACGACGTGCGCTTGCCCAACGGCGGTACTGCGGTGCGCGAATACTTTGTTCACCCCGGCGCGGTGATGATTGTGCCCATGCTCGAAGCCGCCGATGGCTCGGTGCAACTGGTGCTGGAGCGCCAATTTCGCTATCCCGTCAGGCAGACCATCATCGAATTTCCCGCCGGCAAGATCGACCCCGGCGAAGACACGCTGGCCTGCGCGCGGCGGGAGTTGCAGGAAGAAACCGGCTACAGCGCGCGGCAATGGGCGCGCGCTGGTGTGCTGCACCCGACGGTGGCGTATTCAACCGAGTGCATCGAAGTCTGGTTTGCACGCGAGTTGGCGGCGGGCCAGCGCCGGTTGGACGAGGGCGAATTTCTGGAAGTGTTTACTGCCACGCCCGCGCAACTGATTGACTGGTGCCGCAGCGGCCAAGTGACCGATTCCAAAACCCTGGTCGGCGCGCTCTGGCTTCAAAACGTCCTGGCGGGCGCTTGGCCGTTGCAGTGGCAAGCGATGCCGTGAAAGTTCTTGACCTCCAGTGCACTCAGGCCCACGTCTTTGAGGGCTGGTTTTCCTCTGAAGACGATTTCCAGCGCCAACTTGTGCGCGGCCTGTTGGAGTGTCCGCTGTGCGGCGACAAATCGATCACCAAGCAGCTTAGCGCACCGCGTCTGAACCTTCGCGGCGCGAGCGCCGGACGTGGCGAGACGATAGCCGAAGATGGCCAAACTTCAACGGCTGCCTTGCCATCGGCGGCGCTACAGGCGGCTTGGCTGCGCATGGTGCGCCGGGTGATGGCCCAAACCGAAGACGTGGGCGAGCGCTTTGCCGAAGAAGCGCGCCGCATCCATTACGGCGAGACCAGCGAACGCGCCATCCGCGGCCAGGCCACGCGCGAACAGACCGAACAACTGCTGGACGAAGGCATCGCCGTGACGCCGCTGCCGATCCCGGCCGGGTTGAAGGGTATCTTGCAATAGCTTGGCCGAGCTTACCGCGTCCATTACACGTAAATCGGCGCGTGTTCATATTCAAAAAGTTTCGTTCTCCATCAGAGCGTTGCAATGTTATGCAACGACTTTCTGTTGCTTTGCTACCCTGGAAACCGTAGTTGGACGCGCCCGAGCTTAGCCGCCATCGGGTGGGCTGGCAAGGCGCGAGGACGCCGCAGGCTGCTTGCCTGCAAGGACGAGCTTGCGCCGCCAGAGAGTCAAAGGCGCGGCTCCATAAGTGCCGATAAGCGCGCAGCGCTAAAACTGTGGTTTATCACGTCATGGGCACTTCGATGTCGTATCCATTTGAGGGTCCAACCCGCGCGCCGCAGCGCAGGCCTACTTCTCCGGCTCCTGACCCCTGACTCCTGTTAGGCAGCCGCGTCGGTCATCTTCATGTCTTTGGTCCGCTCCCCCGCGGGGAGGGAAGCATCCACTGCATCTTTCGTGCGGGTAATAAAAAGCTCAACTGCCGTTTTCAATTTCAACGGCTATCATGTCCGACTCGGCCGGTATGCGTCACGAAAGCGTATACCGTTGATCGGTCCATGTCTTTGCCATGAAAAGTACCTCTACCGCACGAGTCGGCCCCAAGAGCAAGACCAAGGTTGATAAAAAAAATTCGGCATCGGCCAAGCGGAAATCCGGGCCGACGCAAGACCATCAGAGCCTGCGGCTGTGGTTGCGTTTGCTGGTTTGTCACAACCTGGCTGAGTTTTATTTGCGTAGCCGCTTACGGCGTCAGTTTCGCACCACCTTGGCTCGCTTTGATCTGATGGCACAGCTTGATCGCCATCCGCAAGGCTTGAAGATGGGCGAGTTGTCCAAGTTGCTGATGGTCACTGGCGGCAACGTCACCGGGTTGGTTGACGGATTGACCCGTGAGGGGCTTATCACGCGCCGCGACGATCCGTCCGATAGACGCGCTTACTTTGTCCGCCTCACCCGCAAAGGACAGACCTTGTTCGACGAAGTCGCGGGTATGCACGAACAATGGGTGATTTCGCTGTTCAGTGGACTCAACAAAACGCAACAGAAGCAACTCAGTGATTTGCTTGGCAAGTTCAGAGAACATTTGAACAAGCTCTGCGAAACCTGAGCGGCGTTGGGCGCGGTTTGCCGCGTCGGGCGCATCGGTTTTCCCTCTCTCGGGACGTGGATGATGATTGACATGAAATTATTTTAGTTATAAACTAATTTTGCGGTGTCACAACCGCAACCATACGTCACAACCTCCAGTGCCGCAGTTCCATATTTAGCGCTGAAATCGCATGAATGACTTTTCTCGCCCTCATCACTCGCTGTTGCTGTCTGGTCGTCACGCCCTGGTCACAGGCGCGGGCGGCGGCATTGGCCAGGCCATTTGTCAGACGCTGGCGCGTCATGGCGCAAATGTGACTTTGTTGGGCCGCAAACGCGCCGAACTGGAGGGCGTTTGCGCCCAGTTGGCCGGATCGGGTCACGGCGTCGCGGTGGCCGATGTGACCGACCCCGCGGCCGTGGCGTCGGCGATTGGCGATGCGGCGCGTGCGCGCGGAACCATCGGTGTGTTGGTCTGCAACGCCGGCGCAGCCAGCAGCGCGCCGCTTATCCGGACGCAGCCAGCGGCCTGGCAGTCGATGCTGGATGTCAACCTCAGCGGGACGTACCACTGTATTTTGGCCGCGCTGCCGAGCATGATCGAGGCCGGTTGGGGGCGCATCGTCAACGTGGCCAGCACGGCGGGGCTGCGCGGTTATGCCTACGTTGCGGCCTATTGCGCTGCCAAGCACGGCGTGATAGGCCTGACGCGGGCGCTGGCGCTGGAAGTGGCGAAGACCGGCGTCACGGTCAATGCGGTCTGCCCCGGTTATACCGATACGCCGCTGCTCGATGGCGCCATCGGCAACATCGTCGCCAAGACCGGACGCAGCGCCGAGCAGGCCAAGACCACGCTTGCGGCCAGCAACCCGCAAGGCCGCCTGGTGTTGCCCGATGAGGTCGCCAACGCGGTCGCGTGGCTATGCCTGCCGGGGTCGGAATCGGTCCACGGCCAATCGATTGCGGTGGCGGGCGGCGAGGTCATGTAGCCACCGGCATTTTGCGTCGAGCGTGGTAAGCGCATAGGCTGGGATGCAAACGCGGTGAAATCCCGGCTTCAGGCGATGGACGCTGCGCCTCTTTGAGATGTGTGCAATCGGATGAGCTGTAAGGGCGAAAAATTTTTCGCCCTCATTCGGATACGTGGACGCGAGATGGCAACGACAGGTGAGGCCGCGCCAACACGCTTGTGTCAAGTGTGACCGGCACGCTGTCTTGTGACCGTGTTCGCTGCTTTGTATCGGTTTGCCAACAAGCAGCTTGCAAATTTGTTGTAAATAGTTACTTCCATTTACATAAGAGATACAATGTGTGCTCTAAAGGGCAAAAGAGGTAACTTGAATGCGACCGACTATCAGACTGGTCACAGTGATTTTTTATGGCTTGGCCTTGGCTGCGTGCGGCGGCGGGGGTGGTGATGACGACGGCGGCGCTTCGAGCGCCAGCGGTTCCTTTGCGGACTGTTTTTCGGCATCCCGTACCGTGAATTACAGGTTGGATATGCCCTTCGGTACTGTTCCAGCGAGTTATGGGCCAGGCATTTTCCAGAATCGGGCTGCTGTCATGTGGGCGACTTACTTGCCGGATGGGGCGGCGTATAAAATTTATTGGGCGGTGACCAGTAATAGTGTTATCACTTTGGGTTCAATAGATTCCGATGGCACGGTCATACCTTCGAACCCCGCGGATAATACCATGCCTTTCATGCGGCCTGGGGATTATTATGATACCGGGTATTACGTGGATTCCGATGGAGAACCGGTCAGACCATCGCGGACGACATTTGTTGGATTTGAAACGCTTACCCTGGCGGGAAGAAAATTCACCAACGTTTGCCATTTCAGGGATCAAGATTTACTTGATAATGGGAATCTGGATCCGAGCGATAAGCCGGACGATATTTGGAGTGCGCCGGAGTATGGTCCTATCAGGCACGTCACAGCGGGTGTCACGGTGGAATATGAATATGCTGGCGAGCGCTGAATACGCTGAGTCTTTATAAAACTCTGAAAATCATCGTCGGCGTGCGGCGATGACCGACGGTCGGGCTACGTCGGTTTTATATGCCGCCGATACGATACGGCGCGAAAGCGGTATGGATCGCTACAATGAACCTCGTGCCGCTTGCCAAAACTATCGATCTGATTACCTCGCTGGCCGACGTCTTGCTGCGTCGCCGCTGGTTGCTGGCTACCGCTGAAAGCTGCACCGGTGGCTTGATCTCTGCGGTATGTACTTCGGTGGCGGGGTCATCCGACTGGTTTGAGCGCGGTTTCGTTACCTATAGCAACGCCGCCAAAACCGACCAACTGGGCGTGCCCGCTGAGCTGATCGCCGCTTATGGTGCGGTCAGCGAACCGGTGGCGCGTGCAATGGCCGACGGCGCCATCGCGTATTCGCGCGCCCAGATCAGCGTGGCTGTCACTGGCATCGCAGGGCCGGGCGGCGGCAGCGCCGACAAGCCGGTGGGCACAGTGTGCTTTGGCTGGAATGTGGGTGGCCAACTTGACGTCGAAACACGGCGCTTCGACGGTGACCGTACAGCCGTGCGCGCGCAGACGGTGGAGTATGCGCTGCACCGCCTGCTTGAGTTGCTACCCTCTGACGGGATCGTGGATGTGATTGGTACAAACCCTTAGCCGAAAACCGCCCGGTATCGCCCACAATCAGCGGCTACACAGGGATATGAAGATTACATGGGTTTGGATGTCATTCTGGAAACGCGCGGGCTGGTCAAGGAGTTCAAGGGATTCGTGGCGGTAAGCGATGTGAACCTGAAGGTTCGGCGCGGCGCCATTCATGCGTTGATCGGCCCCAATGGCGCCGGCAAGACG
>JAITMV010000233.1 GCA_031277295.1 Burkholderiaceae bacterium | reverse complement strand
ACGCCGGCGCTGGCGCCGAAGTAGATGCGCAGCCGCCCGCACGGGGCGCGTTCTTCGCCGGCGCGCAACTGCGCCAGCAGGGCGTCGGGATCGGGGCGTGGGTCGTCGGTCATGGGGGTGATTTTCCAGTGCGGCAGGGAGTGTAGGGCGAGAATTTGCAATGCACGGGCGCGATTGAAAGCAGCGCCGTCTCACTTCTTCCCCCAAAGGGGGAGGGAGTTTCCGCGGGCCGGGTTTCACTACGCTCAACCCAGCCTACCCTACCCTGCCTTGTTACCTTGCTACGCCCACAGCCCGCCCAGATCAATCGCCACGGCGTCGAACGGCGGCACGCGCACCTGCTCCTGATCGGCGTGGGCGGCGATTCGCAGCCAATTGCCCTGCTGGTTTTCGTAGGCTTCCAGCGTGCGCGGCAATGGATCAATCAGCCACAAACGCCGCACCCCGGCGGCGGCGTAGATGGGCATCTTCTCGATGCGATCCAGCCGCGCGGTGCCGGGCGAGAGAATCTCGCACACCCAATCCGGCGCGAGGTCAAACCAAGCCGTGTCCGGCAAGACCGGCATCCGCTCGCGCCGCCAGCCCGCCAGATCGGGCACCAGCACGTCGTCGTCTAAGTGTAGTTCCGGTTCATCCAGAATCCACCAGCCGCCGGGGCCACCGTCGCCCTCGTCGAAACGGGGAATCAGCTTTCCTCCCAGCATCGAACTTGAGCGTACATGCCTCGGAGCCGGCCTCGGCTGGCTGTACAACACTCCCCGCACAATCTCACCCACCCGGTTGGGCGGCAGGGCGCACAGGTCGTCATAGGTCGTCATAGGTCGCCGGTTTGAGTAGCGCGGACGCAGGCATGGTGGGATTTTATCGGGGCGGGATATTGAGATGAAACACTCCCCCCTGAGGCGCTTACGCGCTTTTCCCCCTGAGGGGGGACGCACCCAGCAGCCTGGCAAAGCCAGATCCGCGGGTGCCCTGGCATGGCTTGCTCCACAGCCATTGGGCCCTTTACGTTTCATGCGGCGCGGGTGGCGCGTGAGCGTCATGGGAAACTGATATGAAGCTTGATATGAAACCCGATCCGTTTTTCAGGCCGTCGCGCCTGGGCCTGCCGTTGCCGCGCAAGGATCGTGGTGTATAGTGATCTACTTTACGCAATTCGGCGAACGAGCAGCGCGGTGCAAGATCTGATTTACCTGATTTTGGTGACGGCGATCCTGATCGGCACCGACGGACTGGGAAAGGCGCTGGCCAAACTGTGACCGTCCTGATTGCGTTGGCAGCTGTCGCCTGCGTGGCGGCCATTGGGTACATGCTCGTCGTGCTGTTCCGTCCCGAGAAGTTCTGACGTGAACGGATTTTTGCTGGCGGCTTTGAATCTGGCCGCGCTGGCCCTCATCCTCGGACTGCTGCACCGCCCGCTGGGCGATTACATGGCGCGCGTTTATACCGCGCCCACGCACTGGCGGGCCGAGCGGCTGCTGTACCGGGTGATTGGCGCCGACCCGGACGAGCAGCAAGGCTGGCAAGCCTATCTGCGCGCGCTGTTGCTGTTCACCTTGGCCGGCTTTGTCGTGCTCTACGGCCTGCAACGCTTGCAGCCGTGGCTGCCTTATAGCCTGGGCCTGTCGGCGCTGCCGCCGGATCTGGCCTTCAACACCGCCGCCAGCTTTGTCGCCAACACCAACTGGCAGGCGTTTTCGCCCGAAACCACAGTGGGCTACGCGGTGCAGGCGCTCGGGCTGGCGGTGCAGATGTTCTTGTCGGCGGCGGTGAGCATGGCCGTCGCCGCGGCCTTGATCCGCGGGCTTGCGGCCCGCGCCACGGGCATGATCGGCAACTTCTGGGCCGATGTGACGCGCTCGACGCTGCGCATTCTGCTGCCGCTGTCGCTGATCGGCGCGCTCATCTTCGTCGCCTCGGGCGTGGTGCAGAACGTCTCGGGCTTTACCGCCGCCACCACGCTGACAGGCGGCGCGCAGTCGATTCCGGGCGGGCCGGTGGCCTCGCAAGAAGTCATCAAACTGCTGGGTACCAATGGCGGCGGGTTTTTCAATGCCAATTCGGCGCATCCGCTGTCGAACCCGACGCCGTGGTCAAACCTGTTTCAGTCGCTGCTGCTGATCGTTATTCCGTTCTGCCTGCCGCGCACCTTCGGCACGATGGTGGGCGACCGGCGCGCTGGGCGCGTGCTGCTGTGGTCGCTGGCGGCGGTTTTCCTGCTGGTGTACGTGAGCCTGACCGGGTTTGAGCTGGCCGGGCAGGGCAGCGCGCCCGAACTGGCCGGCGCGGCGATGGAGGGCAAGGAGCAGCGCTTTGGCATCGTTGGCTCCACCGTGTTCGGCGCGGCGACCACCGGCACCACGGGCGGGGCGGTCAACTCGATGCACGATTCGTTCACGGCGCTGGGCGGCATGGTGCTGCTGCTGAACATGATGGTGGGCGAAGTCTCGCCCGGCGGCGTTGGGGCGGGCATTTATGCGATTACCGTCTATGTGATCATCGCGGTGTTTCTGACGGCGCTGCTGCTGGGCCGCTCGCCGGTGTATCTGGGCAAGCGCATCGGCCCGCGCGAGATGAAGCTGGTCTCGGCCTTCATCCTCGTCATGCCGGCGATTTCGATCTGCGCGCTG
>JAITMV010000143.1 GCA_031277295.1 Burkholderiaceae bacterium | reverse complement strand
CTTCAGTTGCCCATGACGCTCACGCGCCACCCGCGACGTATGAAACGTAAAGAGCCGCAAGGCTGCGGAGCAAGCCACGCCAGGGCACCCGTGGAGCTGGCTTTGCCAGGCCGCTGGGTACGTCCCCCCTCAGGGGGGATGGCGCGTAAGCGCCTCAGGGGGGAGTGTTTCACTTTAGAGCAACTGCGTCCCGGCGCCGTCGGTTCCGGTTGACCCCGGTCAATGTGCTATCGGGCACGCATGGGCTATCCTAGTGTTTTGAGTTAGAAGTTCGCAAACAAAATCTACCGAGAATCAGCGCCATGCGGCGCCAGCAAATCCTCGCAATACCACGCAGTATTGCTGCGGTTTGCGCCTTGCCTGGCACTGATTTCGGCAGATTTTTTGTTCACGAACTTCTAAACCAGGACACTAGCAGGCTATGCAAACCTTCGATCTCCTCATCAGTGGCGCCGGCCCGGCCGGCTTGTGTCTGGCGCGCGCGCTGTCGGGCGCCGGGCTTTCAATCGGCGTGGTGGAGCAGCAACCGCAAGCGGTGCTGGCAGATCCGTCCTTCGACGGGCGCGAAATCGCCTTGACGCAAAGATCAGCCGACACCTTGCGCCGGCTTGGCCTGTGGGAGCGCATTCAGGCGTTTGATGCCGCCGCGCTGTCGCCCTTGCGCGACGCCCAGGTACTCAACGGCCCCTCGTCGTTTGCCATGGTGATTGGCCACGGGCTGACGCGGCGCAGCGAACTGGGCTGGCTGGTGTCCAACCACCTGATCCGCCGTGCCGCCTGGGACGCGGTGCAAGACAGCATTGCGCGCCACGGCGACATCACCCTGATCGCCGCTGACGGCGTGGCGCACACCCTGGTTGATGAACAGGCCGCCCAGATCACGCTGGCCAGCGGCGCGCAACTGCGGGCACGGCTGCTAGTGGCGGCCGACAGTCGCTTTTCAGCCACCCGGCGCGCGGTCGGCATCGGCGCCAGTCAGCACGACTTCGGCCGCACCATGCTGGTGTTCCAGGTCACGCACGACGAGCCGCATCACCACACCGCCTGGGAATGGTTTGGTCACGCTCAGACACTGGCGCTGCTGCCCATGAACAACGACCCGGCGACCGGCGAACACCGCGCTTCGGTTGTACTGACGCTTGCGCACCAGCGGATCGAACCGCTGCTGACACTCGATGAACCGGCCTTCAACGCCGACATCACGCGCCGCTTCGACCACCGTCTGGGCGCCATGCGCTTGACCAGCACGCGCCACGCCTACCCGCTGGTCGGTGTGTATCCGCACCGCATGGTGGCCACCCGCTTTGCCTGCGTCGGCGACGCCGCCGTCGGTATGCACCCAGTCACCGCGCACGGCTTCAACTTTGGGCTGCGGGCGGTCGAAACACTGTCACGCGAACTGCTTGCCGCCCAAGCCGCCGGTTGCGACATCGGCGCACCCGAACCGCTGGCGCGCTACCAGCGCAAACACCGCCTGGCCACCCGCCCGCTGTACGAAATTACGCGCTTCATTGCCACCCTCTACACCAACGAGGCCCCGCCCGCTCGCCTGCTGCGCGACGCCGCGCTGCGCCTGGGCCAGCGATTAACGCCGTTCAAGCGCGCTGTAGCGGCATCGCTGGCCGGTGGCAGGTAGTAGGTAGGCCCTGGGAAATTCACCCCTGAGCCTGTCCTTGATTTCCGTACCTCACACTCACACTCCCAAGGCCGTTACGCGGCTGTAGCTTTTGCAGGGCATCAAATCCGTGCGCGGGCGGTGGCCGCCAGCAGCACCAGCAGCGCTCCCGCGCCGCCGTCCACGGGCCGTGCTTGCACAAAGGCCAGAACCTCTTTTTTTTGCGCCAGCCAGCCGTGTACCTTGCCTTTGAGCACGGGCGTTCGACCAGGCGAGCCTAAACCCTTGCCGTGTACGACACGCACGCAGCGCCAGCCGGCGCTTTTGGCGTGGTGCAGGAACTGGCCGAGCGCCTCGCGCGCTTGATCCACGCGCAGACCGTGCAAATCGATCTGGCCCTGCACCGCCCACTGGCCGCGGCGCAGCCGCGCGGCGACGTCAGGGCCGATACCGGCGCGGCGAAAACTCAGGTGCTCATCCACATCCAGCAGCGTGCTGGCGTCGAACTCGTCGGAGATTGATTCGCGCAGCGCTGCCTGCTCGTCGCGTTGACGCTGACGCGCCTCGGGCGGCGCGCCAGCGCGTGCGTGCAATACGCGGCCGTGGACGGGTAGCGGCGTTGCCGGGCCGACGGCGCGTGCAAACAACTCCCGTTCGGCGCGCTCGCGCCGCTGTGCTGCCTCTCGCGCGGCGGCTTGGCGTGCCGCGCGCTCGCGCGTTTCGGCCAGGCGCCGGGCGATCTGTCCCAGGTCTTGCAGCGAACTTGCTTTCACCATGTTCCTTGCCGGGCCATCGAAAACGTTTGTCCGGGCGAGACGACGATATGGTCGATCACGCGCACGTCGATCAGCGCCAGGGCGGCCTTGAGTGTTCGTGTCAGCGCTTCGTCCGCGCCGCTGGGCTGCACGTCGCCGCTGGGGTGGTTGTGCGCCAGCACCACGGCGGCGGCGTGGTGGTGCAGTGCGCGCAGCACCACCTCTCGCGGGTAGACGCTGGTCTGCGTCAGCGTGCCGCGAAACAGCTCCTCCAGCGCAATCAGGCGTTGCTGAGCGTCCAGGAACAAGGCGGCAAACACTTCGTGCGGGCGCTGAGCCAGGTGCAGTTGCAGGTACTCGTTCAGGGTGTTTGGCGCGTCGAAGACCGGGCGCTGCGCGAGTTGCTCGGCCAGCGCGCGGCGTGCCAGTTCCAGCACGGCGATCAATTCGGCGCGCTTGGCCGGGCCGCCCAGGCCCTTGACGCGCTTTAAATCATCGGCGCCCGTGTGCAGCAGACCGGCGATGCCGCCGAACCGCTCCAGCAACTCCTGCGCCATGTGCAGCACGCTGCGCCCGGCGGTACCGGTGCGCAGCAGCAGCGCCAGCAACTCAGCGTCGCCCAGCGCCGCCGGGCCGCGCGCCAGCAGCTTTTCGCGCGGGCGCGCGTTGGGGGGCAGGTCTTTCAGCGGCATGGGCGAAGGCGGCGTTTGCCATTCGAGTATCCGCCGAGCATACTCCCGGTATCCGTCATGGGCGCAAAGCTTAAGGCGTCGCCTCAAAACCGGAGCAGCCACGTCACCCCGGCAAACAAAGGCAACAGTACAGCCCCGCTCCACGTCAGGTAGCCTAGAAAGCCCGGCATCTTAATTCCCCGGTCTTCGGCAATAGCCTTGATCATCAAGTTGGGGGCGTTGCCAATGTATGTCAGCGCGCCCATGAACACTGCGCCCGCGCTGATGGCCGCCAGCGCTCCAGCCAGCGGTTCCATCAGGCGGTCGGCGTCGCCGCCGGCGGTGTTGAAGAAAACCAGATAGGCCGGCGCGTTGTCCAAAAAGGCCGACAGCAGCCCGGTGCTCCAGAAGTACAGCGCCGGCTCGGGTGTGCCGTCGGCGCGGGTGACGGCGCGCAGCAGCGAGCCGAACGGGCCGTTCGTTCCTGCTTGCAGCATGGCGATGACGGGGATCATGGTCAGGAAGATGGCGGCGAACAGTTTGGCCACCTCCTGCATCGGCGCCCAATGGAACTGGTTGTCGGCGCGCGCCGCACGCGGCGTAAGGGCCAGCGACGCGGCAGTGACGGCGATCAGGCCGAGGTCGCGCGCCAGGTCTTGCAGCGCCACTTCCACGCCCGCGATGCCCCAGTGAATACCGGGTCGCCACAAGCCGCTGACGAGCACCAGCGCGACCACCGCACCCAGCAACGCGAAGTTGATGGCGCCGTCGCAGCCCACGCGGGGCGTGTTTGGCGTGGGATCGACCGGCTGCACGCCTTCCTTGCGATACCAGTGGCGGTCGATCAGATAGAACAGCGCCAGCAATACGGCCAGCAGAAACAGCGTCGGTCCCATCAGGTGGCGGGCGGTCCAAAAGAAACCCACGCCCTTCAAAAAGCCCAGAAACAGCGGCGGATCGCCCAGCGGCGTGAGCGCGCCGCCGATGTTGCCGACAACGAAGATGAAAAAGACGATCACGTGCGCGTTGTGGCGGCGGTTGTCGTTGGCGCGGATCAGCGGGCGGATCAGCAGCATCGACGCGCCGGTGGTTCCCATGACATTGGCCAGTAGCGCGCCCGCCGCCAGCAAGACGGTGTTGAGCGCTGGCGAACCGTGCAGGTTACCGCGCACGTAAATGCCGCCTGAGATAGTAAACAGCGCCGTCAGCAGTACGATGAACGGCAGATACTCGGCCAACAGCGCGTGCGCCACCTGTGCTGCCGCCATGCCGGTACCATGCACCAGCGTGAACGGCGCGATGAAGGCCAGCGCCCAGCCGGCGGCGATCTTGCCGAAGTGCCGATGCCAGAACCGTGGCGCGGCCAGCGGCCAGCACGCGATAGACAACAGCAAGCCGGCAAACGGCGCCGCCCACACAACGGTCAGCGGGGCGGCGGCGTGCGCGGTCAGCGTCACGATGCGGCCGGCGGCGGCAGATCGAACACTTGGCGCAGGTAAGCCAGATAGCCTTTGTCCTCGACCATGGTTTTGCCGGGCGTGTCGGAAATTTTCGCCACCGGCTGGCCGTTGCATTGGATCATCTTCATGACGATGGATAGCGCCGGCGGCCCCAGATCGTTGGTCAGGTTGGTGCCGACGCCGAAAGCCACCTGAATGCGGCCATGAAAACGCTTGAACAACTCGATGCAGCGTGGAATCGTCAGTCCGTCGGAAAAAATCAGCAGCTTGGTGCGTGGGTCGCAGCGATTGGCGGCGTAGTGCTCGATCATGCGCTCGCCCCAATTGAATGGGTCGCCGCTGTCGTGGCGCGCGCCGTCGAACAGCTTGCAGAAGTACATGTCAAAGTCGCGTAAGAAGGCGTTCATGCCGTACACGTCGGACAGCGCGATACCCAGATCACCCCTGTACTCCTGCGCCCATTTCTCGAACGCGAATACCTGCGTGTCGCGCAAACGCGGCCCAAGCGCTTGGCAGGCTTGCAGGTACTCGTGCGCCATCGTGCCCATGGGACGCAGGCCCAGTTCTTTGGCGAACAACACATTGCTGGTGCCGGTAAGTTTGCCGTCGGCGTCTGTGCCCAGGCGGTCTTTGAGGGTTTGCAGCAGTTCGCGCTGCCAGGCGCGGGAAAAGCGGCGGCGCGTGCCATAGTCAGCAATCTTCAGATGGGCCAGGCCGGTCGCTTGCAGGCTATCGAGTTTGGCGCGCAGACGGCGGCGGCCTTCACCTAAGTCCAGGCCGGTCGCGGTGTTGCGAAACCAGACCTCGCTGACAATCGCCAGCACCGGAATTTCGAACATGATGGTGTGCAGCCACGGGCCGCGCACGCGGATATCGATTTCGCCATCGGCCAGCGGTTCGACGGCAATGTATTTCTCGTTCAGTTTGAACAGGCCGAGAAAGTCCACGAAGTCGCTCTTGATGAAGCGCAGCGAGCGCATGTAGGCCAGTTCGTCGTCGGTAAAGCATAGGCGACAAAGTCGGCGGATTTCGTCGCGGATTTCGTCGATGTATGGCGCCAGCGGGGTATTGGGCGTGCGGCACTTGAACTTGTATTCGACCTGGGCGCTCGGAAACTGGTGCAGCACCGCTTGCATCATGGTGAACTTGTACAGGTCGGTGTCGAGCAGGCTGTGGATGATGCTGGGCATGGGGTGTCTCCTGACTTGTTACTCGTTTTGATGTGCGGCGTGGGCTTATTCCAGCCAGCGGGTGAATGTCTCGACCGGTTCGCGCGGGGTGCCGTAGGTATTGATCGGCGCGTGGGGGTCGGCATGACCCAGTGCGATGCCGCAGATCAGCATTTCGTCGTCCGAGGCGCCGATCAGCGGCCGCACGATGCTGGCGTAAGGCGCCCACGCCGCTTGCGCGCAAGTGTGCAGGCCACGCGCGCGGGCGGCGACCATCAGGCTTTGCACAAACATGCCGTAGTCGAGCAGGCTGCCTTCGGCCAGAGAGCGGTGCAGCGTGAGCATCAGCCCCACTGGTGCGCCGAACAAGCTGAAATTGCGGTGGTGCTGGGCAAACATGCGTTCCTTGTCGCCCTTGGCGATGCCCAGCAGGTCGTACAGCGTCCAGCCGTTGTGGCGGCGGCGGCTCAAAAAAGGCTCGACCCATTGGTGTGGGTAATAGTCATAGTCAGAGCGGAGCTGGGCCGCTAGCTCGGGTTGCGCGCGCTGCTGCTCATGCGCGGCGCTGACTAAGCGCACCAGTTCGTCGCGCTTGGCGCCTTGCAACACGTACACCTTCCAGGGCTGGGCGTTGTTGCCGCTGGGCGCGCGGCTGGCCACGCGCAGGATGTGCTCGATCAGATCGCGCGGCACCGGCGTTGGCAGGAAGGCGCGCACGCTGTAACGGTTTTTGATTGCCGCATCGACGCTGTCGGGATCGGCAATGGGGGCGTTCAACTGTGACATTTCAACCTAGGCTCAATTGCTTCAAAATCGTCTTCAAAACCGGCGGCAGCGGCACCGGCCTTTGCGTGGCGCGGTCCACGTACACATGCACGAAATATCCCTTGGCGGCCGTCCGCGCCTCGCCCTGGGCGAATAAGCCGACTTCGTAGCGCACGCTGGAAGAGCCGATGTGCGCCACGCGGATGCCGGCCTCGACGTTTCGCGGAAACGCCAGCGGCGCGAAGTACTGGCACTGCGTCTCGACTACCAAGCCGATGGTTTGACCGCCCGCCGGGTCAAGCGCGCCTTGTTCGATCAGGTGCGCGTTAACGGCGGTGTCGAACCACGAGTAGTACACCACGTTATTGACATGGCCGTACTGGTCGTTATCCATCCAGCGCGTGGTGATGGTGCGAAAAGCGCGGTAGGCGCTGCGTGGCTCCGGTTGCGGGCGGGCGGGTGAGGGCAAGGCGGGTGGACTCATCGTGCCGGATTTTGCCAGCGCCTCGATAGTGCTCCCCGCGCCGAGGCGTTTTTGTAAAGTTAGAAAGCGCTATCTAAAAGTAGCCACAAGGCAGCGCGAAGGCTTGCATTTGCTCACACAGTCCTTAAAATTCGTTTCATGCTGCACTGCAACATAAGTCATGGTTCAGGGTAGCACGAGTGCAAAACTGCAAATCCATCCATCCACCCATCATTTCAGGAGAATTGAAAATGTTGACCCCCGAACAATTGGTTGCTACTCAGAAAGCCAATCTGGAAACTCTGCATGGTCTGACCGCCAAAGCTTTTGAAGGCGTTGAGAAGCTGGTTGAGTTGAACCTGCAAGTCACCAGGGCCGCGTTGACCGAATCCGCTCAGCACAGCCAGGCGCTGCTGTCGGTCAGGGACGCGCAAGAGTTGATCGCTCTTCAAGCCAGTCTGTTTCAACCTCTGGCCGAGAAGACTGCCGCCTACAGCCGTCATCTGTACGACATTGCTTCTGGCACCGGCGCTGAATTCAGCAAGGCATTTGAGAACAAGATTGCCGAAAGCCAGGCGCAATTCGCCGCGATGGTCGACAACGCCGCCAAAAACGCGCCGGCCGGCTCCGAGACCGCCGTGGCCGTGATGAAGAGCGCCGTGGCCGCTGCGAACAACGCATTCGAGTCGGTGCAAAAAGCCGTCAAGCAGGCGTCCGAGGTGGCCGAGGCCAACATGAACGCCGTGGCCAATAGCGCCACCAACGTCGCCAAGGCTGCTTCCGCCAAAAAGCGTTAATCGATTTGGCGGGAACTTTTGGCCCGCAGTTGGCTTCTAACGTAAGAAGCTTTCGGAAACCGCCACGCCGGGTTTGCCCGGCATGGCGGCCAGAGTAAAGGCCGGTGGCTCTTCTTGTCGTCTCACCCGCCGGGGCCTTTACTGTGGTGCGCAAGCCGCGCCGAATGGTTGTCTCCTCGGATCCTTTCGATACTCTTACGGGGTACAGGGATCCCTTTAAGGGCTGATCGCAAGGTCAGCCCTTTTTTTATCCTGGCGCGGCCTGCTTCACGGCCTTGGCGACTCTCTATATGACATACCCAAGTAAAAGACGCTCCATGAGCGCCTTCTGCACGTGCATTCTGTTTTCCGCTTCATCCCAGACCACCGATTGCGGGCCGTCGATCACCTCGGCGCTGACCTCCTCGCCGCGGTGCGCGGGCAGGCAGTGCATGAACAGGGCGTCGGGCTTGGCGGCGTGCATCATTGCCTGGTCCACGCACCAGCGCGCGAACGCTTGGCGGCGCGCTTCGTTTTCGGCTTCGTAGCCCATGCTGGTCCACACATCGGTGGTTACCAAGTCGGCGCC
>JAITMV010000162.1 GCA_031277295.1 Burkholderiaceae bacterium | reverse complement strand
CGCGGCCTTGTCGCGCCTTGCCAGCCCACCCGATGACGACTCAGCTCGGGCGCGTTCAACTGCGGTTTCTAGGTTGAACGCAACACTCACCTACAATCCGCCGCCGTGTTCAAGAACCTGATGATTTACCGCCTCGGCCCCGATTGGCCGACCTCGGCGCGACAACTGGAGGCCGCGCTAACGCGCGAGCCGTTTGCCGAATGCGGCGCGACGCAACAGAAAGCCACCGGCTGGACCCCGCCGCGCGGTCAAGCGCATGGGGCGCTGGTGGAAACCGTGGATGGCCAGTGGATCGCGCGCTTTGCCATCGAGACCAAGGCCGTACCGGGCGACGCCGTGCGCCGCCGGGCGCAGGAGGCCGCCGACCACATTGAAAAAACCGTCGGACGCAAACCGGGCAAGAAAGAATTGCGCGATCTGCGCGACGATGCGCTGCTGGCGCTGCTGCCGCAAGCCTTTCCACGCCGCACCGAGTTGGCGGTGTGGCTGAACCCGCACCAACGCTGGCTGGCGCTGGGCGCGGGCGCCCAAGGCAAGGCCGACGAGGTCATCGCCAGTCTGGTGCGCGTGGCGGGCCGGGGCTTTGTCATCGGCCTGCTGCAAACGGCGCGCTCGCCGCAAGCGGCGATGGCCGGCTGGCTGGCCGCCGAATCGCCGGCTGAACTGCCCGAGGCTTTTCACATCGAGCGCGAATGCGAACTGAAAGGCAGCGGCGACGAACCGGCGGTGGTCAAGTTCACGCGCCACGATCTGGCCACCAACGAGGTACGCCAGCACATCGCCGAAGGCAAACTGCCAACCCGCCTGGCCCTCGGCTGGCAAGGGCGGGTGGGCTTTGTGCTGACGCAGGCGTTGCAGCTCAAGAAGATCGCGTTTCAAGAAGGCGTGTTCGAGGAACGCACGGCGGCATCTGAAGACGACCGTTTCGACGCCGACGCCGCGCTGGCCACGGGCGAGTTGAGCGCGCTGATTGGCGATCTGATCGACGCTTTGGGCGGCGAGGCGGCGGATCAGGCTCCGAGGTACTAACACTTCCGCGCTGACCGCGTCTTTGTTAGACTGCCAGCATGAGCAACGTCGTCTCCCTCTCCCAACCCGTGACTTTCGATGTAACAGTTACTCACGCCATCGCCCGTGACGCGAATGATCGCAGCGTGTGGGTTGCCGAGTGTGATGCGCTTCACCTCGTCACCGAGGCCGAAACCTACGAAGGGTTGGTTAACCGCGTGTGGGAAGTAATGCCGGATTTGGTCGAGGTAAACGGCCTGTCCCTTGCGCCGACGGATGTGCGCCTGCGGTTCAGTCACGTCGAAATCGCTCCTCAATTGCTTGCGATGTAGGCCGTGGGCAGCGGCTATCACGCGCAACTGTGCGCCATCTTGCGCGCGCACGGTTGTACGCTTATCCGTCAGGCCAAGGGCAGTCATGAAGTTTGGTACAGCCCCATCACCAAGGCGCCCATCACGATGGCCGTAACCGTGAACAATCGCCACACGGCCAACGCCATCCTGAAACAAGCGGGGATTGAGAAACAGTTTTGAAAACTTAAAACGGCAGTTGAACACGCCCGCCGCAGTGGTCCTTTTCCGCGCTTGAACCCATGCACACCGTCATCGCCATCTGCACCGGCGCCTGTCTGGGCGCGCTGCTGCGCTGGGCGCTGGGCCTGTGGCTGAACCACGCGGGGGCGTTCTTGCCTTGGGGCACGCTGGCGGCCAACCTGATTGGCGGTTATCTGGTGGGCGTGTGCGTGGCGTACTTTCAACACCACTTGGAGCTTGACCCGGTCTGGCGGCTGCTGCTGGTGACGGGTTTTTTGGGCGCGCTGACGACCTTTTCGTCGTTCAGCGCCGAGGTGGTCGAGATGCTGCTACACCAGCGTTACACGCAAGCGCTGGCCACCGCCGCGCTGCACCTGGGCGGATCGCTGTTGCTGACGGTGGCCGGGATCAAGACGATGGGGTTGTGGCTGGCGGCGCGGAGCGGATAGATGCCTAGCCGCTGGCTCGCCCTGATCGCCGCGCTGGCCTGGCCGTGGTACGCCAGCGCCGACCAAGTCCGGGTTGCCGTGGCGGCCAATTTCAGCGCGCCAGCCAAGGCGCTGGCAACGCTGTTGGAGCAGAGCACGGAGCACACCGCCCTACTCTCTTTCGGCGCCACCGGGATGCTCTACGCCCAGATCAAGCATGGCGCGCCGTTCGACGTGCTGCTGGCCGCCGACGCCGAGCGCCCGGCGCGGCTTGAGGCCGAAGGAGAGGCCGCGCCAGGCACGCGCCTGACCTACGCCATCGGCCAACTGGCGCTGTGGTCGGCCCGGCCCGGTCTGGTCGATGACCAAGGCGAAGTGCTTAAAGGCGGCGGCTTCGACAAGCTCGCTATCGCCAATCCCAAAACCGCGCCCTACGGCGCTGCCGCCATGCAGACCCTTGAACGGCTGGGTCTGCGCGCCGCGTTGCAGCCCAAGCTGGTCACGGGTGAGAGCATCGGCCAGACCTATCACTTCATCGCCACCGGTAATGCTGAACTGGGCTTTATTGCGCTGTCGCAGGTTGAGCCAGGCCGCGGCTCACTATGGGTCGTACCCGAACACCTGCACGCGCCGATCAGGCAAGATGCCGTGACCCTAAAACGCGCGCGGGACAATCCAGCGGCCAAGGCGTGGATGGCCTTGCTGCGTTCGCCGCGAGGCCAGGACTTGATTCGCAGTCATGGCTTCATGACAAAATGACTTCGCTGCGCTCAATGACTGCGCCCGACGGCGCATGATTCATTTAGCGCGCTCTTGGCGCGTAGCTGATGAAGTCATGCCCGGCGCCAGCCGGCGTCATTCTGTCATCCCGTCATCCCGTCATCCCGTCATGCTTGACCCCCATAGCCTAGCCGCCATCCGCCTGTCGATTGAACTGGCGCTGGCCACCACCGTGATCCTGCTGTTGCTGGGCACGCCGCTGGCCTGGTGGCTGGCGCGCGGCAGAACGTTGGCGCGGTTGCGCACGCCAGTGCGCGCGCTGGTGGCAGTGCCGCTGGTGCTGCCGCCTTCGGTGCTAGGCTTTTACCTGCTGGCGGCGCTTGGCCCCAGCGGGCCGTTGGGCCAGGTGACGCAGGCGCTGGGCTGGGGCACGCTGGCGTTCACGTTCTGGGGGTTGCTGATCGGCTCCATCATCTATTCGCTGCCGTTCGTGGTGCAGCCGCTGATGAACGCTTTCGAGGCCATCGGCACGCAGCCGCTGGAAGCTGCCGCCACGCTGCGCGCCGGGCCGCTGGACCGCTTCTGGCACGTCGCGCTGCCGCTGGCCCGCCCCGGCTACCTGAGCGCCACCGTCATGGGTTTTGCGCACACGCTGGGCGAATTCGGCGTGGTGCTGATGATCGGCGGCAACATCCCCGGCCAGACGCGCGTGATCTCGGTGCAAATCTACGACCACGTCGAGGCGCTGGAATACGCCCAGGCGCACTGGCTGGCCGGCGGGATGCTGGCGTTCAGCTTTTTGGCGCTTCTGGCGCTGCACGTGATGAACACGCCCCGGAGCCGAGCATGAACGGCGCGCCCGTGGGCATCGAGTTGCGCCTGCAGGTGCAATACGGTGGCGATTTCAAACTCGACCTGAATACCGTGCTGCCTGGCCAAGGCGTCACCGCCGTGTTCGGCCCCTCGGGCTGCGGCAAGACCACCCTGCTGCGCGCCGTCGCCGGATTGACGCGGCCAGCGCGAGCGCGCATCGCCGTCAACGGCGAGGCGTGGCAAGACGATGAACGCGCTCTTTGGCAACCACCTCACCGGCGACCGCTCGGCATGGTGTTTCAGGACGCTCGCCTATTCGAGCACCTCACGGTGCAAGGCAATCTGGACTTTGCGCTCAAGCGCGTACCGCCGGGTGAGCGGTGGGTGGCGCTGCCGCGGGCGGTTGAACTGCTGGGCATCGGCGACTTAATGAAGCGCCGTCCGGCGCAGTTGTCGGGCGGCGAACGGCAGCGGGTAGCAATCGCCCGCGCGCTGGCCGCCAGCCCGCGCCTGCTGCTGCTCGACGAGCCGCTGGCCGCACTCGACGCCGCGCGCAAGGCAGAGTTGCTGCCGTACTTCGAGCGCCTGACGCGCGAACTTGGCCTGCCCGTGCTGTACGTCACCCACGCGCTGGACGAGGTGGCACGGCTGGCCGATCATCTGATGCTGCTCGACGCCGGCCGCGTCACCGCCCACGGCCCCGCCGCCACCCTGCTGGCGCGGCTGGACGTGGCACGCCGACACGGCGACGACGCCGGCGCGTTGATCGAAGGCACGGTCACCGCGCTCGATCCCGATGACCACCTGCTGCACGTATGTTTCGGCGACAACACCGTCCAGTGCGTGCAGACCACCGCCGCAGCCCCACGCACGCCGGGGCAGCGTGTGCGCTTGCGCGTGCTGGCGCGTGACGTCAGCCTGACTTTGAGCGCCGCGCGCGACACCAGCATCCTCAACATCCTACCGGCCACCGTGCAGTCGCTCACCAACGACGGCCCGGCACAAACCCTGGTCGCTCTGGACGCCGACGGGACGCCGCTGCTGGCGCGTGTCACCCGCAAATCGGCCCAGGCGCTGTTTCTGACACCCGGTCAAACGGTGTATGCACAGATCAAGGGCGTCGCGGTGCTGGACTGAGAGGGCGCGAATACCCGGCATCGCCGGGGAATGCCGCACGGCGCAAAACGGCCTCGGTGCATAAAATTGCCGTTTAGACCGCGGTCGCCGGAAGTTGCCGACAGCCTGAAATCCATAAGCGCCTCATGCCACCTCTGCTGAAAAAATTCATCCAGATCGTAGACTGGTTGAGCCGGGCGCTGGGCAAGCTGGCGGCGTGGGCGGTGTTGCTGGCGGCGCTGATTTCGGCCGGCAATGCGTTCATGCGCTACGGCCTGGATCTGAGTTCCAACGCCTGGCTCGAAATCCAGTGGTACCTGTTCGCCGCCACGGTGATGCTGGCCGCGCCAACGGTGCTGCGGCTGAATGAACACGTGCGGGTAGACATCGTCTATGGCAAGCTGAAAGGCAACGGGCCGGTATACGTCGATTTGTTCGGACTGCTGGTGTTTTTGCTGCCGGTAATGGGGCTGCTGACCTGGTTGACGTGGCCGTTTTTCTGGAAGATGTTTGAAAGCGGCGAAATGTCGGGCAACATCGGCGGCCTGATCCGCTGGCCGGCGGCGCTGTTGATGCCGCTGGGCTTTGGGCTGGTGTTCCTGCAAGGGGTAGCCGAGATCGTCAAGCGTATCGGTTACTTGCGCGGCGTCTGGCAAATGGACACGCACTACGAAAAACCCTTGCAGTAAATCCCGGAAACGCCACCGATGCAAATGGAAAATTTCGCCCCGCTGATGTTCGCGGGGCTGGTGATCGTGATGCTGATCGGCTTTCCGGTCGCGTTCTCGCTGGCCGCGCTGGGACTGTTCTGCGGCTTTTTCGCCATCGAAATGGGCTGGTTTCCGGCCAGCTTCATGGCCAACTTGCCGATCAACGTATTCGGCATTCTGTCCAACGAGACGCTGCTGGCGATTCCCTTCTTCACCCTGATGGGCGCGGTGCTGGAAAAGTGCGGGCTGGCCGAGGACATGCTCGACTCGATGGGCCAGTTGTTCGG
>JAITMV010000116.1 GCA_031277295.1 Burkholderiaceae bacterium | reverse complement strand
CGACAGCGATTCCGACTCGGATAGCGACTCCGACTCAGACAGTGACTCCGATTCCGACAGCGATTCAGATTCCGACAGCGACTCCGATTCCGACAGTGACTCCGATTCAGACAGCGATTCAGATTCGGACAGTGATTCGGACTCTGACAGTGACTCCGACTCCGATAGCGACTCCGACTCGGACAGCGACTCTGACTCGGATAGCGATTCAGATTCGGACAGTGACTCCGACTCCGATAGCGACAGCGATTCCGACTCAGATTCCGACTCTGACTCTGATTCGGATAGCGACTCAGATTCGGACAGTGACTCCGATTCCGATAGCGATTCCGACTCCGACTCGGACAGCGACTCTGACTCGGATAGCGATTCAGATTCGGACAGTGACTCCGATTCCGATTCCGATTCCGATAGCGACAGCGATTCCGACTCCGATTCCGACTCTGACTCTGATTCGGATAGCGACTCAGATTCGGACAGTGACTCCGATTCCGATAGCGATTCCGACTCTGACTCCGACTCGGATAGCGATTCAGATTCGGACAGTGACTCCGATTCCGACTCCGAGTCCGACTCTGACTCGGACAGCGATTCCGACTCTGACTCTGACTCGGATAGCGATGCCGATTCGGACAGCGACTCAGATTCGGACAGTGACTCCGATAGCGACAGCGATTCCGACGCCGACAGCGATGCGGATTCCGACTCCGACTCCGACTCGGATAGCGACTCCGATTCCGACTCGGATAGCGACTCCGATTCCGATGCCGACAGCGATGCGGATTCCGATGCCGACGCCGACAGCGATGCGGATTCCGACGCCGACGATACGGCGGTGCTGCATTTGAACAACCTCAATGCGGACGATGGTTTCGTCATTGAGGGTGCCGAACTCAGCGGTCGAGCGGGCTATTCGGTATCAGCCGCTGGCGATGTCAACGGTGACAACATCGACGATGTCATCATCGGGGCTGATCATGTCGAGAGAGAGGGCGTCAGTAATGTTGGCAAAGCCTTCGTCATCTTCGGCGAAAAAAGCCAAGACGGTAGTGCCTGGGGAACAGCGGCGGAGAATCGCCAAGTGCTCAGCCTGGCCGACCTCAACCCTAGCGCTGCCAACAGCAGCGGTTTCGTCATTCAAGGCAAGCTAGAAAAAGACGGCACCCTCGGCGGTTCGGTTTCAGCCGCTGGCGACATCAACGGCGACGGCATCGGCGATCTCGTTGTCGGCGCGTCAGGCACCGAGGCTACCGTCGGCGCGGCTTATGTCATCTTTGGCAAGAACAGCATGGAGGATATAGATCTGGATAAGTTCTCCGCCACCGATGGTTTCATCATTCGGGGCGACAAGGCAGGAGACTACGCGGGCTTTTCAGTATCCAACGCTGGCGACGTCAACAAGGACGGCATCGACGACCTCATCGTCGGGGCGAATGAGAGAAATGCTAAAACCGGCGGCGCCTATGTCATCTACGGCAAGAAGGACGACTGGGAAGAGGTCAAACTGGCCAATCTGAGCGCCAGCGACGGCTTCATCATCGAGGGCGCCAAGGGGCAAGATTACGCTGGCGGCACGGTGTCGGCCGCCGGTGACGTCAATGGCGACGGCATCGGCGATCTCATCATCGGCGCCTCAGGCGCCGACGGCTACAACGGTGCGGCCTACGTTGTCTTCGGCAAGGAAGGCACCAGTCGAGGGACGATTGATCTGGCCAACCTCGGCGCCGCCGACGGCTTGACTGTCCGGGGTGCGGCAACAAGCTACGCGGGCATTTCGGTATCCGCCGTCGGCGATGTCAACGGCGACGGCACCGACGATTTCATCGTTGGCGCGTCAGGAGCCTACGGCTACGCCGGTGCGGCCTATGTCATCTACGGCAAGACGGGCGGCTGGTCAACAGGAACGATTGATCTGACCAACAACCTCGATGCCGCCAACGGCTTCATCATCGAGGGCGCTAACGTGCCGGATAACGTAGGCGATTCGGTCGCGGCGGCCGGCGACATCAACGGCGACAACATCGGCGATCTCATTGTCGGCGCCTCGGGCGTCACCAAGTCCGCCGGTGCGGCCTATGTCATCTTCGGCCAGAGTGGCGATGATCGGACAAAGATTGATCTGGCCGAACTCCACCCGAACGACGGCTTCGTCATCCAGGGCGAAGCTGACGCGGATTATGCAGGCCGGTCGGTATCAGGCGCTGGCGACGTCAATGACGATGGTTTCGACGACCTCATCGTCGGGGCGTTTGGCGGCAATAGTGATGACATCGGCGAAGTCGGCAAAGCCTATGTGATCTTCGGCCGTGAAGGCTCGGGCGCTCAGTATCGCAACAGCGATGCACCCCCCGCCGCTGGCAAAGCAAACGCCCCCGCGCCCGCCGAAGACGCCGCCGACGCCAGCCTCGACGTGACGCTGGACAGCGGCCTTCAAGATGCGCTCAGCAATGTGGCCGACCTGCTGCTGGATCAAAGCATCATGCAGGCGCAGCAAGCCATCTGACGACACACAAAGCGCTATGCGTGTCCGGACGCCGCCCTCAAGAAGCGGCGTCCGTGCTGCTCTACACTTGGCCCCAGTCTCGTACCGGTTGCCGCTTTCTTCCTGCCTTTTCAGCCTGGAAGCGGAGCTTACCCAATAGGTTAAGGGCAGCTAAGTCCCGAAAGTCAAGGTTTATGCGGCTTTCCTGAAGATAACAAGCGTTTCTAGTGCCTAGGCACCAGGTTCAGTGCGTCGTTGGCACCGCGCACCACGGTGCTTGCTCGTGCATCAGCCCCATCCACAAAGCCCAGCCGGAAGTCAGTATCAGCGCCAGACCGGCCAAACGCATTCCCCAGGCGCCGCTTCCGTCACGGCTCAAGCGCAGCAGCAACCAAGGTCCAACCCACAGCGCCAGACTGGAACCCAGGGCAAATAGCGCCATGACCGTCGCGCCGCCGGCTACCCCGCCGGCCAGCGCAGCCACCATCAAGGCCGAATACAGCAAACCGCACGGCAGCAGCGCCCAGGCCACGCCCAGACCAAGCGGCGCGGCCGCTCCCATTGATCGCATCGCGGCCTGGACCTTGGCCCAGACACGGCGCGCGCCCGCCTCCAGCCATAACGGCTGTCGCGCCTGCACCAGCAGCAGCAGCCCAAGCAGTATGGCTGCGATGTGGACCATGGTCCAGACTGGCCTCAACGCGGCACTTTGGATAGTCAACCAGCCTAGCCCCTGCATGGCGGCTGCCGCCAGCGCACCCAGGGCGCTGTAGCCGACCAAGCGGCCCAATTGAAAGAAAGAAATCGCCCGCATACTGCGCGGCGCCGCAGCCTGGCCGATGCCAGCGCAGGCCGCGCCACACATGGCAATGCAGTGCGGACCGCCGGCCAGCCCCATGATTAGCGCTGTAGAGGCCAAGGATAGCGAAATCAGCATCAAATAATTTTCGAAAAGCGCGCCCGGTTGCGGTCGGCTTGCAGGTATTTGTCGAACACCAGCGCGACGCCGCGTACAAAGAACCAGCCCATCGGCGTGACCTGGATACCGCCGTCGGTCAGCTCGACCAGGCCCTGCTGCTGCAAATTACGCAATTGCTCCAGTTCAGCCGCGAAATAGCTCTTGAAGTCGATCAGGTGGCCCAACTCAATCGATTCGTACAGCACTTGGCCCTGACACATCAGCGCCATGATGACGGCGCGGCGCAGCAGGTCGTCGCGCGATAGCGCCAAGCCTCGCACCACGGGCAACTGGTCATGGTCGAGCAAGTCCTGATATTCCTCCAGCGTTTTGGTGTTCTGGCTGTAGGTGGCGCCGATCTTGCCGATAGCCGACACACCCAAACCAATCAGGTCGCAGTCCGGCTGGGTACTGTAGCCCTGAAAGTTGCGGTGCAGCCGGCCTTGGCGCTTGGCCACCGCCAGCGGATCGCTAGGCAGAGCAAAGTGATCCATACCAACGTAGACGTAGCCAGCGGCATCGAATGCGGCCAGCGAACGCGCCAACATGGAAACTTTGCCGGCCGCGCCCGGCAAATCAATAGCCATAATGCGCCGCTGCGGCTTGAAGCGCTCGGGCAGGTGCGCGTAGGCGTACAACGCGATGCGCTCGGGCCGTAACTCGGCTACCTGTGCCAGCGTGCGGTCGAACGATTCGGGCGTTTGCTTCGGCAGCCCATAGATCAAATCGACGTTGAGTGACTCGAAACCAAGCCGCCGCGCCGCCGCCACGAGCGCGAATACTTGCTCGGCCGGCTGCTCTCGATGCACGGCCTTTTGTACCTGGGGATCGAAATCCTGCACGCCAAACGACAGGCGATTAAAGCCCAGACGCGCCAACGCCGCCAGGCGAGTTTCGTCAATGGTGCGCGGATCGACCTCAATCGAGTATTCGCCGCCCGGCGTCAAAGAGAAATTGCGGCGCAGCATGGCCATTAGCTCGCCCAGTTCGTCGTCGCTCAGGAAGGTCGGCGTGCCGCCACCGAGATGCAACTGGCTGACCGACTGTCCGACACCCAGCCGCTGCACATGCAGATCAACTTCCTTGGCCAGATAGCGCAGGTACGGCGCGGCCCAATCGTGGTGCCTGGTGATGATCTTGTTGCAAGCGCAGTAGTAGCACAGCGACTCGCAAAACGGCACGTGCACATACAGCGACAATGGCAGCGACAGCGCGGCTGGCCCAGTGCGGCGCTGCTCCAGCGCCCGCGCATAGTCATCTTGGCCGAACGCCTCGACAAAGCGGTCCGCAGTCGGATATGAAGTGTAACGCGGGCCGGATACGTCGAATTTGGTCAGCAACTCGGTGGTGATTGCTTGCATGATGGGCAGTGTTCCTTTTGTCCCGAAGCCCGCTACTGTGACCGAAAACCGCACACCGGACTTTGACAAGGCACAAGATTAGTCGGCCCGGATGGTTTTTGTTTGACTGCCGTGAAGTGTCCGGCCAAAGCCAAGGGCATTGTCAGCGGCAGCGACGTCTTCCACGGGAGCATCTGCGCGCTACGGAACCTCTGAAGAAGTCTGTCGCGGCTGGCGAAGACTTATTCAGAAGCTCCCCAATGTGCGCGTAGACGCACTAAGTTGCCCATGTCGCCTGGAGCAAAGCGCTTGCAGAAGGGGGCGCAGGCCTCATAGAGCAAATTGGTAACAATCTTCGAAAAATGTAATAATTTGAAAATGAGCGCAAACATCTTGACTTTTTATCGTTATTATGTAACCATCATTTCTGGAAGCTTTGGGCTTCGAACGCTTGTCTCGTGCATGAAAGTTACTAGTGACGCATACAAAAGACACTTGAAGCTGTGCATTGAGTACATTTTTCAACTTGACACAAAGAGCAAAGCATGGCAATCAGCATTCACAAAAACGAACCTGGGATTTATAATATTGACAGATTCATGAATCCGTATGGAAATTACTACTGGGATCTATCTCAGAACAACGTGATTACCTGGAGTATAGTAAATTCCGCCGAGAGGTTCAAAGATAATCTCACTGAGTACGCACTTGATGCTCCTGTTTTTCTGGAAATCGAACGAGAAGAGGATGTTTCATTAATCGAGTCCGCTTTTTCCGCATGGTCCAATGTTGCCAATATCAAATTTACCCAAACGCCAGACAACGCTGACCAGCATGGAATGATAAGATTCATAGGGGTTTCATCATTTTCAGTTCCCGGTGTGATCATGGAAGGCATGTCTAGCGGAGTGCCCTCTCCGGTGAATGCCATGCATGAGTTTTCCGCGATAGAAGGCCGCACCTATCACGTCAGGTATGCCAACGGTGTAGAAGAAAATAAATTGGGAATCAATAAACAGACAGTCATTCATGAGATAGGGCATTCACTTGGGCTGCATCATCCGCAAGGCATTGCCGATCATCCTGTGAGCAGGATCGATACCGTCATGTCAGAGCTTCCACTCTCAAGGGGAAGAGAAATGCAGACTTCGTATTATGGGTACGGAGAGTGGTCTCATCCATATATAACCTCAAGCTCACAGGTCGTGGTTTTCAACTATCTCGGCATCTTGGATATCGCCGCCATTCAATACTTATATGGAGCGAACTATGACTACAATAGCACCGATACCACTTATTCATACGACAGTGGGGTTGGATTTTACGATACCATCTGGGATGCTGGCGGGATCGACACAATTGATCTATCAAATCACAGATTTGGATCAAATTTGAATCTTAATGAGGGCACGAGAAGCAACGTCAATTATCTCCCGCATCCGGGTGTGGAGTTTAGTCGCCAATATATTGGCGAAGAGGCGCTTGGGATTGCGTTTGGAGCCATTATAGAAAACGCCTACGGCACACAAGGCGAAGATACGATTTTCGGCAACAACGTCGCAAATTTCATACACGCCATGAATGGTGACGACTGGGTTTCAGGCGGAGGCGGTAATGACGTCATCGGCGGGCATACAGGTAACGACCGCCTTTTTGGTGGATCAGGCGACGACGTGCTTGGGGGATATTACGGTGACGACTATTTGGAAGGCGGCGATGGCAACGACGAGCTATACGGCGAAAATGGAAATGACCAGCTTTTTGGAGAACATGGTAATGATATACTTCTGGGCGGCAATGGCAATGATCTGGTCAACGGGGATGAAGGTGACGATGGAGTGCACGGCGGAGCCGGCAATGACACATTAAACGGTGACAGGGGTAACGATCCAGGCTTCGATAGAACGGGCAATGACTGGCTTGATGGAGGTCCCGGCGATGATAGGGTTAATGGTTTCTATGGCAACGACACGCTCTATGGCGATGCGGGTAACGACTGGCTTGACGGCGGCGCCGGTAACGATGGCTTTGTTGGAGGTACCGGAAGCGACACCATATTGGGCGGGGCAGGAAATGATTGGTTCGTGTTCGATGCTGACCCGACTGGTGCCATTTGGGACTTCATCTGGGATTTTGGTGATCGTGCCGGGAACGAAGACACCATCGACCTGTCCGCCATCGTCAAGGGCATAACCGCTTCAAGTTTTTCGGCTTGGAAGAACGCCAGCGTTACACAATTCGGTTCGGACGTCGATATCCGTTTCAGCGACGATCATGTGGTCCTCAATAACTTCTCGGCGTCTACACTCGACTACACGGATTTCTTTTTTGGCGGCTAATTTTTGAGTTTTTGCGCTCTCACTCTCAAGTTATTGCTCTGAAATCTGCATACCTCCGCACTCGCCATTCCCGCGAAGGCGCATAGGCGCTAACTTAAAAGTTTGTTCCCATTTGGACGGTGCGAGGCAGTGGGTAGTTTTACCCCTTCCTCCTTTCGAAAGTCGTTGCTCAAGGCTTGCGCAATGGAATGGCCGCCACCCCATCCCCACCCAACCCTCCCCTTCAAGGGGAGGGTTGGGTGGGGATGGGGTAGCGGGCGC
Organism: Burkholderiaceae bacterium; assembly: GCA_031277295.1. Classification (GTDB taxonomy): domain Bacteria; phylum Pseudomonadota; class Gammaproteobacteria; order Burkholderiales; family Burkholderiaceae_C; genus Ottowia. Next base: position 10,475 of record JAITMV010000116.1, on the reverse strand, counting down.
TTCACGGCACACAACTAAAAAATATTTAAAAATCAATGAGTTACATATTTGCAGTCGGATGGGCTTTAGGTTAACGCCCATGCAACTTCGCGGGAATGATTTTTTCATTCAACGATTGACCACACAAAACGCCGCCCCAGCCTCTTGTCGAGGCATTGGGGCGGCTCTTCTCTTGGGCGAGGCTATGCGCCGATGCTGATTTATGCGCCGTGCTTCACTCAGCAACGCGCGGCGGCTGCTGGGTGTTTACCGTGGCAAAGCCGGTCTTCAGGATTGAGGGAACGCCGATGTCGAGATACTGGTCGGCATCGCTATACGTCGGCCAGGTCACGCCAAGCTTCGGGTTGTTCGGGTTGCCTGTGTCCGCGAACTGTGCCCATGTGGTCATTACCGTGTCGGTCAGCGCCCAGTCGTCGTCGGTCAGACCAGGATCCGCCGGGATGTCTGGGCTGGCCGGCAACAGCGAGGTGCCGTAAAGACGTTGCACGGTGTCAATGCTGCCGTACTGGTAAGAGACCTCAAGCCCGTGGTAGGCGGTTACGCCGGCTTTGGCCCAATTGCTAGGCACATGGGTGAAGATGTAGGTGTAGATGGGCGATTTGCGCGCCTTGACCATCTGCAGGAGGAAGTTTCCGCGGTCGGGACTTCTTGCGTTGATCTCACCGCCGCCGTTGCCAACCATGAACGGGACGTCGTTGTGGTTGTCTTGCAGGTACAAGTCGCCAATGGTTTTAGGCAGCGACCAGCCGTCTACGGTGTGGACGGTGGCGTAACCACTCTCGGCCAAGGGCATGTCGGTGACGGCAATGATCTCCTGCCAAGGACGCTGGCGCAGTTCCTCAATGTTTTTGGCGCCAACTTTGTTCATCAGGTTCACGCCATACTGCTCGGCTTGCGCGAGCGCCGTGCCGCCAACGGTCCAGCCCGCCTCTGAGATGGCGCGGTGGAACAGCCCCTTGGACAATGGTGAAGCGACGAGCCAATTGGTCTTCATGCCACCGCCGGAGTGCCCCCAGATGGTGACGTTGCCCGGATCGCCGCCGAAAGCGGCAATATTGCTCTGCACCCATTTGAGTGCCTGGATCAGGTCGAGTTGACCGTAGTTGCCCGAGGCGTGGTTTGGCGATTCGGCCGTCAGTTCCGGGTGCGCCATGTAGCCTAACGCGCCGATGCGGTGTTGCACCGCTACCGAAACTACGCCGTGGTTGGGCAGGTCCGCCCGGTTGTCGCTGGCGCGGTTGACCGATCCAGAAGTCAGGCCGCCACCGTGGAACAACACCATGACGGGCAGCTTTTGCTTCTGATTCTTTGCCTTTGCCGGCGTGGTGATGTTCAGGCGCAGCACGTCTTCGCCCATGCCCGACTCGGGGATGCCGTCGTAAACCGGCGAAGCGGGGTAAGTCTGCGGCGACATCACGCTGTACTTGGTGGCGGCGTAGACACCGTCCCAGGAGGCCGGCGGCTGCGGCGGCTTCCAACGCAGGTTGCCGACCGGTGGCGCGCCATAGGGGATGCCTTTGTAGGTATACACCTGTTCATCGCCTTCGCCCGCGGCCTCGCCCGAAACCTTGCCCGAGGCGGTCTGCACCACCGTGACGTCATCATTGTCATCGTCATCATCATCGCCGCCGCAGCCAGCCAGCAGCATACCTGTAGCTAAGCCGATGGCGCTCAGACCCAGGGTAAAACGGGAAAAAGCGCGGCGCCAACTTAGTGCGCTAATGCTTGTTTGCATAAATATCTCCTTTGGGGTTGAGGAAATGGCAGATCCTGCGGCCAGTCCACAGCCATCAATGCCGCGAGCAGTCTAGGCCGCGTCAACATGACGCGCTTGTATGCAGTTGACGCGTCATCTAGGGGATTCCCTAGCTTTTCGTGATAAAAATGTTACTTCCACGTTTACGTCACGAATTTACGTCACGAATCGGCACAACGGTGCGTTATCGGAGACAAACCTTGGCCAAACCCATGCCCATTGCCACGTTACCCGAACTCCGCGAGCGCAGCCGTGCGCCGAAAGACCAGATTTACTGGTTTGGGGCTGCGGGTTTCATTTTCACGAGCCACTGGGTCGTGACCTCCAAGTCCAGGCGACCTGCGGCGGTTTTGCTGCTGTCGGCCACGTACCAGCCGTTGACGGTAACGCTCGGCAAGACGCAATTGGTCCATGATGTGATCGCCGTGGCGCCGCGCGTACAACGCGGATTGGACGCGCGCGATGCTGGCCTAGTCAGCGTACACCTGTTTCCACCGCACCCGCTGTACCAGCGTTTCGCACGCTTGCCAAGACCAGGTGCGCTCGTGCTGTCGCGCGCGCCGGTGGCGCACCTGGACGCCACGCTGCGGGCCGCCTTCGAAGGCCGGTTGACGCTGGATCAGGCGCGGGTTCTGTTCGACGAGCTGGTGTCAGCGCTTGAAAAGCAGCTTCCGCCCGCGCCTGCGCCGCACGCACGAGAGGAATCGCTTCACGCACGCCTGCTACGCGAACCTGACTGTAGCCTCGCGGAGTTGGCGCGGCAGCTCGGGCTGTCGTACTCAGGAGCGTCGCGGCACTTTTCCCGCACGGTGGGACTGAGTTTTCGCAGCTACCGCCTGTGGCTTAAGTACTATCTTGCCTCAGAGTACAGCTTGCGCGGCGCGAACTGGACCGAGGCAGCCAGCGCCGCAGGCTTTACTGATTCGTCGCACCTGGTACATGCATGGCGGGCGAGCTTCGGAATGACGCCCTCGCACACCAATGACCCGCAGCGCGTGCGCGCGCACTACGAAGCCACCCTTGTAAAAACCCTCTAACCGTGCATGAACACTGGCGACTCGGGGCTATCGTGGGCGGCAAAAATCCCCAGGTTTTGATCGAATCCAGATCAATTTCCGGAAAAGCTCAGGAGGCGCAAAACTTCCTCTATCGTCATTCACGCGAAGGCGCATAGACGCCAACTTGACTCCGACATGCCCGCGTAAGTTTCCGCGTAAGTTCCCGCCTTCGCGGAAATGACATGGAAAGCGAAGTTTCGCTAAAACAAGGCCGCAGGCCGTGTCGGTTTTATGCGTCGCGTGTACGATTGGCCGCTATCCGCCGGAAAACCTGGAATGTATCTGCCGACTGAACTTCCCCATTGCGTCCTGCGTCCCTGGCGAGCCGAGGACAAACCAGCCTTGCTATGGTACGCCAACAACCGCAAGGTTTGGCGCAACCTCACCGGGATGTTCCCGCACCCATACGCCGAGGCCGATGCGGACCGTTGGCTGGCCGTCGCGGCAAGCTCTGATGCCAGCATTTATCTGGCTATCGAAGCCCGCGGCCAGGCCGCGGGCAGCATCAGCGTTATCGCGGACGAAAATACCGGCCAACACACCGGACAGATCGGTTATTGGCTAGGCGAGCCGCTGTGGGGCCAAGGCATCGCCACAGCATCGGTTCGCTCGCTGGCCGCATATGCGTTGGCGCGGCCTCGGTTTGAGCGCCTGGAAGCGCAGGTATTGGCATGGAACCCGCCTTCCATGCGCGTGCTGGAAAAAGCGGGCTTCACCCGCGAGGGTGTTCTGCGCCAAAACGTGTTCAAAGACGGAGATCTGATCGACAGCGTCATGTACGCCCGAGTCCGCAACGCCTGAGCATTGCCAGCCAGAGCAAACGCATGGAGCCTTGCCGGCCAAGCCCAATGCCGTTCAGTTAAGGACATGAACCTTTATTTCGTCATTCCCGCGAAACTCCCGCCTTCGCGCATGGGCGCTGACTTAAAGGTCTGCTCCCGTTCAGGCGGTGCGAGGCAGTGGGTAGTTTTTCTCCCCCCGCTGGGCATAGGTATCTGCACATCTCCAAGCCTTCCCTTTCGCATTCCCCGAGCGTGGCGTGCGAGCTGCGCAATTTCTGAACTTCGGGTTAGTGCGGCAGCACCCTCTTTATTGCTGAACACTCAAAACGCCACCGACAACCCCACGTAAGCCAGCGCATGGATCGGCAACTGGCGCGCCAGCGAGGCGGACGGGCCGCGAAACAGACGGATGCCGGAGTTAAGCTTGATGCGCTCGCCGCTCCAAGCCAGGCCGGCGGTGATGACAAGGCCGCCGTCGGCGGGCATGTACAGCGCGTCCAGTGTCGGCTCCCAGCCCTCGTGCTGCCACGACAGCCGGACATACAGGTTGGTACGGCGCAGCGGGCCGTAGCTCAACGCCTCGGCCTGCCAGCCATAATTGCCAGCCACAGCAGGCAGCGGTGCGCCCTGAGTGCCGGCGGCGGCAAGCGCGGCGTTGTGGCCAGCCCATTGCGACCAGAAGCGGTTGGACGGCGCGGTGGCGTCGTACCAGCCTTCGACGATCAGGCTCAACCGGCTGGCGCTGCTCCAGGTGCCGCCCAGCATGATTTGGTGCGCCGGACGCTGCCAAACGTCGGCGTAGAGCGGCGCCTCGGCAACCGCGGGCGTACCAGGAACAGACGCTGTCATCACCTTGGCGCGCTGCCGCCAGCGCCAGGAGCCGTGCAACTCCATCGCGTCGTCCAGCACCCACGAAAACGCCGCCCCTACGGTGGCGCGGCTGCGCGTGCCGATGGCGGCAAAGCCGTACAGATCAGCCGCGCCCGCGTGCCGGTAGAGCCGGGCGGCGAGCAAGGTTTCGCTGGGTGCATGGGGGTGTTCGTCTTGCACACGACTGCTGTAGTGCGCGGCGGCAACGGCCCACGCCGTATCGGCCCCGTACCCTTCCAGCATCAGCAATGGCCGGCCTTGCAGCGTGCGCGTCACCAGCGCGCGGCGGGCTTCGTCCTGAATCAGGTCGTTGGGCCGAAACGCATAGCCCACGTCCCACGAAACGACGCGCTGCCCGACGCTCAGGCGCAGCCCGCTGGCGGAGTCCCTGGCGTAGAACAGTTCGTCCAGCCGCAGCCGCGCCCGGCCCGCCGCGCCGCCGTCCTGGCTGCCGAGCGCGCTGGCGGCGGCTTCGATGCCGCGCCACTTCAGACGTAGGCTGGCGTCGATTTGGCCCGTGGACGACGCGACGGCGCCAATCACCTCAGGCGCGAGCCGGTGACCTTGGGCCAATGGGCCGCCCGAGGCGCGCTGGCGCGCTTCGCCGTAGAACAGGGCTTGGCCGGTGAGGGCTGGCGCGACACTGGCGGCGTCTTGCGCGGCGGCGGACAGGGGCAGCGCGAACGCCAGCGCGAGCAGTAGCGCATGAAGCGCGCCCCCTGACACTCTTCCCAAAGGGCTACCGTGTGCACACAACGCCAAATTTTTCACTTTGTCATTCCCGCGCAGGTGGGAATCCAAGGGCGCTTGTGCAAGCAGTCGAATCGAGGAAGCGCCGCATGGATTCCCGCCTGCGCGGGAATGACGATGGAAAAAACAGATATGCGCATACGTATGCCCCCAAGGGGCGATGCGAAAAAACCATCCCGCCTCATTCAAGCTCCGGGTTATTTGCCAGAAACATCGGGTTCAGCCAGGCCTGCGGCACCGTGCGCGGCTTTTGGCCAGAGTAGAACACTCGCGTTTCACGGTTGTTGCCGAGTGCGTCGGTCAGCGCCATTGCCGTTACCCGCGTGGGCTTGGCCGGGTCGTCAAGGACGAAGGCGGCGGACTTGGCGAGCTTGTCGGACTGCACGTAAAAGTCGGCCTTCAGCGGCTGCGAGCGCTCCTTGCCGACCCACAGCTCGATGCGCTGGTAGGTGACGCCCTTGCGGTTGGCTTGCAGCGTCAGGCGCACGGCGGGCGCGCCGTCGATAGACTCCTCGCCCGCCTCGGCGGCGCTGTAATCCTCCGACCAGCGCAGGTTGGAGATGTCGCCGGCGGCCACCTCGCCCAGCAGTTTTTGCATCGGCGTGATGCGCATGGGCCGCGTCGAACCTGGCATGATGATCCAGTAATCGTCGCCCAGCATCAGCACCTTCTGCCCTCTTTCAGCCGGGTTTTGCATCAGCACCAGCGACTTGTGGCCAGCTTGGACGAACACGGTGTAGCGCCGCTCCTTCGGTTCGCCGCCGTCCTTGGTTTGGGCGACGACGCGCACGTCGAGTTGCATGTCATCCGCCGGACCACGGTAGCCGTCGGCCTGCTGCAAGCGCTGTCTGGCCGACATTTCAGCGGCGGTGACGGGGTGCAAGGCCAGGGCCGCTGCAAGCGCGGCCCAGATGAGGGTAATGGTTTTCATATGTGCGCCAGTGCTTCGGGAATGGGTTTGGCCACCGTCTTGCGCGCCACCATACCCGAGGTCAGGCCAGCCAGCGCAGTCACGGCCAGCGCGACGGCGGCATACAGCGTCAGGTCGATGCTGACGGTCAGCGGATAACCAACCGAGCGGCCCGGCGGCGGCGGCATCTCGAGCGGAAAAGCGTACAACCCCAGCGACACCGCCAGCGCGATCACACAGCCCAGAGCCGCACCCGCCACACCCAGAATCAGACCTTCATAAGCAAAAGTCCGCACCAGTTGCCCCGGCTGCGTGCCGATGGCGCGCAGCGCGCCGGTTTCGCGCGTGCGCTCGACGACCGACATCGACATCGAGTTAGTCACCACCGACAGCACGATTAGCGCAATGATCGCTCCCAGCGCGCCGAAGATGCGGTTGTAGAGATTGCGCACCGCCTCGTAGTACGAGTCCTGTTGCCGCCACGTGCGCACCATCAGGCCGGGGTGGGCGGCGGCAATGCGGACGGCAGCGGCCTCGGTGTGTTCGATACGGTCCAGAAAAACGCCGATAGCACTGACCTTGTCCGACGCCAGCAGGCGCGCGCTCGTGTCCAGGTCGGCGTAGAGCAGGCGCTTGTCCAGCTCCGTCGCGCCAGTGGCCACCACGCCCGCCACGCGCACATCCACCGCGTTCATGACTCCGTCCACCGTGGTCGCCAGCAGCGTCAGGCCAGCGCCGGGGCCAGCTCCCAGGCTGCGGGCCAGTCCCTGCCCGAGCAGCACGCCGTCGGCGCCACGGATCATCGCCGCGCCTTCGGTGAACTGGAGAAACGGCCCCTTGATCTTGAACTCGGCGCCCGGATCAACCCCGCTGGCCAGCGCGATCACCGATTTATCGCCGTTGCTGATGAGTCCGCTGAACTCAACCGCCGGCAGCACCTGCCGCACCTGCGGATCGGCCAGCAGTTGCTGGCGCAGTTGTACCCAGTCCGGCAAGCCGAACTGAAGCGCCACCTCCTCGTCCTCGGTGAAATGCTGGGACAGCCCCACGATCAGATGCCCGCGCGCGCGCGCCGACGCCTCGGCCAGCGCCTCGTAGGTACTCAGCGCAAAGCCGCCCGCCAGCAAGATCGCCGCCGTGCCGATGGCGGCAATCAGCGCCGTCACGCCGGAACGCCGCTTGTTGCGCAGTACGTTGAGCAATGCGAAATGGAGCCACTTCATTGAATCTCCCCGTCGCGGATGGCAACCACGCGGTCGCAGCGCGACACCGCACGTTCGTCGTGCGTGGCCATCAGCAAGGCAGCGCCGTGCTCATGACACTGCTGACGCATCAGATCCAGCACGTGCGCGGCGGTGGCCGAATCGAGACTGGCGGTAGGCTCGTCGGCAATCACCAGACGCGGCTGCTTGATCAAAGCGCGAGCAATTGCCACCCGCTGGCGCTGGCCACCCGACAACTCATCGGGCCGATGTCGGGCGTGCGCGGCCAAACCGACCACTTCCAACTGTCGCGCCACCCGCGCGCGCCGCTCCCCGCGCGGCACGCCGAGCAGAAACAGCGGGTAGTCCACGTTCTGCTCCACCGTCATCACCGGCACTAGATGAAAGCCCTGAAAGACAAAGCCGATCTGCTCGCAGCGCCAGCGCGTCAGATCGCGCTCGTGCTGCCTATCCGCCGCTTGGCCATTGATCAGCCGCGCGCCCGCGTCAGGCCGGTCGATCAGGCCGGCAATGTTCAGCAGTGTGCTCTTGCCGCTGCCCGAAGGCCCCGTCAGGCCCACCATCTCGCCCGGCATCACCTTCATGCTGGCCTCGCGTAGCGCCTGCACCGTGGATTTGCCCAACAGGTAGCTGCGGCTGACCGCGCGTAACTCGACGGCAGGCGTCGCCACGCTGTTCATTTAACCTAGAAACGGTAGTTGAACGCGCTCGCCCAAATGGTGAAGACGAGCGAAGCCACGAAAGTCAGTGTCCATGCGGGTTTCCTGAAGATAGCAAGCGGTCAACTGCCGTTTCTAGGTTTAATCTGCTTCAGTTGTTCACGCGCCTCCACCGCCTGCGGTGCGTTGTGCTCGATGATGGCGCTCAGGTAGTTGCGCGCCTGATCCGGCTTGGCCTGATCACCCGCCAATTGCGCCGCGCGCAGCCAGACCACACCACGAAATGTCAGCGGCGCGGGATCGAACAACGGACTACCCAACACCTCGCTCATCAGCTTGGCCCCCTGATCGCGACGGCCAAACATGCGCGGCACGGCCAAAAAAGTGCTGGCGGCAGTGAACTTGACCAGCAAGGTCACGGCAACACCGTCTTGCAGCCGCGCGTCGGTGGCCGGCGTCAACAGCGCCAGCGCCTTGTCTTGCATGGCCATGCCGTCCTCGGCATAGCGCATCTTCTTCCACGGCAGCCAGGTGGTGCGCGCCTGCATCGCCGTCACCGCGCCCAGATTGACCAGCAGCAACGGATCGCCCGGCTCGGCCTGCGCCAACCGGGTGAATTTGTCCACCGCCTCGGGTATCTGTGCCTTGTCCCCCGCGACCGCTGCCTGCGCGTGCTGATACGCATCTTGAAATTGTTCGCTGGTCACGGCCTGCGCACTGGCGACCCATAGGCCAATGGCGGTGGTTAGCGTCATGAAAACGTACTTCATCTGCGGTTCCTTTTGTGAATTCGGACTTTAATCTGTGACCTCAAACATGAAATAGTTTTTCTCTATCAGCGCGAAGATTCAAAACAGTATTTCAACCCGGCTTTCTATTCGATGCGCTCGCCTTCGACTGTGCGCTAGCGCAGCAGGTCGGCGAGGTTGATGGGGAGTTTGCTGTTCATGTTCGCAATTACCCTACCAACCGAGAAAGCTGCGGATCATTACGTAACCACACACACCACTTGGCCACTAACGATAACTCCGCGTCAGGTTTGGTATGTCTTTTGATCTCTGCTGCCGCGTTTTTTGCTTCGGCGCGGGCCGATGCCGAATACTTGGCTTGAGACAAAGCCCTTTGATACAAATTAATCTGCGTCGTTACTCGCTGCCAAACCTTGCGACGTTCTTCCGACAAAGCTGGATGAGCAGTCAGCTTGAGCCGATCCACCGTGCGCAGCACACGAACGCGATCCCATCGCGAAACTCCGGGCGCGGGAATGGCATCGCCTTTTTCGTCGAAAGCGAGCAGGCTGACATCATGGGCATTGGTCGGATCGAGGAAGTACGGTTCTTCATCACCTTCGCAACGCCTTGAATAGCTTGAACACCGGGAACCACGTCGAAGCGGAAACCATGCACCCTTTTTACGATTTGGCACCGTTCCAGCAACGCGGAAATTCATGTAATCAAACGCCAACCACCAGTAACCATCGCGCTCAAACCCCTTTACGTCACGAGCCGTCCTCTTGGGCCGAAAGTGTTCTACATCCAGATGTGAGGCAATATCTCGTGCCTCCGTAAACCAGCACTTGTTTGATGACAAGGCCAGAAGCCAAGGTTTAAGCTTTCCCCAATGTCCGTTGTGCTGATCCATCAGTTTGTTGCGTTCTTCCTTTTTGCCCGCCGCATTGAGTTTGGCCATCTCATTGACCAGACGAGCGGATTCAGCGAGCCAATCATCCCAATCTTTTTGAAGCCACCGAACATTCGCTGGCAAATCATGATCGGTCGGAAGCTTATGTTCCAAATCGACAAAGATCACTTGCCGCCCTCCTCGCGAAGGATCTCATCGATGATTTCATCGGCGATTTGATCCTGCTCCGCCTTTTCCTCTGGACTCAGTAAAGGTTTCTGGAAACGTGTGTGTTTGGCCATGCGACGTACAAATTGCGCATAAACAGGATCTTTGAAATCGGCGCTTGAAAACCCCAGGTCCGCCAGTTCAGCACTCAAACGCCGTAACTCCGCCTCTTGATCCGGCGTCCTTGTATCCAGTGCGAATAATTCATTGCGCCGATACAATCGCCGCTCAGTTTCCGCATCCAGCGTAGACGACAGGCCAAACACGTCGCTCTTGAGCAAACCGGTCACGCCCATGCCTTGCGGATGTTCGTCTGGCGTATCCACGATGGTGCGGTTGCCTTCGCGACGCAGGATGCGTACCTGCTCCTTACGCAATCCTCCAATCATCATCGGATCGTGGGTGGTGAGCAGGATTTGCGAAGCGGTGTCCTTATCCTCGTTCGGGCCGAGTGCGTTGTTAATCTCATCGAAATAACGCAGCTTCCAAATGGGGTTCAAATGTGTGTCGGGTTCGTCGAGCAAAAACAGGCAATTGCGGTCGCGGGTGATGCGCATCAGGCCCAGCACGGTGAGCAGTTGCAGTTCGCCTTCGGAGAGTTGCGAGAAGCTCACCTTGG
>JAITMV010000032.1 GCA_031277295.1 Burkholderiaceae bacterium | reverse complement strand
CCGCGCGATTCCAGAATCGCGGCCAGGGAGGCCGAGGCGATTCCCTTGCCCAGGGAAGACACCACACCGCCGGTGACGAAGACGAATTTAGTCATGTCGGGACGAGGGCGTTTGGGCGGCCCCGTTCGGTGGGAAATTTCAATTATAGAAGTCGGGGTTTTGCACCCGCGGTAACGAGGGTTTCAGCGCCGGTCGGTACCAGACAAAATGTGTACAAAATGGATTAGGAATACACACCATGCGAACCAACACATTGTGATCGACGACCGGCTGATGAAAGACACGCTGCGCGCCGCTGGCCTGAAGACCAAGCGCGAAGTGGTAGAGCTTGGCCTGCGCACCTTGCTGCGGCTGCGTCAACAGGAGCAGATTCGCCGTCTGCGCGGCAAGCTGGCGTGGCAAGGTGATCTCCACACCATGAGGAGTGAACCTGGAAACGGCAGTTGACCGCTTGTCATCTTCAGGAGAGCCGCATGAATATTGACTTTCAAGCCTTCGATTACCTTCACCTTTTGGGTAACAGCGCTACGCGCCCGATCAGGCCGCCCTCGGGCGCGCTGGCGGCGTTGCTCCTCGTTGCGCACACGAGTGCGCGGCCTTGGTCGCCCTTGCCAGCCCGCCCGATGACGACTCAGCTCGGGCGCGTTCAACTACCGTTTCCAGGTTGACCAATGATCCTGGTCGATTCCAGCGTATGGATCGACTACTTCCGGGGCACGGTTACTCTTCAAACCGAAAAGCTCGACGCACTGCTCGGCGCCGAGCCGTTACTGATGGGCGAGCTGATCCTCACCGAGGTGCTTCAGGGCTTTGGCAGCGACCGGGATTTCAATCAGAGCCTGTGAATGAATTCAGCGCGTCCGAGCAGGTCGCCAAAACGTGTCCGATCTAGGCGCAAAGCTTAAGCCTGCTCGGGCTATAGCGAGCATTTGCAACGACGAGCGGGCGCGTTTTGGCGGCATGAGCGGGCGTGATGAATTTATTCACAGGCTCTCAGGCCAGAAGGCTTTTGACTGCGATGGAGATGGTCGATTTCGGTGGCCGTGACATCGCTTTGCAGGCAGCCAAAAATTTTCGCCTTCTCAGATCGCTCGGCGTGACTGTACGCAAGACCATCGACACGGTCTCGCCACCTGGTGCATCGAACACGGCTGCGCGCTGCTGCACAACGACCGGGATTTTGATGCGTTCGAGGCGCATCTGGGGTTGATCTGCGTGCTTGGCTCAGAATGAGGACGACGCGCCGTGTTTCACAGAAGCTTGGTCTGGCCTCGGCGGTGTTCGCTCAGCGCGGCTTGCGCGATGGCATCAAGGCGACCGGCGGATACATCGGCGGCAATTTGCCTGTCCCACGCATCGGCATCGAAAGACGCGAACCACGCGCGCAGGCGCGCGAGGTCTTCTGGCGGGAGCGAAGCGATCTGTTGCTCGATGCTTTCAACCGTGTCCATCGCGGCATTCCATGCATGAGCGTCGGCACGCCGCTTTTGCTACATTGCGCGCCATGATCACGACCAACGACTTGGCTGGCGAGCTTACGGGCCGCCGTATCCTGCTGGGGCTGACCGGCGGCGTGGCGGCGTTCAAGGCGGCGGAGTTTTGCCGCTTGCTGACCCAGGCCGGCGCGACGGTGCAGGTGGTGATGACCGAGGCGGCCTGCCAGTTCATCACGCCGGTGACGATGCAGGCGCTGTCGGGCCGGCCGGTCTACACCTCGCAGTGGGACGCGCGGGCCGACAACAACATGGCGCACATCAATTTGAGCCGTGAGGCTGACGCCATCGTCGTCGCCCCGGCTAGCGCCGACTTCATTGCGCAACTGGCGCAGGGCCGGGCGGACGAGTTACTGGCGCTGCTGTGCCTGGCGCGTCCGCTGGCAGCCGCGCCGCTGCTGGTGGCCCCGGCGATGAACCGCGAGATGTGGGCGCACCCGGCGACACAGCGCAACCTGCGCCAGATCGCCGCCGATGGCGCGCACGTACTGCCGGTGGGCCACGGCGAGCAGGCTTGCGGCGAAACCGGCAATGGCCGGATGCTGGAAGCCGGCGAGCTGCTGGAGGAGTTGATCGCCTTTCTGTCGCCCAAGCCGCTGCTGGGCCAGCACGTATTGGTGACGGCGGGGCCGACCTTCGAGGCCATCGACCCGGTGCGCGGCATTACCAATCGATCTAGCGGCAAGATGGGTTTTGCCATCGCCCGCGCGGCGCGCGAGGCGGGCGCGGATGTGACGCTGATTGCCGGGCCGGTGACGCTGCCGACGCCGCGCGGGGTGCTCCGTGTCGACGTCGGCTCGGCCCTCGACATGCACGCCAGCACGATGGCCGAGGCGCAAACGGCGACCATTTTCATCGCCACCGCAGCGGTAGCCGATTGGCGGCCCGCGCACGCCGCCGGGCAGAAGATCAAGAAAGACGGCTCAGGCCAACCGCCGTCACTGGCTTTTGTCGAGAACCCCGACATCCTGGCCGAAATTGCCCGCTCGCCGCGCGCCCGGTCAGGTGATTTGTACTGCGTTGGCTTTGCCGCCGAGAGCGAAGACCTGCTCGCCAACGCCCAGGCCAAGCGCGCTCGCAAGGGAGTGCCGCTGTTGGCCGCCAATCTTGGCCCAGCCACCTTTGGGCGCAACGACAACGCGCTGCTGCTGGTCGATGCGCAAGGCGTGACTGAATTGCCGCGCGCCAGCAAACGTGCGCTGGCGCGCCAGTTGGTGGCCGAGATCGCGCGCCGGCTGCCGAGGGCCGAAGCATGAAGATTGATGTCAAGATTCTGGATCAGCGCCTGCGCGCGCAGATGCCCGCCTACGCCACGCCAGGCAGCGCCGGGCTGGATTTGCGCGCTTGCCTGCGCGAGCCTTTGACGCTGGCGCCTGGGGCGTGGCAACTGGTGCCGACCGGCATGGCGATGCATCTGGCCGATCCGGGTTATGCGGCGCTGATCCTACCGCGCTCGGGGCTGGGGCACAAGCATGGCATCGTGCTTGGCAATCTGGTCGGGTTGATCGACAGCGACTATCAGGGCGAGTTGATGGTCAGCGCCTGGAACCGCAGCCAAACGGCGTTCATCATCGAGCCGATGGAGCGCATCGCGCAACTGGTCATCGTGCCGGTGGCGCAGGCCAGCTTCAATTTAGTGGATGACTTCGCTGCCTCGTCGCGCGGGGCGCAGGGCTACGGGTCAACCGGCAGAAGCTGATTGCGTCTGCGGCTTGTACCGGTCGCCTTCAGGACATCCTGAGTATTCTTTCCACGTAACGCGCGATCTGGTCGATTTCCAGGTTAACTTGCGCGCCCACGGTCAGTGTGCCCAGCGCCGTGTGCTGCATGGTGTGCGGAATCAGGTTGATGCTGAACTCACAGCCTTTGGCGCTGTCTTGCACCTGGTTGACGGTCAGGCTGACGCCGTTGACGGTGATTGAGCCTTTGTAGGTCAGAAACTTGCTCAATTCGTGCGGCGCGCGCACGGTCAGCAGCCAGCTTTCGCCCACCGGTTCCAGGCGCGTGACGGCGCCGACGCCGTCCACATGGCCGGATACGACGTGCCCGCCCAGCCGGTCGCCAGCGCGCAGAGCTTTTTCCAGATTGACCGGGCCGGCGCGGTCCAGCCCGACGGTGCGCGCCAGCGATTCGGCTGACACGTCAACGAAAAAACGTCCAGCAGGCGCGTCCAACGCGGTCACGGTCATGCAGGCGCCGTTGATGGCGATGCTGTCGCCTGGCCCCACGTCGTCCAGGTAGCCGGCGGACGTTTGCAGCGTCAGTTGCTTGCCGTGTGTGCTGCCGACGCCCAGATCGCGTACTTCGGCGATGCGTCCGACAGTGGTGATGATGCCGGTGAACATGAGCGTTCGGGCCTTTCCAGGTGGTTACTTATGCGGTCGCGCTAGGCTGCGCGATCACAACATCTCGGCCCGCACCGACAGCATGGCGTAGGTCGGCAGGGCGCGCCTGTCGCAGGACAGTAGCGTAATGCTGGCGTAAGCCGCCGCCAACGCGACCAAGCCATCGTAGACTGAACCGCCAGCGATGCCGACATCGGCCAGCGCCGTCAGCGCATGGGCCGATTGTTTCGGCGTAAGGAACACGCTGGCGGGAAAATTGGCCGCAATGACCGACCGCGCGCCAGCGGCGTTGAGGCGCAACGCGCCGGGCAGGCGCGTCAGCACTGAATAGGTCTCGAACACGGCGTGCCCAGTCAAGCCAAGCGTGGCGCCGCGCGTGCGCTCAATGACTGCCGCGTGCCGTTCGACGGTTGGCGTTACGAGGGCGATTGCCGCGCTCGTGTCCAGTAGCAAGTCAGCGCTGGTTGGCAAGCCGCAGATCCCGGATGTCGTCGGCGCTCAGCGGTGGTCCGTCGGCGGCGATCACGACGCGGCCATCGCGCTTGGCCAGTTTGTTGGGGGCAATCGCGGCGATATGCACGCCAGCGCCATCGACGGTGATGTCCACCGGACCCGGCATCCATCCGAGGCGGGCACGAATCGGGGCCGGGATAATGACCCGGCCTGCCTTGTCCATGGCAGATTGCATGGCATCAGGGTACCACATCGGCGCTCAGTAATAGTCAGCGTAATGCGTCATTACGCAGGGCGCTTTAGTGTCAGCGTCATGGGCGCGTGATCGCTGGGTCTGGGCCATTTGCGTGGGGTGCGGTCGATGACGCAGGCGCTGACCAGGGGCACCAGTGGCGCGCTGACCAGAATGTGGTCGATGCGCAGGCCGCGATTCTTTTGGTAACTGAACATCCGGTAGTCCCACCACGAAAAGCTTTGTTCCGGCTGCTCGAACAGGCGGAAGGCATCGCTCAGGCCCAGGCGAAGCAGCGCTTTGAAGTGGTCGCGCTCAGGCGTGGTGTGGTGAATGGTTTCGGCCAGGCCGACGGGGTCGAAGCTGTCGCGGTCTTCGGGCGCGATGTTGAAGTCGCCCAATAGCACCAGGCGTGGGTGTGTGGCCAGTTCTTCGCGCAGCCAATCGCGCAGGCCGCGCAGCCAGCTCATCTTGTATTCGAACTTATCGGTGCCGGGCGCCTGGCCGTTGACGAAGTAACCATTGACGATGCGCAATGATCCGCCGACGCTTTGCACCGTGCCGGAAATGACACGCGCGTTGTCGTCGCTGAAGCCGGCGATGTTGCGTGCTACGTCCTCAATCGCTATGCGTGCGAGCAGGGCGACGCCGTTGTAGGTTTTCTGGCCGAATACGACCGATTGGTAACCGGCTGCACGTAATGCGTCGTGTGGAAACTTGTCGTTGCTCAGCTTCAGTTCCTGCAATGCCAGCACGTCAACCGGATTGGAGGCTAACCATTCGAGCACGTGCGGCAGACGGACGGTGAGGGAGTTGACGTTCCAGGTGGCGATCTTGATCATTTCATAAGACTCATTGCTTGAGGTTCGTACAAAGTCCTGTCTATCGGCCCGATGGCATCCGGTGTGGAAATTCCATCGTGACCGAAGTCCATTTTGTACCTGGCAGAAGCACTGGGCGCCCGCCGCATCCCAGCGGCGGCCGTTACCGCGGCGAAATATCCCGCATCGGAAGACTTTGTTGACATGGGTCATCATGGAGCCGGTGACCAAGACGCCGAACCGTCCAATTCGGTATAAAATGAAGTTAGTGCAAACACTATCTAAGACGTGGTACAGCTTGTGCTATTAATGCTCAGCGGTTCTATCTTCGGCGCCATGCGGTTTTCATGCGCAGCCGATTACGTCATGCTCAAGGGTCTGCCCCGCACGGGTGAGGACTTGACAGCGGCTTCGCTCATGGTTGATGCCTTGATGTGTTTGTCGGTGTGTGCGCAAACGCCCGATGGAATGTTTCATCATGGTGGCGTCCAGCGCGCCCGGCAGCGTGAGCCACGGGTATGCGGCGTGGTGCGGCGGGTATCCGCGCCCCTGCAAGGCAGGCTGCGTGCCCAGGCGCTCGGCGCCCGGATGCGATGGGCATCGGGTGTTTTTGCGCAGCACGGATTGAGCTTTCCATCGGCGATGAGTTTTTCCTTTGCGCGAACCGGAAAAAAACACGACCACGATGAAATATCCGGGCCAACCGATGAGGTCAAAGGCCTCGCCCGGCGAAAAAACAAGTATATTGACTATGTGTGCCGTTGGCCTCAGCTCGCGTGGCTGTTTTCGGGGCACGGTCTTCAAGAAAGTATCGGAGGAGAATGCTGACGCAGTTCCAGCTTCTTGTTAAGTTTGACACTGGATTGACACTGGAGGATTTGTCGCTGTCCTGTCCCATGGATAGTTGCACAAAATGAAATCAATGCGTTAGCGCTCACAGTAGCGTGCAAGCCGTGGCGATACCGGAGGGTATCGCGAGGCCGGGGGCGGGCATGAACAGTCCCGCTGGGCTGTCTACGCTTGGCGCGGGGTTGCGTCGCTGTGGGTGCAAAGGGGTGGTTTCGTGTGTAAGTTGCTTACGGGGAAAATACTGGGGTGGGTCGGTATTTCGCTTGGTCGCGGCGACCAAGTGGATTCGCTGTCTTCAGAAAAAGGCTGAATTGTGACATTTTCCCGTAACGGTGTCGACCATGATCCGTGTGTCATTGGCTATTGCAATTTTCTGAAAAACACCCACTTTTGTTTCGTACCATCCAAAATATTGTTTCGGGGGATATTCGTCTATGACCACTAGTATCTTTGACGCCGACTTGCCGCGTGCAGCGGCAAATTTTGCACCGCAAACGCCGTTGGCTTTTATCCAGCGCACGGCGGAGGTATATCCTGAGCGGCTGGCTATCGTGTATGGCGAGTTGCGCCAGAACTGGGGCCAGACCTACTTGCGCTGTCGCCAACTGGCCAGTAGTCTGCATAAACATGGTATCGGAAAGAACGATACCGTTGCCACGATGCTGCCCAACACTCCACCGATGGTTGAGGCGCACTTCGGTGTGCCGATGGCCGGCGCGGTGCTCAACACGCTCAACACCCGGCTCGATCCGGAGGCGGTGGCTTTCATGCTTGATCACGGCGAGGCTAAGGCGATCATTGTTGATCCCGAATGTGCCACCGTGGTCAGGAAAGCGCTGGCGCTGCGCGCTTCGCCAGCGCCGCTGCTGGTGATTGATGTGCAAGACGCGCTCCACGGCGATTCGGAGCCGATTGGCAGCGTTACCTATGAATCGTTTTTGGCCCAAGGCGACGCGCACTTCGGCTGGGTTTGGCCGACCGACGAGTGGGACGCCATCGCGCTCAATTACACCTCGGGTACTACCGGCGACCCGAAGGGCGTGGTCTACCACCACCGCGGCGCGGCGATCAACGCCATCAGTAACGTGCTGGAGTGGGATATGCCCAAGCATGCGGTGTATCTGTGGACCTTGCCCATGTTCCATTGCAACGGCTGGTGTTTTCCGTGGACGGTAGCGTTGCGCGCGGGCGTCAACGTATGTTTGCGGCGTGTGGAAGCAAGGGCCATTTTTGACGCTATTCGAGAGCACGGCGTTACGCATTACTGCGGCGCGCCGATTGTGCATGGGCTGCTGGTCAATGCGCCCGAGGCGCTGAAGTCGGGCGTGCCGCGCGGCGTCAAGTGCATGGTCGCCGGGGCCGCGCCGCCGGCGTCGATGATCGAGGGCATGGAGCATATGGGCTTCGATCTGACCCACGTCTACGGTTTGACCGAGGTTTACGGTCCCGCCACCGTGTGCGCCAAGCAGAGCAGTTGGGAGGCGCTCGACATCGGTACGCGCTCACGCCTGAACGCCCGCCAAGGCGTGCGCTACCACTTGCAGCGCGATGCTCGCGTGATTGACCCGCTGACCATGCAGCCCGTGCCGATGGACGGCGAGACGATGGGAGAGATCATGTTCCGCGGCAACATCGCCATGAAGGGCTATTTGAAAAACCCGCGGGCTACCGAAGAGGCTTTTGCCGGCGGCTGGTTCCATTCAGGTGATTTGGCGGTGCAATACCCCGACGGCTACATCAAGATCAAGGATCGCAGCAAGGACATCATCATCTCCGGCGGTGAAAATATCTCGTCCATCGAGGTTGAAGACGTGCTCTATCGCCACCCTGCCGTTCTGGCGGCCGCCGTTGTTGCCAAACCGGACCCGAAATGGGGTGAGATGCCCTGCGCTTTTCTTGAACTTAGGCCCGGTACCCAGGTGAGCGTCGCCGACATCGTGGCTCACTGTAAACAGCACTTGGCCGGCTACAAGGTGCCGCGCGCCATCGTTTTTGGCGAGCTGCCCAAGACCAGTACCGGCAAGATTCAGAAGTTCGAGTTGCGCCAGCGTACCGGCGCGGCGACGGCCATTGACGTGTGAACGCCTCGCTTTTGCCTCGGCGGATGAGCGCATCTTTGGCCGGCCCTGAAAAATCTCTCTGGCCTGTATGAACACCGGCGCTTCGAGGTCGTCGTGGGCGGCAAAAACTCTCTGGGTTTGATCGGAACGGCATCAATTTCTGGGAGTGCGCGCAAGGGCTGCATGGACGGGGTGGAGCATTGCCTTTTCCCTTTACTCTCACCTTCTCTCAGCGTCCCATCACGACTCCCTCGCGGCGCGGGTCAGCACCGCCTAGCCATTGCGTTTTGCCGTTCGCTCGTATTCGCGTCAGCGCTTGCAGACCGCTGGTCATGGGAATTTCGCGTACCGCCGAGCCGTGTGCGCGCAACTGTTCAACGGTAACGGACGGAAATTTTTTGGCTTCCAGCAAAATCGGGCTGGTTAGCACGCCGAAATTGGGGATATCAATCGCCTGCTGCGGCGTCAGGCCCCAGTTCAGTACGCCGTGCAGTGTTTTAGCGGTGTAGTGGATGATGAGTGCGCCGCCCGAACTCCCGGTGCTCATCACCAACGGGCCACGCGTGCCGTCGGGGTTTTGCTCGAATACCAGCGTTGGCGCCATTGACGAACGAGGGCGCTTGCCTGGTTGCACGCGGTTGGCGACAGGGCGGCCCTGGGCGTCGGCGGGCACGAAGCTGAAATCGGTCAATTGGTTGTTGAGCAAAAAGCCCTCCACCATCTGGCGCGCGCCGAATTGATTTTCGATGCTGGTGGTCATCGCCAGTGCGTTGCCGTGGCTGTCGACGATGCTGATGTGGCTGGTGCCGTGTTCGGGCTGAGCGGGCATCGGCGCGAGGCCGATTTGGAGCGCGCCGGGATGGCCGGGTGGGGCGATTTTCAGCGGTTGTGGGCCGATCAGCCGGGCACGTTCGGCCAGATAGCCGGGGGTTAGCAGGCTCGTCCAGCCGCCGGTTGGCGGTGATACGAAATCCGGGTCGGCCACGTACAAGGCGCGGTCGGCAAAGGCCAGACGCGATGCCTCGGCGTAGTGGTACAGCCAGTCCGCGCTGGGCTGGCCGTCGGCATTCAGCGGCAGTTGCGCTGCCGGGGTTTGCGCCAGGATGCCCAGAATCTGGCCGACGGCGATGGCGCCGGAAGACGGTGGAGGAAAGCCGCAGACTTGGTAGGTCTTGCCTGGCGCGGGCGCTCGCAAATCGTGGCAAATCGGCTGGCGCCGTTTGGGCTGGTAGCTGGCCAAGTCGACTAGCGATAGTTTGCCGGGGTTGCTTCGATGGCCAGTGACTTTGGCGACGATGGCCCGTGCTACCGGCCCGGTGTGCAGGGCGGCGGAGCCGCGCCGGGCAATGTATTTCAGCACTCTGGCCAGCTCGGGGTTTTTCAGCATGTGGCCGATGGGCCGCGGCAGGCCGTCGGCATCGTAGAAATAGCGCGCCGCCACCGGGTCTCGTTTCAGGTACGGCTCACTTTTCAGCAGTGCGTGCAGGCGTGGGCTGACGCTAAAGCCGCGCTCGGCCAATCGGATGGCGGGCTGGATCAGTTGCGCCCACGGCAGCCTGCCGTGGACTTGATGCGCCGCTTGCAGCATGCGCACTACGCCCGGCACGCCGACGGCGCGGCCGCCGACGGCGGCGTCGTAAAAGTCCATCGGCTGGCCATCGGCGTTCAAAAACAGTTTTTCATCTACGTCGGCAGGCGCGGTTTCGCGTCCGTCCCAGGCCGTCACCTTGGCGCCGGCCGCATGCAGCAAAAACGCGCCTCCACCGATGCCGCTGGATTGCGGCTCCACCAGCGTCAACACCATCTGCACCGCCACGGCGGCGTCTACCGCGCTACCGCCGGCCTTTAGAACCTGGTAACCGGCGTCGGCGGCCAGCGGGTTGGCTGCCGCGACGGCAAACTTTTCAGTCGCCCAGCCCGGCTTGTGGACCCAGGCTGAAGCAGCTTCGGGCGCGAACGGCACGGCGTCTTGCCGATTCCCGCCAACGCAGCCAAGCAGCAGCAAGGCGGCCGCCAAGGCAAAAGCTGGGCGGGGCAGCCGAAAGCGGTACGTCGCCATTACTTTGGTGCCATTCGCATCGTCCCATCCAGACGGGCTACTTCACCGTTGAACGTGTGTAAGTGATGCCCCCTGAAATCGAGGATATCGTTATTTGCGGTACCGGCGAGGCAGTGACTGTCATCGTGGAAATGCTTAATTTCATTGGTCTTGGCTCTACACCGCCACTGGCGCTTTGATGGCCGGATGGTGCTGGTAGTTCAATACCTCGAAATCTTCATAGGCATAGTCAAAGATAGACGGCGGGCGGCGGCGGATCGACAGGGTGGGCCAGGGGTAGGGCGCGCGCGAGAGTTGTTCGCGGACCTGATCGAAATGGTTGCTGTAGATGTGGCAGTCGCCGCCGGTCCAGATGAACTCGCCTACCGCCAGATCGCACTGTTGGGCCAGCATGTGCGTAAGCAGCGCGTAGCTGGCGATGTTGAACGGTACGCCCAGAAAGATGTCGGCGCTACGCTGGTAAAGCTGGCAACTCAGCTTGCCATCGGCAACGTAAAACTGAAAGAAAGCGTGGCAAGGCAATAGTGCCATTTTGCTTAACTCGGCCACGTTCCAGGCGCTGACGATGATGCGGCGCGAGTCGGGGTTGGTTTTGAGCGTTTGCACCACCTGCGCGATCTGGTCGATGTGGCCGCCGCCGGGCATGGGCCAACTGCGCCACTGCACGCCGTAGACCGGCCCCAGGTCGCCGGTGTCCGGGGCGGCCCACTCGTCCCAGATCGTCACGCCGCGCTCTTGCAGCCAGCGCGCGTTGCCGTCGCCGCGCAGAAACCACAGCAACTCGTAAATGATGCTTTTGAGATGCACCTTCTTGGTTGTGACCAACGGAAAGCCCTCGCCCAGATCAAACCGCATCTGGTGGCCAAACACGCTGCGCGTGCCGGTGCCGGTGCGGTCGGCCTTGGTTGCGCCGTGCTCATAGACGTGGCGCATCAGGTCTTCGTATGGGTGGCGGATGGGCGGCGGTGTGGTCATGGCGAGCCCGGATGTTTGATCGTGGCGACGTCCAGCGCACCCGTTGCCAGGACGCGATGAATGTCAAGTGTTTTTGTCGGGTACAAAGTGGATTTGACCATGAGGGATGGCTTTCTCCCGTAAACGGGCCGCAAAAACACGGCTATGGTGAAATATTCGGGCTGGAGATTTTCGCCCAAAGCCAATGTCATCCGGCCGGCCCTAAAGCAGAGGACTCTGGCTGTCTTGTGCTGTGACCGTTGGCGAGGCAAGGGTTTTTCCGGGGCGGCGGAGTCTGCCGGAAAATCAAGAATGTGAAAATTTCGATGCCATACTTATCCCGCGTTACGGAACAACTTGAGGAGAAGCCCACGATGAAAATCGAACTCAAAGTCAACGGCAAACCGGTTGCCGCCGACGTGCCGGAAAACACGCTGCTGGTGCAACTGCTGCGCGAGCACCTGCGGCTGACGGGCACGCACGTCGGCTGCGATACGGCGCAGTGCGGCGCCTGCACGGTGCTGGCCGATGGACGCGCCATCAAGTCGTGCAACGTGCTGGCCGCGCAGATGCAAGGCGCGGAGGTGACCACCATCGAGGGCGTGGCCGCCGCCGATGGCACGCTGCACCCGGTGCAGGCGGCGTTCAAGGACTGTCACGGGCTGCAATGCGGTTTTTGCACGCCGGGCATGGTGATGAGCACGCTCGACCTGCTGGCGCATCACAAGAACGCGAGCGAGGCGGAAATTCGCGAATTGCTCGACGGCAACCTGTGCCGCTGTACCGGTTATCAGAATATCGTGAAGGCGGTGCAGCAGGCGCAGCAAGTCTCGGCCTGAACCGCTGAACAAGACAAGAGGAGACAAGCGACATGGGCGCGAACGATTTTGCCAAGCTGCCGCACATCGGCGAATCCTTGCGGCGCAAGGAAGATGTGCGCTTTCTCACTGGCGCCGGCCAGTACACCGACGACATCGTGCAGGCCG
>JAITMV010000277.1 GCA_031277295.1 Burkholderiaceae bacterium | reverse complement strand
GTCTGGGGCTGCTGGGCGGTATGCGGGTGCTCGGCGCCACCGTAGACCTTCAGCTTCTTGATCATGGCGTAGCCCAAAGGCCCCTTGGGCAACATGCCCTTGACGGCCTTTTCCAGCGCTCGGCCAGGGTGCCGGGCCTGGAGGTCGCGGAAATTGGTTTCGCGAATGCCGCCGGGGAAGCCGGTGTGGTGGTAATACTTCTTGTCAAGCTCCTTGGCGCCAGTGACGCGGAGCTTGGCGGCGTTGACGACCACAATGTAGTCGCCGGTATCGACGTGAGGCGTATAAATGGCTTTGTGCTTGCCGCGCAGACGGTGGGCCACTTCGCTGGCGACCCTGCCGAGCACCTTGTCGGTGGCGTCAATCACAAACCACTCGTGCGTCACGTCAGCGGGTTTGGCGCTGAACGTTTTCATGAGTCTTTCCTTCGGAGAAACGGTTTGTCAAGCCCTTTTCCACGGTCGGCGCTCCTCTTGCGGCGGGAGCCTCTTAGGTGGGGAGATGATCACGACTGACGCAAATCAGGAGCAAGAAAGGCGTTTGTTTCAGGACAATGCCCTTCGATGCATCCTTTTTTGCGTAAGTCCTAATGATTTTTGCCGCGGGGCCTAGGGTGCGCTGCAAAACTTAGCATTCTACCGTTTTTCGCCCGCTGGTTCCCAAATGACAAAATGACCGCGTTTGGCGGCGCATAACGAAATGACCTCATCGGTTACGCTCCAGCGCATTCCAGGTCATGCGCCGACAGGCCGCCGTTGCCCTACCATCGGCCCATGTTCAGTTATCGCCACGCCTTTCATGCCGGCAATCACGCCGACGCGCTCAAGCACATCACACTGATCGCCACGTTGCGCCACCTGATGCGCAAGGACGGCCCGCTGACGCTGATCGACACCCATGCGGGGGCGGGCATCTACCGGCTGGACGGCGAAGCGGCGCGGACTTCCGGCGAAGCGCTGGAAGGCATCACGCGGCTGCAAGCGCTGGAGGCCACCGATCACTTGGCCAATGCGCTGGCCGATTATCTGGCCGTGGTGGCGGATTTCAACCGCGCGTCGTCCGCTGGCCGCCGCTGGCGCGTGTACCCCGGCTCGCCGCTGATCATGCACGCGCTGATGACCGAACCTGCGCGCGCCGCCGTGCACGACCGGCTGAAACTGTTCGAGCTGCATCCGACCGACGCCCAGGCGCTGGCCGCCCACATCGCGCAGTTGCAGGCCGGCCGCCAAGTCAGCATGGCGCGGCAAGACGGTTTCGAGGCATTGAAAGCCCTGCTACCGCCACCCGCGGCGGCAGGCGGATCGCGCCGGGCGCTGGCGCTGATTGACCCCAGCTACGAGATCAAGAGCGACTACGCCAAGGCCGCCGCCGCCGTGCAGGACGCACTACGGCGCTTCGCCACCGGCGTGTACCTGGTCTGGTACCCCATCATCGCGCGCCCAGAGGCACACGCCCTGCCGCGCCGCCTGAAAACATTGGCGCGGCAGACCGAGCGCGCTTGGCTGAACGCCACGCTGCACGTCGGCGCCGCGCCCGAAGGCGGGGGGCTGACCGCCAGCGGCATGTTCGTCTTCAACCCCCCGCATACCCTGAAGGCGGCGTTGGGCGAGGCGTTGCCTCAGGCGCTGCACGCGCTTGCCAGCGGCCGAGGCGCTGGCCAGGCCTGGGCGGTCGAATCCGGCCCATGAGCAATACTTTTTGGAACACCGTCAATATCCGGGACAGCCGGCATTTGAATTTCCGCGCACAATCGACGCACCTTTCCCGATTTATTTCCCCATGAAATTCCAAGGCTCCCAAACCTACGTCGCCACGCAAGACCTGATGCTGGCGGTCAACGCGTCCATCACGCTCAAGCGCCCGTTGCTGGTCAAGGGCGAGCCGGGCACCGGCAAGACCATGCTGGCCGAAGAAGTCGCGCAGGCGCTCGGCCTGCCGCTGCTGCAATGGCACATCAAGTCCACCACCAAGGCGCAGCAAGGGCTGTACGAATACGACGCCGTCAGCCGCCTGCGCGATTCACAGTTGGGTGACGACCGCGTCAAGGACATCCACAACTACATCGTGCGTGGCGTGCTGTGGCAAGCGTTCACCGCGGATGAGCCGCTGGCGCTACTGATCGACGAAATCGACAAGGCCGACATCGAGTTTCCCAACGACCTGTTGCGCGAACTCGACCGTATGGAGTTTCACTGCTACGAAACGCGCGAAACCATCCGCGCCAAGCATCGCCCGCTGGTGTTCATCACCTCCAACAACGAAAAAGAGTTGCCCGACGCTTTTTTGCGCCGCTGCTTTTTCCACTACATCAAGTTCCCTGAGCCCGAGACCATGCGGCAGATCGTGGACGTGCACTTCCCCGGTCTGAAAAAAGAGTTGCTCAGCGCGGCGATGAAAGTGTTCTTCGACGTGCGCGGCCTGCCGGGGCTGAAGAAAAAGCCCTCCACCAGCGAACTGCTCGACTGGCTGAAACTGCTGGTGGCCGAGGACATTCCGCTCGCCGCCCTGCAAAGCTCCGACAGCAAAATCAGCGTCCCCCCGCTGGTCGGCGCGCTGCTGAAAAACGAGCAGGACGTGACGCTGTTCGAGAAACTGGTGTTCATGAATCAGCGCAACCGCTGAAGTGAAACACGCCCCCCTGAGGCGCTTGCGCGCCATCCCCCCTGAGGGGGGACGCACCCAGCGGCCTGGCAAAGCCAGTTCCGCGGGTGCCTTGGTATGGCTTGCTCCGCAGCCTTGCGCGGTTCTTTACGTTTCATGCGCCGCAGGCACCTTGGGCAATTGATATGAGTTTGGTGCAACCAGTTGTCTTGGCCGCGCACGGTGTCCGGCTGGAGCCGCTGACGCTGGACCATGAACCCGGCCTGCGCGCCGCCGCCGCCGATGGCGAGTTGTGGAACATCCGCGTCACCGGTGTGCCCGCGCCCAACGACACCCGCGCCTACATCGAGGCCGCGCTGCAAATGCGCGAGGCAGGCAGCCGCTTTGCCTTCGCCGTGATCGAAGAAGCCACCGGCGCGGTGCTCGGCACCACCAGCTACCACGACATCGTGCCTGCCGTCAAACGCGTCGAAATCGGCTACACGTGGTACGCCCGCCGCGCGCAGCGCACGCACGTCAACACCACCTGCAAGCTGCTGCTGATGCAGCACGCCTTCGACACGCTCGGCTGCCAGGTGGTCGGCTGGCGCACCGACAACTTCAACCTGGCCAGCCAGCGCGCCGTCGAGCGTCTGGGTGCCAAAAAAGACGGCGTCATCCGCCACCATTACCTGCGCCGTGACGGCACCGTGCGCGACACCGTGATGTACAGCCTGCTGGCTGGCGAATGGCCTGAGGTGCGGGCGCATCTGCGGTATTTGCTGGCGCGCGCTGAAAACGCATGAAATAACCGTGGCTCGCCCCGTATTCCACTTTTCACGTTGCCCGGCGTTTGCGGGCGCGCCCCATTCGTTTTTCCCCCCGTGATCGGACGCCTTGCTGGCCGCCTGGCCGAAAAAACCCCGCCGCAGATTCTGATCGACTGCCACGGCGTCGGCTACGAGGTGGACGTGCCCATGAGCACCTTCTACCAGTTGCCCGCGCTCGGCGAGCCGGTCAGCCTGCTGACGCATTTCGTCGTGCGCGAAGACGCGCAAATTCTGTACGGCTTTGCCAGCGCCGGCGAGCGCGCGGCGTTCCGGCAGTTGATCCGCATCAGCGGCGTCGGCCCGCGCACCGCGCTGGCGGTGCTGTCGGGCATGAGCGTGGCCGAACTGGCGCAGGCCATCGCCGCGCAAGCGCCGGGCCGCCTCATCAAGGTGCCCGGCATCGGCAAAAAAACCGCCGAACGCCTGCTGCTGGAGCTGAAAGGCAAACTCGGCCCCGATCCGGGACCAGCCGCCACGCCGACCAGCCCGGCGCAAGACGACATCACGCAGGCGCTGCTGGCGCTGGGCTACAACGAGCGCGAAGCGGCGGCGGCGCTGAAGGCGCTGCCCGTCGGGATAAACGTAACAGATGGTATCAAGGCGGCGCTGAAAGCGCTGTCAAAATAGCGGCATTCCGTTTCCGGCCACAGCCGGTTTTTTGTTACTTGTCACATTTGCAAGGGAGCGATCGTCATGCGTTTTTTCAGCCTTGATTTTTCAACGCGCCATTCGCGCCTGCCGCTGCGCTGGCTGGCGGTTGCCGGACTGGCGTCCGCGCTGGCGGCCTGTGGCGGCGGAAGTGATGGCGACGACAACGGTGATGGTGGCGACGGCGCGATTTGCAAGCGCGACGCCACCCCATCCACGCGACAGTTGGACATGCGCAAAGTCACTGGCGCTGCCGATACCCGCCCGACGCATATCCGCGCCCTGCTGCAAGCTGCCAGTGACCGCGTGCCGCCGCACACGATCATCCTGCCTCAATTGAACACCGCCAAGGCCGCCGCGCTGCCTGCCGCCGCGCCCGGTCAACCATTGCAACTCGGCGTGGCGCGCGCGTTGTCC
>JAITMV010000205.1 GCA_031277295.1 Burkholderiaceae bacterium | reverse complement strand
CCCATGTATTTTGTTTTGCTCAGCGCTGTGTGCAGCGTACTGGTTTCCGTGCTGCTCAAAATCGCGCGGCGCTTCAACGTCGACGTATCCCAGGCGATCACCTGGAACTACCTGGCGGCTTCAGCGCTCTGTGCGTTGATCTTGCGGCCGCCGCTGGGCAGCCTGGTGCAACCGGACGCGCCGTGGTTCGCGTGGTTGGGGCTGGCCGTGGTGCTGCCGTCGTTGTTTCTGGTGCTGGCCGCTTGCGTGCGGCGTGCCGGCATCGTGCGCACCGACATCGCGCAGCGTCTATCGCTACTGCTGTCGCTGCTGGCGGCTTTCTTCTTGTTCGGCGAACGGGCGGGCGCAATGAAGCTGTGCGGGCTGGCGCTCGGTTTGCTCGCGGTGCTCGGCATTCTGTCGCGCCCGGAGCGCCAACCGGCGCAAGAAGGCGGCGGCGCGCTGCCGGTGCTGCTCACGGTCTGGATCGGTTTTGCCGCGGTGGACGTCATGCTCAAGCAGATCGCCGCGGCGGGAACGCCGTTTGCGGCCTCGCTGCAAGCCAGCTTCGTGCTTGCGTTCATTGGCATGACGGCATGGCAGCTTGTGCGCGTGCGGCGCGGCACGGCGTCGTTGACCCTGCGCAACCTGGCCGCCGGCCTGCTGCTGGGCGTAATCAACTTCGGCAACATCGTTTTTTACGTATCCGCCCATCGCGCGCTGCCAGACCAGCCGGCGGTAGTGTTTGCCAGCATGAACATCGGCGTGGTGGTGTTGGCCGCACTGACCGGCGCCATCGGGTTCGGCGAACGGTTGTCATGGATCAATCGCGGCGCGATCATGCTTGCCATCTGCGCCATCGCAGTGATTGCACTGGCGCCCAAAAGCGTGGCGTGATGAACCGCTCTTCGTGCTCACCGTCGCGGTACTGAGTCGGCGGATTCATTCACGCAGGGGGGCAACAAATCTTTCGCCCTCCCCACCCCCGTCACTCACTGAAGCGGCGCAATGGCGGGGTGAAGCCCGCCCTACCCTTGCTGACAGAGGATCGGCGTAGGGGCGGCTCTTGTGGCCGCCCTGCTCCTTTTGCGACAGCCTCTTTGGGGAAGGCCAAGCGTAGATCAGGATTTATCCCGACGCTGCACCCTGGCCGTAAGCGCATGTGCCAGTTGGCAGGTAAACCACGCCAGCGTCATGGAACACTGGGGCGAATTTTGCAGGGCCAACTCAATAATGGTAGCGAAGCTGCGCAATGAGCAGCACGTCTTTATTCTCTAGCTTGTAAACCATCCGGTGTTCCTCTGTAATGCGCCGTGACCAGAAGCCAGTCAGCGCATGTTTCAGCGGCTCGGGCTTGCCAATCCCCGAGAAGGGATCACGTTTTATGGCCTCAATTAGCTCGTTGATGCGCTTGACTACGCGCTTATCCTGAGCCTGCCAGCGCTGGTAATCGTCCCAGGCTTCATCGGCAAAGATCAGCCTCACTCCGAGAGCCTTCGCTCCTTGCCCTGACCCTTGTTCAGTGCATCCACGGCACTGAGCAGACGCCTGGCGTTCTCCGGGCTGCGCAGCAAGTAGGCTGTCTCCTCAAGAGCTTTGTAGTCGTCCAGCGACAACATGACCACAGACTGTTGCCCATTCCGCGTAATAATCAGCGCCTCATGATCTTGACAAACTCGGCTCATCGTGCTCGCAAGGTTAGCTCTGGCTGTGGTGTAGGTGATGGCATCCATAGCGAAAAATTCCTACTATGATTTCATGTACGCTTTATTGTACATCTACATCAAAACTTCCGCAACTGTTGCGAATTTTGACACTACCCACTTGGTTCGGCCCTGCGCCTAACAATGCGTTGCAGCAAGCGTAGAGCAGCAAGCGTAGGGCTGGGTTCACCCTAATACTGGTCACTTAAGCCATCCGATTGCACACATCTAGAAAATATATTATAAATCAATGAGTTATGACTCAGCAAGCGAAAACGAAAGCCGTTGCTCAAGGCTTGCGCAATGGAATGGCCGCATCCCATCCCCCGGTTTCGTGAAGCGGCGCAATGGCGGGGTAAAGCCCGCTCTACCCTTGCTGACGGCGTATCAGACATGTGCCGCTCGTGCTTTCAAGGCCGCGGCCCCCACCCCTACCCAGAGGGGGAGGGAGCTTTAAGAATTGCGCACATCCCAATAGACTGAGACTGCGTTCAACCTGGAAACCGTAGTTGGACGCGTCTGAGCTTAGTCGTCATCGGGTGGGCTGGCAAGGGCGGATGCCGCGGCTCCAAACGTGCCTGCGCACGTTTGGACGGCATGAGCGGCGTCGGACTCTGGCCGACGCGCGCCCTGCAAGGGCGAGGACGCCGCAGGCTAATGCCTGCAAGGACGAGCAACACGGCCAGCGCGCCAGAAGCCCCAAGTTTTGACGGCCTGATCGGGTGCGTAGCGCGCTCACCTAAAAGGTGACGGTCATCGAAGCTACGAAAGCCAACATTCATGCGAGTTTCCTGAAGATAACAAGCGGCGGGCTGCGGTTTCGAGGTTCAAGCGTTGGACGTTCGCGAACCGTCCATGCCGCCTGCGTGCTACCGCTTCCGAAAGCCTTGCGCGCGGCGTGTCTGACAGCGTCAGACAAAATCAAAAACTCCGCTCTTAAGAATGCAAAAGTGAAAGGAAATGTGTGAATCTGTCGCAAAATGTAAAATCCAAGATTTTCCACTCTA
>JAITMV010000137.1 GCA_031277295.1 Burkholderiaceae bacterium | reverse complement strand
AATCTGAGCCAGGATCAAACTCTACAGTTCGATCTTGAAATTTATACTCTTGCGAGTTGACTCATTTAAACGGAATTGAAGTGAACTTCACTTCTGTTTGCATGAGCATTTGATGGTTCTGAAAAAGAACCTGGCAATTGCCATCAAACGCCCACGCTTATCGGCTGTATGTTGTTAATGAACCAACGCTGACCATACGGTTCAGCGCTGAACTCGGCTGCGATCAACCGAGCCTTGAATTATGACATGATTTCGAAAAACCTGTCAACCACTAGGGTTTTTAGCAACCTGTCAATCACTGACCGGCCCCCTGGCTCCCTTGTGTCTTCTACAGAGGGCCGGCCTCGAACGACCGACACCCACCATGAAGAATCAACGAAGCCTTGAATTCTAGCATGATTTTGGATGTTTGGGCAAATTCAAAAGCAACCGGCGAAAAAGCGAGCCGACGTTGCTTCAGTGGCTGATGGCGCTCATGCACTCGCCGCCCGCAACGCGTCATGCTCAAACTTCGTCTTGGCGTGCAAAGAGGCGTCGCTTTGAGCCGCATTCCATCCGCACAGACGTGCGCTCGACGCTGCCTTAACATCCAAGGCTCTTCTTCCACGCCATCGGACTCCGGCAAGAATGCGAGTTTCAGAGATAACATGAACGATCAATCCGCCTTGCTCATCATTGACGCGCAATACGGCTTCATGCCTGGCGGCGGCTTGCCGGTGGCGGGGGCTGATGCCATCGTACCGGTCATCAACCGCGTCGCGCCGCGTTTCGTCAATGCCGTGCTGACGCAGGACTGGCATCCGGCCAACCACGTTTCGTTTGCAGCCAACCATCCGGGCCATCAGCCGTTCGACACCATCGCATTGCCCTACGGCACGCAGGTGCTGTGGCCAACGCACTGCGTGCAGGGCACGCGCGACGCGGCGCTGCACGACAGACTGAACGTGCCGCAAGCGCAACTGGTGATTCGCAAAGGTTTTCACCGCGACGTGGACAGCTATTCCGCCTTCGTCGAAGCTGATCGCCAGACTAGCACCGGCTTGGCGGCGTATCTGCGGGCGCGCAGCATAGACAGCCTGTATCTGTGCGGTCTGGCGACCGATTACTGCGTGGCCTGGAGCGCGCTGGACGCGCGCGCGGCTGGCTTCAAGGTCACGGTGATCGACGACGCCTGCCGCGCCATCGACCGGAATGGATCGCTTGCCAAGGCCTGGCGGGAAATGTCCGAGGTGGGCGTGCGGCGTATTGTGTCGGCGTCTTTTTGAACCCCTACCCCACCCACTTGCGCGCATTGCGCCAGATTTGCATCCATGGACTGCATTCGCTCTTGGGCAGGGGTATCCAACTGAATTGGATGTTGCGAAACACGCGCTCGGGGTGCGGCATCATGGCTGTAAAACGCCCGTCGGCAGTGGTGACTGCCGTCAGGCCATCGGGACTTCCGTTGGGGTTGTAGGGATAGCGTTCGGTGGGTTGGCCGTGGTGGTCAACATAGCGCATGGCGGCGATGACTTGGGCTGCGTCGCCGCGTTTGCTGAAGTCGGCAAAGCCTTCGCCATGAGCAACCGCAATCGGCAAGCGGCTGCCGGCCATACCGTCGAAGAAAAGGCTGGGGGAAGGCAGCACTTCAACTTGCGATAGGCGCGCTTCGTAGCGCTGGCTGCGGTTGGCGGTAAAGCGCGGCCAATGCCGGGCGCCAGGAATGATGTCGGCCAACTCGGCAAACATCTGACAGCCATTGCATACGCCGAGACCAAAAGTATCAGGACGATTAAAAAACGCCTTGAACTGATCGGCCAGCCGGGTATTAAAGACGATGGAGCGCGCCCAGCCGATGCCCGCGCCCAACGTGTCGCCGTAGCTGAAGCCACCGCAGGCGATCAAGCCGGTGTAGCCGGCCAAATTTGCGCGTCCGGTCTGCAAGTCGGTCATGTGTACGTCGAATGCCTCGAAGCCGGCTGCCGTGAAGGCGTAGGCCATTTCGACGTGCGAGTTGACGCCCTGCTCGCGCAAAATGGCAACCTTTGGCTTGGCGCCGCCGATGGTAGGCGCCGCGGCCAGTAGCCGTTGCGCGGCTTCGGGTAAATGCACGTGCAGGCCAGGATCGCCGGGCATTCCGGCGGCGGCGTGCTCGGCGTCGGCGCAGTCGGGGTGATCGCGCTCGCGGGCGATTTTCCAACTGACGCTGTCCCACACCTGCATCAGCTCATGCAGGCTGGCGTTGAAGATTTCTTTTGCATCGCGCCAGATCGAAAGCTGCCCTTTGCCTGTATCAATGGCTGAGTCGGCCGGTCGTGTTTTGCCGATGACGTGGCTGAATTTACTCAAACCGTGCATGCGCAAGACTTGCATAACGGCGTCGCGCTCGGCGCTGTGTACTTGCAACACCACGCCCAGTTCTTCGGCGAACAGGGCACACAGGGTGAGTTTTTCGCGCCGGGCGCTGATTTGTTGCGCCCAGTTCTTGGCGTCGCCGACTTCCATGCGGCTGTCGCTGATGCCATCTCCTTCGGTCACCAGCAGGTCGACGTTGAGCGTCACACCAACCTGGCCAGCAAACGCCATCTCGGCCACGCAGGCCAGCAGGCCACCGTCGCTGCGGTCGTGGTAGGCCAGCAGCCTGCCTTCGGCGCGTAATTGACTGATGGCGGCGACGAGGTTTTTCAGGTCTTGCGGATCGCTCAGGTCGGGCACGCCATCTTTTTGCGGGCAGCCGGTCTGGCCTAATGCCTGCGCCAGCACGCTGCCGGCCATACGGTGGCGAGCCTGGCCCAAATCGATCAGGATCAGGGTGGCGTCACCCGTGGCCTGCAACTGCGGCGTCAGACTGGCGCGCACGTCGTCGATGCGAGAAAAAGCGCTGACGATCAGACTGACTGGCGACACTACTTTGCACGCACTGCCTGCACTGTCTTGCCACTGGGTGCGCATCGACAAGCTGTCTTTACCGACCGGAATGGCTACGCCGAGCGCGGGACATAGTTCCAGCGCCACGGCTTTGACGGCGGCGTATAGATCGGCGTCCTCGCCCGGCTCGCCGCAGGCGGCCATCCAGTTGGCGCTGAGTTTGACGCGCGCCAGATCGATCGGCGCGGCCAATAGGTTGGTGATGGCCTCGGCCACCGCCATGCGGCCCGAGGCCGGGGCGTCTAGCGCTGCTAGCGGCGTGCGCTCGCCCATACTCATGGCCTCGCCGGCAAAACCGGCGTAGTCGGCCAGCGTGACGGCGCAGTCGGCCACCGGTATCTGCCACGGGCCGATCATCTGATCGCGGTACGTTAGGCCGCCGACGGTGCGGTCGCCGATGGTGATGAGAAATCGCTTGCTGGCCACCGTGGGGTGGCTTAATACCTTGACGACGGCGTCTTGCAGGTTGAGACCATATAGATTGAGCGGCTTGAAGCGGCGCTGCACGGTGCGCACGTCGCGGTGCATTTTGGGGGGCTTGCCGAGCAGTACGTCCATGGGCATGTCGACGGCATGGCTCCCTCTTTCGCTGGGGGCTGTTACTCCTTCCCCCGCTGAGGGAAGGGGCAAATCCACATCGCCGACAAAAAGCTGCTTTTCCCCCGTCGCCACGCCTACCACGGCGAACGGGCAGCGCTCGCGCGCGCACAGTTGCTCAAATTGTTGCAGCGATTCGGGCGCGATGGCCAGTACGTAGCGTTCCTGGCTTTCGTTGCACCAGATTTCTTTCGGCGCCAGACCCGATTCTTCTAGTGGTACTGCGCGTAGGTCGAAGCGCGCGCCGCGTCCGGCGTCGTGCGTCAGTTCGGGAAAGGCGTTGGATAGCCCGCCTGCGCCGACGTCGTGGATCGCCAGAATCGGGTTATCCGGCCCCAGGGATTGGCACTGGGTGATGACTTCCTGCGCGCGACGTTGCATTTCGGGGTTGCCGCGTTGCACTGAGTCGAAGTCCAGTTGCGCTGCGTTTGTCCCGCTGGCCAGCGATGAGGCCGCACCGCCGCCCATGCCGATGCGCATGCCTGGCCCGCCCAATTGAATGAGCAGGCTGCCGGGCGCAAAAGCCATCTTGCCGGTCAGCCGCGCGTCAATGCTGCCTAAGCCGCCAGCGATCATGATTGGCTTGTGGTAGCCACGCAGCAGCGCGCTGTCGCCTTCGCCCACGGCGAGTTCGTATTCGCGGAAATAGCCAAGCAGGTTGGGACGGCCAAATTCGTTGTTGAATGCCGCGCCGCCCAACGGTCCTTCGGTCATGATCTGCAGTGCGCTGGCGATGTGGCCGGGCCGCCCGTGCGGGCTGTCCCACAGTTTGCTGACGGTAAAACCCGTCAGCCCCGCCTTGGGGCGCGCGCCGCGCCCGGTCGCGCCTTCGTCGCGGATTTCGCCGCCGGCGCCGGTGCTGGCGCCAGCAAATGGGCTGATCGCGGTCGGGTGGTTGTGGGTTTCCACTTTCATGAGTACGTGCCGCCGTTCATTCGTGGCCTGATAGCTGCCCGCGCCTGATTCAGGACCAAAGATCGACCGGGGCACGAAGTCCTGTACCTGGCCGCCTTCCATTGCCGCCGCGTTGTCGCTGTAGGCGATGACCGTATGCTGAGGACTGGCGGCGTGGGTGTGGCGAATCATGGCGAACAAGCTCATGTCTTGTCGCACGCCGTCGATAGTGAAACCAGCGTTGAAAATTTTGTGTCGACAGTGTTCGCTGTTGGCTTGGGCGAACATCATCAGTTCGACATCGGTTGGGTTGCGGCCCAGCCGGGTGAAGGCGTCCAGCAGGTAACTGATTTCGTCCGGCGCCAGTGCCAGCCCCCATTGCACGTTGGCACGTTCCAGCGCCGCCTGGCCGCCGCCCAGTACATCGACTTGCGCCAGTGGCTCGGGGCGCAGGGCGGTGAATAGCGCGCCGGCCGCCTGGCGCGAGTCCAGCACGCTTTCGGTCATGCGGTCGTGCAGCAGCGCCGCCAAACCGTCGCGCGTGGCGGCGGTCAGCGCCGTGCCGTTTTTGACTCCGATGCGATATTCAACCATGCGCTCGATCCGGCGTAGCGCAATCCCGCAATTGCGCGCGATGTCGGTTGCTTTGCTGGCCCACGGCGATACCGTGCCCAGGCGCGGAGTGACGACGATCAACTCGCCGTCCGCTTTCTGGTACGGTTCGCCGTAGATCAGCAATGCCGCCAACCGCGCCAACGTGTCGGTATCCGGCGGCGCGTCGAATCCCGCCAGGTGCACATGACGCGCGGTCAGCGTCCGCACGGCGGGTTCAATGGCTTGCAACCGAGGTAGCAATTGGCGCGCGCGAAAGTCGCTAAGCGCGTTGCCGCCGTCAAAAAAGTGGATGTGTGGGGTCACGATGGATCAGGGAGTTTGCACTCGTTTCATGACTATCGAGTAGGCCGAAAGGACCACATGCCGCAGTCTGCGTGGAAATACGGGAGCACGAAGAGGGTGGTTTAAGGCAGCCCCGCAGCCCCCTGATGGACATGATGAATTTTACCGGCGGCAAGAATGACGACGCGGCATTCCATGCCGCAATCCAATTGGGCGAGCGCTCGGACAGGGGTAATCCCGTAGGCCGCACGCTTGCCGTTTATCAAGCCGGCCAG
The DNA here is from genome assembly GCA_031277295.1 of Burkholderiaceae bacterium. Taxonomy (GTDB): domain Bacteria; phylum Pseudomonadota; class Gammaproteobacteria; order Burkholderiales; family Burkholderiaceae_C; genus Ottowia. Next base: position 29,550 of record JAITMV010000137.1, on the reverse strand, counting down.
TAGAATTAGTTTAGTAGTAAATAAATTTACCGTCGCCTCCAATGTTCCGCGTTTGGGCCGGTTGCCGTATTCGGTGTTTTTCGATTTTCCAATTACACAAGGAGACAACAAGCGCTATGAAAGTTTTGAACCGTTTTCGCGTCGCGGCTGGCATCGCCTTTGGTGTGCTGGCCGCCAGCGCCTTCGCCAACGACTTGAAGGTTGGCGTCATCACCTCGCTGTCGGGGCCGGTATCGTCGGCCGGCATCCCCTATCAAAAGGGAATTGAGACTGGGGTTACTTATAAGGGCGAAATCAGTGGCCGCAAGGTGCAACTGGTTTGGCTTGACGATGCTTCCAACCCTTCGACCGCCGCGCGCAACGCACGTAAGCTGATTGACGAAGATAAAGTTGATGTGCTGATGGGTACCGGCGGTTCACCCGGCGCGCTGGCCATTGCTGCCGTGGCGCGCGAGGGGCAAACGCCGTTTGTCTCGTTCACCAACGCCAACCTGCCGGGCGACGAGGGCGCCTGGATGGTCACGATACCGCAGCCGGCGCCGCTGATGACTAGCGCCTTGGTCGAGCGTATGCAGAAGTCTGGCGTGAAGACGGTGGGCTACATCGGCTTTTCCGACGCTTGGGGCGATTTGGTGTATAGCTCATTGCAAAAAAGCGCCGACGCCGCGGGTATCAAGGTGGTGGCCAACGAACGCTACGCGCGCACCGACGCTTCGGTTACCGGGCAGGCGCTCAAGATCGTTGCCTTGCGGCCTGATGCCGTGATTACCGGCACGGCGGGAACACCCGGCGCATTGCCTTATCTGGCGCTGGCCGAGCGCGGCTATAAAGGGCAAATCTATGGCACAACGGCGTTGGTCAGTCCCGATTTCATCCGGGTGGGCGGCAACGCGGTCGAGGGTTTGCTGTTGTCCACCGGTCCGGCGGTGGTCGCCGAACAGTTGCCTGCGGATAATCCGATCCGCAAGGTGGCGCTGGATTTTCGCGCTGCCTACCAAAAGCTTAACGGCGCACTGCCCACCGACACTTTTTCCGGCTACGCCTTCGATGCCTGGTTGATCTTCGCCGACGCGGCGCAACGCGCTCTGACCAAGGCTGAACCGGGTACGCCACAGTTTCGCACGGTGCTGCGCGATGCGATCATCGATACCAAGGACCTGGTCGGCACGCATGGCGTTTACAACTTCCGCTCGGGTACTCGCCCCTACGGGGTTGACGAGCGGGCGCGGGTTATCGTCCAGCTCGAAAAGGGCCAATGGAAGTTGGCGCCCTGACGGCTCCGATGCCCGCGGTTGTGCGTCATGCATGACGACTTTATTTCGCCACGCCGGAGGGGTTCATGACCTGGGATGTGGCCTCGATCCTGATTGCCGATGGTCTAGCCAACGGCTCTATTTATCTGTTGGCCGGGCTTGGGCTGGTGCTGATTTTTTCGGTCACTCGCGTGGTGTTCATACCGTTCGGCGATATCGCCGCCTTTGCGGCGCTTTCCCTGGCTGCCTTCGAGACTGGCCGACTGCCCGCCACTATCGGCTTGGTGGTGGCGCTGACGGCGCTGGCGTTGTTGACCGAAATGGGTAGCTTGTTGCGGCGTGGCGAGGGGCGTCGCATCCCAAGGGCCGTTGTGCTGTGGGGTGCGCTGCCACTGCTGCCTTGCCTGCTGGCCTGGCTGGTGGCGCGTGCGGATGTGCCGATGGCGTTGCGTATCGCGGCGGCGGTGTTGCTGGTAGTGCCGGTTGCGCCGCTGCTGGCGCGCGTGGTGTTTCAGCCGATTGCCGATGCTTCGGTGCTGACGCTGCTGATCGTTTCGCTGGCGCTGCATTTTCTGCTTTCTGGGTTGGGGCTTTTGTTTTTCGGCCCGGAGGGGGTGCGCACCGGCGCGCTGGTGGAGGGGGCGTTTTCGCTGGGCGAAGGTTTCATGGTAAGCGGGCAGGCGGCGTTGATGGTGGCTGCGGCCATTGCGCTCAGTGGCTTGTTTTTCCTGGCGTTCGAGCGCACGGTGGCGGGTAAGGCGCTGCGTGCCACCGCGGTCAACCGGGTGGGCGCGCGTCTGGTAGGCATCCGCCCGGCACGTACCGCGTTGCTGGCTTACGGCTGCGCCTCGCTGCTGGCTGGGTTGATCGGCGTGCTGATCGCGCCGGTGACCACCATGTACTACGACTCGGGTTTCATCATCGGCCTGAAGGCTTTCGTGGCGGCGATCATCGGCGGCTTGGTGAGTTATCCAATGACCGCGCTCGGCGCGCTGGCGGTTGGCATGGTGGAGAGTTTTGCTTCGTTCTGGCACGGTGTTCTCAAAGACGCGATTGTGTTCAGCTTGCTGATTCCGGCGCTGATGCTGCGCTCTTTTCTGAGCACACATGCCGAGGAGGATCAGGAAGAGGTCGAGCAATGAGACGCTTACATCTGCCGATCCTCGGCGCCGCTGTGACGCTTCTGGCACTGGCGCCATGGCTGGCGGGCAGTTTCGTGGTTTCGCTGCTCAACGACATTGGCATTGGCGCGCTGGTGGCGATGGGGCTGGTGTTGCTGACCGGCGTGGGTGGCGCGACTTCGTTCGGGCAGGCCGCCTTTGTCGGTATCGCCGCTTATGCCAGCGCCTGGCTTACGACCACGCAGGGGCTGTCGCCGTGGCTGGGCCTGCTGTTCGCGTTGCTGCTGACCGGAGTCTCGGCGCTGGCAATCGGCATGTTGACGCTGCATCTGGGCGGGCATTTCTTGCCGCTGTCGACCATCGCCTGGGGATTGTCGATTGCGATCTTGTTCGGCAACGTGGAGGAGTTGGGACGACATACCGGGCTGTCGAACATTCCACCGCTACATGTGGGCGCCTGGTCGCTGGCTGATCCGCGCGCCATGTATTACCTGATCTGGGTGCTGGTCGGTTTGGCGCTGCTGTTTTGCTACAACTTGTTGCGTTCGCGTCCCGGACGAGCGATACGCAGTCTGCGAGGAGGCTCGGTTTTGCTGGCCAGCGTGGGCGCCGATGCCTTGCGCGTACGGTTAACGCTGTTCATCATCGCCGCACTGCTGGCCGGTCTGGCGGGCTGGCTGTATGCGCACATGAACCGCTTCGTCAGCCCGGCACCGTTTGACATGCGAGCCAGTATCGAATATCTGCTGATGGCCGTGGCCGGCGGCGTCGGCCATTTGATCGGCGCCCTGGCCGGATCGGGAGTGGTGCTGGCGCTCAAAAACGGTATTCAAGATGTGCTGCCTTTGTTCACACAGCGTGCCGGGCAGATTGAGTCGGTCGTCTTCGCGGCGCTGTTTATCGCCCTGATGCACTTCGCCCGCGGAGGGGTCATGGGCTCGGCGCTCCGCTGGCGCCGCCGCCTTGGCGCGCCTTTGGCGGCCATGCCGCCTGACGTTGAATTGCTTGCGGCGCCGCTGCCGCGGCGGGATATGCCAACGGGTGGTGAGATTGTTTTGTCGGTGCAAGGCGCCGTCAAGCGTTTTGGCGGATTGGTGGCGGTCAGTGACGTCAGCTTCGATGTCAAGGCTGGCGAGATCGTCGGCTTGATCGGCCCCAACGGCGCCGGTAAATCCACCCTATTCAATCTGCTGACCCGCACGCTGCGGATGACTGCCGGACAGGTGCGTTTCATGGGCCGCGACATTTCCGGCATGTCCCAGCGTCAGGTGGCGCGGCTGGGTTTGGCGCGCACTTTCCAGCATGTCAAGTTGCGCCCGCACATGAGCCTGCTGGATAACGTGGCACTGGGCGCTTACGCCCGCACCCACGTCGGCGTGCTGCGCGCGGGCTTGCGGCTGAACAGGAGCGAGGAGCGGCGGATCATGCAAGAGGCGCGCCGCCAGCTTGATCGCATCGGCTTGAGCGGCCGCGCACACGAATTGGCCGGCAGCCTGCCGCTGGGCACGCAGCGCATCCTGGAAATAGCCCGCGCGCTGGCGGCAGACCCGATCTTGCTGGTGCTCGATGAGCCGGCCGCCGGCCTGCGCCGTCAGGAAAAAATAGCGCTCAGCGATCTGCTGCGCAAGCTGCGCGACGAAGGTGTGACGATCCTGATCGTGGAGCATGACATGGATTTCGTGATGAAGCTGGTTGATCGCCTCGTGGTAATGAACTTCGGCGCCAAGCTGGTGGAAGGCGCGCCGGCCGCGGTACGCGCCGATGCGCAGGTTCAAGCGGCCTATTTGGGCAGCGCAGCATGACCGCGGCGGATGCGATGCTGGAGATCGGCGACCTGCATGTAGTCTACGGTCAAGTCGAAGCGGTGCGCGGCGTGTCACTGTCGCTGCGAGCCGGGCAAATCATTTCGGTGATAGGCCCCAATGGCGCTGGCAAGACGACGCTGCTGGCCGCCGTGATGGGTCTGCTGCCCTCACGCGGCGTGCTGCGTTTCGAAGGCGAGGATTTGCACCACCTGGATGTCGAAGCGCGTGTCGAACGCGGTCTCGTTCTGGTGCCCGAGAAGCGTGAATTGTTCGGCGAATTGTCGGTGCTCGATAACCTGCGCCTGGGGGCTTATTCGGGTCGCTTGCGGGCCGGCGCCTTGCGCCAGCGGCTGGAATCGGTCTATGCACGGTTTCCGCGTTTGACCGAGCGCCGCACTCAGCGCGCCGATACGCTTTCGGGCGGCGAACGCCAGATGCTCGCCGTTGGCCGGGCACTGATGTCCGCGCCGCGTCTGTTGATGCTCGACGAGCCTAGCCTGGGCTTGGCGCCGCTGATTGTGCAAGAAATCCTGTCAATCGTGCGCGCGCTACGCGACGACGGTGTGTCGATCCTGCTGGTGGAACAAAACGCGCGCGCCGCGCTGGAGAGTTCCGACCACGGCTACGTGCTGGAAACGGGGGAAATCGCGCTCTCGGGGGCTTCGTGGGCGTTGGCTGACGACCCGCGTGTGCGGCACACCTACCTTGGCGGGGATACCCACGCTGAGCCTGAATAGTATTGGGACCGACCCTGATGCGCTGTTGGTCCACGCCATGCAGCGGTTTCGAACCGCGTAGCCGTCAAAGGGATTTGCAACCGACTGCCAGGCCAAATCGCCGTCCGTGCTGCCCGCGCTCAGTGGTCAGTACGCCGGTATTGCGTGCGGCAATGTCCGGGTTTGGCGGAGGCAATGGGATAATTTTTGGATGAGCTTCATCATCAAGGACGAGACTGGCATCGCCCGCATGCGCGAGGCCTGCCGCATTGCCGCCGAAGTGCTGGACGAGATCGGCCCGCATATCAGGCCCGGTGTAACCACGCTGGAAATCGACCGTGTGTGCGCCGAGGCCATGACCGCGCGCGACACGCGCTCGGCCACCATCGGCTATCAGCCGCCGGGTTATCCGCCCTACCCCGGCCATGTCTGTACCTCGGTCAATCAGGTGGTGTGTCACGGCATCCCAAACAGCAAGCCGCTTAAAAAAGGCGACATCGTGAACGTGGACGTGACCGTGGTTACGCCGGACGGTTGGTTCGGGGACTCCAGCCGCATGTTCGAGGTCGGCGCCTGCTCCATTGCCGCGCGGCGGCTGTGCCGGCTGACTTACGAAGCCATGTGGCTGGGTATCGAGCAAGTAAAGCCCGGCGCGCGGCTGGGCGACATCGGCCACGCGATTCAAAAGTTCGCCGAGGGGCACGGTCTGTCGGTAGTGCGCGAGTTCTGCGGTCACGGCATCGGCCAGAAGTTTCATGAAGAGCCGCAAGTGCTGCACTACGGCCAGCCGGGCACGGGCGAGGAGTTGACGCCTGGGATGATCTTCACTATTGAACCGATGATCAACATCGGCAAGCGCGACATCAAAGAGTTGAACGACGGCTGGACCATCGTCACGCGTGACCGCTGTCTGTCGGCGCAATGGGAGCATACAGTGCTGGTCACGCCGACGGGCCGCGAGGTGCTGACGCTGTCGCCCGGTATGCCGCCCGTGCCGAGCTTCGTCAAGGACATGGGGTCCGTGATTGCCTGATCCGCGCGATGCAGCTTGTGCCGGCCACCGATTACCGCCAACGCAAGCAGGCGCTGCTGAGCGATATGCGCACCCAAAACGGCGCGTCGATGCGCGGCGTGCGTTGGGCGCTCAAGCGACTAGCCGCTTTGACCGATGACGCACTGAGCGCCCTGTGGCACGACACCGGCTTCGGCCCCGGCATGGCGTTGCTGGCGGTGGGCGGCTACGGCCGCGGCGAGTTGTTTCCCTATTCCGACGTCGATGTGGTGCTGTTGCTGCCGCCCGATGTCGATCCCTCCACCGACGCGGCGCTGCGCGGACGCATCGAAGGTTTCATCACCCGCTGTTGGGACGCCGGACTGGAGATCGGCTCCAGCGTGCGCACCACCCGCCAGTGCTTGGACGAAGCGCACGCCGACATCACCGTGCAGACAGCACTGCTGGAGTCGCGTTTGGTGACCGGCTCACACGCGCTGCTGCGTCAATTTCGACAGCGCTTTGCGGACCAACTGGACGCGCTGGACTTTTTCACCGCCAAGTGGCTGGAAATGCGCCAGCGCCACGCCAAGTACGAAGACACACCCTATGCGCTGGAGCCGAACTGCAAGGAGTCTCCCGGCGGCTTGCGCGATTTGCAGATCATCCTGTGGACGGCGCGAGCCGCGGGCATCGGCAACCACTGGAAGGGTCTGGCCGCCGCCGGTTTGGTGACGCCGCACGAATTGCGCGAACTGCGCCATAACGAGGCGGTAATCTCCGCCATTCGCGCGCGGTTGCACATCGTCGCCGGACGGCGCGAGGACCGGCTGGTGTTCGATTTGCAAAACACGGTGGCCGAATCGTTCGGCTACGCGCACCGCTTCGCCGCCGATGGCCACATGCTGATGCACGCTGGCGAGGTGCTGATGCGCCGCTACTACTGGGCCGCCAAGGCGGTGACGCAACTCAATCAGGTGCTGCTGCAAGGCATTGAGGAATACCTGCGCGCCGCGCGTGGCGAGCAAGCGCCCGCGCCGCGCCGCATCAACGAGCGTTTTCTGGACAAGGACGGCCTGATCGAAGTGGCCGGCGACGATATATATCAGCGCCAGCCGCACGCCATTTTGGAAACCTTTTTGCTGTTCGAGCAAACGCCCGGCATCACGGGCCTGGCGGCGCGCACCTTGCGGGCGCTTTACAACGCGCGACCGGTAATGAGTCGGGCGTTCCGCAACGACCCTGCCAACCGCGCCGCCTTTTTGGCCATCTTGCAACAGCCGCGTGGTATCACGCACGCCTTCCGGCTGATGAACCAGACCTCGGTACTCGGGCGCTATCTATGGGTGTTCCGCCACATCGTCGGGCAGATGCAGCACGACTTGTTTCACGTCTACACGGTCGATCAGCACATCCTGATGGTGCTGCGCAACATGCGGCGCTTTTTCGTTGCCGAGCACGCGCACGAATACCCGTTTTGCTCGCAACTGGCAGCCGGCTGGGACAAACCGTGGATTCTGTTTACCGCCGCGCTGTTTCACGACATCGCCAAGGGCCGCGGCGGCGACCATTCCGAACTGGGCGCCGCCGAAGCGAGGCGCTTTTGCGCCCGGCACGGCGTCCAGCAGCACGACGCCTGTTTGATCGAATTTTTGGTCCGCGAGCACCTGAGCATGAGCAGCATCGCGCAAAAGAAAGACTTGAGCGATCCCGACGTGATTCAGGCTTTCGCCCAACGCGTCGGCAACGAGCGCAACCTGACCGCGCTGTACCTGCTGACCGTGGCCGACGTGCGCGGCACCAGCCCCAAGGTCTGGAACGCCTGGAAAGGCAAGCTACTGGAAGACCTGTACCGGCTCACGGTGCGCGCCCTAGGCGGCCGCGCGCCGGACGCCGACGCCGTAATTGAATCGCGCAAGCGCCAGGCCGTCGCGCAACTGGAGTCTTCCGGCATATCGAGCCAAGCGCGCCAGGCATTGTGGGACACCTTGCAAGTCAGCTATTTCATGCGCCACGACGCTGGCGACATCGCTTGGCATACGCTGCACCTCGCGCATCACCTGCGCGCGGGCGCAGACGCAAACGCCGCAACCATCGTGCGCGCTCGCCTGTCGCCCGTGGGTGAAGGCCTACAGGTGCTGGTCTACGCCCAGGACCGGCCCGATTTGTTTGCCCGCATTTGCGGCCACTTCGACCGCGCGGGTTTTTCGATTCTGGACGCCAAGATCCACACCACGCGCGACGGCTGCGCGCTGGACACCTTCCAGGTCGTGCGTTCATTCGAGACCGAGGATTACCGCGAATTGATCAGCGTCATCGAGACCGAGTTGCCCGTCGCCATTCAAAGCCGCACCGACCTGCCCGCGCCGCGCATGGGTCGCGTCTCGCGCCGCGTCAAGAGTTTTCCAATCGCCCCGCGCGTTGACCTGCGCCCGGACGAAAAAGCGCAGCACTGGCTGCTGGCCGTCACCGCCAGCGACCGCGTCGGCCTGCTCTACAGCATCGCCCGCGTCCTGGGCCGCTACCAGATCGACGTTGAACTGGCCAAGATCACCACCTTGGGCGAACGCGTTGAAGACGTGTTCTTGCTGCAAGGCGCACGCCTGCAAGACAGCCGCACGCAGCTGGAGATCGAGCAGGAACTGATGCAGGTGCTGGAGACGCAGTAAACGAACGTCGCCGCCGAAAGATGGGGCGCGTTACGTGAATTGGCGGTGAGCGTGGTCCGGGTTGCGATGATCCTAGACACCGTAGTTGGACGCGCCCGAGCTGAGTCGTCATCGGGCGGGCTGGCAAGAGCGACCAAGGCCGCGCACTCGTGTGCGTGGGCGAGGAGCTTTCGCCGCCAGCGCGCCAGAATGCCTAGGTTTTCGCGGCCTGATCATCGGGTGCGTAGCGCGCTCACCCAAGAGGTTAAGGGGAGCCAAGGCCCGAAAGTCAACATCCATACGGCTCTCCTGAAGATAACAAGCGGCGGGCTGCGGTTTCTAGGATGATGCATCCGCGCCGAAAGAGGTGCTCACGCTGGACGCCAAACTCTCGCTGTGCGCTTAAGCACAATGCCTCACCCGGTCTATACCATCGGGTATCACCGCTTTGAGCTTGGCGGACAGCACTGCTCAAGCGCCTCGATGAGAAGGTTCAGTTGCGCCCGAATGCTGGCGGCATCAGCGTAATACAGGCGCTGTTTACCTGCGCGGCTGGCAGCAACAAGCCCGCCTTGTCGCAGCAAGGCAAGTTGTTCGGAAGCGGTGGACTGGCCAATCTTGCATTGTTCGGCAATCTGGCCCACCGTAAGCGTCTCGCCCCCGGCAAGCTGCATGAGCAAAGCCTGCCGCGTTGGGCTTGCCAATGCCCGCAAAAACGCCTGCGTATGTTTGCTGAGTAAAGCTTTTTGCACAGCACGAGTTTATATCATATCGTAATTTCGTTAAATTACGATATGATTGGAATATGACTACCCAAGACTCGATCATGATTGGAGCGGCGTTTCATGCAGTCCCTGCGGATGAGCGCCTGGGCGCACGGCCTGTCTCACTTCGGACGCAAGCCCCGCCGTTGCATGCCATGCACCTAGACATCCCGTTGCCGGGCGCTTTTGGTGTCGCCATGATGAAATATCCATGTTGACGGCTCACAATTACCGCTTGTCTTCAGTGCGCTTGCTAAGGTGGACGGCGGCGCTGTCATGGCTGGTACTTGTGCTGGCGGGATGCCATCGCGGCGTCCCTAGCGCACTCCAAGTCAAACCCGTCGTAGCCGTTGCGGCCCAGGCCAATGCGCGCATTGACCAAGTACGGCTACCCGGCCAGATCGCATCGCGCCACGGTGCGGCGTTGTCGTTTCGCGTGGCAGGAAAAATTATTGAGCGCAAGGCTCGTTTGGGTGACAAAGTTCAGGCCGGTCAGGTTCTTGCCCAGCTTGACCCGAGCGATCTAAACAGAACACTGGCGACAGCGCGCGCGCAGTTGGATGCGGCTGAACATCAATTGCGGTATGCGTTGGAGCAGTTGCAACGCGATCAGGCGCAAATCCATGAGCGCCTCATTGCGCCAGCACAGTTTGAGGCCACGCGCAACGCCCATGCCGCGGCGTTGGCGCAGCGCGATCAAGCCAAGCAGCAACTAGCGCTGGCGGACAACCAGGCACAGTACACGACACTCAAAGCCGATCACGATGGCGTGATCACTGCTGAGCGAGCAGATACCGATCAGAACGTCGCTGCCGGTCAGGTCGTTTATGAGATCGCCTGGAGCGGCCAGCTTGACGCCATTTGCGATGCGCCCGAGACGGTTGTGTCACAGCTTGCCCGCGATCAGCACGCCAGCCTCACGTTAGCAGCGCTGCCAGGACGGTATTTGAATGCTCATGTGCGGGAAATCGCCCCGGCAACACAAAGCGGCAGCCGCACTTTTCGTGTCAAGCTGAGCATTGCACAGCCGCTGCCCGAGTTGAAGCTGGGTATGACGGTCGATATTGCCTTTGACGCCCACGACGCGGCGCGGACACCGACGTTTATGCTGCCGGCGACGGCCTTGTTTCACGACGGCGCCGATCCTGCGCTGTGGATCGTCAAGCCCGCCGACGATACCCTGGAGTTGCGCCGGGTGCGCATTGACCATTACGGTGAGCGCAGCGTCACAGTGGCGGCGGGCATTCAGGCAGGCGAGCGGGTGGTCTGGCAGGGCGTGCATACCGTGACAGCGGGCCAGAAAGTCCGCGTTGTAGCGCCTTTGCGTCCGGAGCTTTTTTCTGAATGAAGCTCAAACAAGCATTTGCGCAGGCGTTAAACCATGAGCCTGTCAGCGCACGCCCTAAGTTCAACCTCTCGGTTTGGACGCTGCACCACAAAGCGCTCGTCACGTTTTTCTTTGTCTTGGTCACTGTCTGGGGCATCCTGTCAGCGACACAACTCGCACAGTCTGAAGACCCGCCTTTCACGTTTCGCGTCATGGTCATCGAGGCCCGCTGGCCCGGCGCCGACGCGCGCCAGATGCAGTTGCAGGTCACTGATCGCCTCACGCGCAAGCTTCAGGAAATTCCTCACACGGACTTCATCCGCAGCTACTCCCGGCCCGGCCAATCGATGATCTTCTACACGATGAAGGATTCGGTGCCTGCCAAAAAGGTCGCCGCGCAGTGGTACGAGGTACGCAAGAGGCTGGGCGACATCGCGCATACCCTGCCCACGGGCGTGTTGCCGCTGGGCTTTAACGACGAGTTTGGCGACGTCTTCATCAGCATCCTTACACTGCAAGGCGACGGATTCGAGCCTGCCCAGGTGCATGCTTACGCCGAAATGCTGCGCACCGAGTTGCTGCGCGTGCCAGGCGTGGCCAAGGTCAACTACTTTGGCAAGCAAGAGGAACGCATCACCGTCGAGATTCCCAACACGCGCCTGAGCGCTCTAGGCATCTCGCCACAACAAATCGCCCATCAGTTGGCCGCGCGCAACGCCGTAACCGCCGCAGGCGAGGTGGCCAGCGCGGACGACATAGTGCAAATGCGCGTAACGGGTCAGTTTCAAAGCCTGACCGAGCTCGCGCAAACGCTCCTTGTCATTGACGACCGCAACGTGCGCCTCGGTGATATTGCCGCAATCCGGCGCGGCTACGTCGATCCACAGGTCATGCAGATGCGCCAAGAAGAACAACCCGTAGTGGGCATCGGCATCACCATGCAGCCAGATATCAATGTAGTCGCTTTAGGCAAAGCGCTTTCGCAGCGCTTGGAGCAGTTGCGCACACAACTGCCTGTAGGGCTTGTATTGAAAGAGGTCTCTAGCATGCCACGGGCCGTGTCGAAATCGGTCGATGAATTCACCCGCTCGGTCGCCGAGGCCGTCGTTATCGTGCTGCTGGTAAGTTTGTTTTCACTGGGTGTGCGCATGGGCATGGTGGTGGTGATTTCCATACCGGTGGTGCTGGCCATCACCACGCTGCTGATGCACATGTTTGACATCGGCTTGAACAAAGTATCGCTTGGCACCTTGGTGCTGGCGCTGGGCTTGCTGGTGGACGACGCCATCATTGCCATAGAGATGATGGCGGTAAAACTCGCACAGGGCTGGCCGCGCGCCCGCGCGGCCGCATTTGCCTACACGAGCACGGCATTTCCCATGCTGACCGGCACGCTGGTAACGGTCAGCGGATTTTTGCCCATTGCCCTGGCCAAGTCCGCCACGGGCGAATACACGCGCGCGATTTTCGAGGTTTCGGCCATCGCGCTCATCGCCTCATGGCTAGCGGCGGTGACACTCATTCCACTACTGGGCTATTGGTTGTTGCCTGAACATAAGGCGAGTGCTGAGCACGAAGGGCATGGCTCAGTTGACGTGGAGCACGATGTCTATGACAGCCGCTTTTACAAACGCCTGAATCGCCTAATCCTATGGTGCGTGCGGCGGCGTTTTATCGTGTTGGGCATCGCGACGGCACTTTTTGTGCTGTCATTGGCGGGCTTTACGCTTGTGCCCAAGCAATTTTTCCCAAGCTCGGAGCGCCCCGAATTACTGGTGGATATTCGGTTGCAGGAAAACGCCTCGTTCGAGGCGACGTTACGCGTCACGCAGCGGCTGGAGCGCGTACTCAAGGAGCGTGCGGAAATTGACCATGAGGTAAGTTTTGTGGGCAGCGGCGCGCCGCGCTTTTATCTGCCGCTTGACCAACAGTTGCCCGCGCCCAATTTCGCTCAGATGATTGTTACGGCCAAGTCGCTCAAAGATCGCGAGCGCCTGGCGCAATGGCTAGGCCAAGTGCTGCGAGAGCAGTTCTCCGATGTGCGCACGCGCATTGTGCGCCTGGAAACCGGTCCGCCCGCGGGCTATCCACTGCAGTTCCGGGTCAGTGGCGAGGATATCGAGACCGTGCACGGCATTGCCCAGCAGGTGGTTCAAGTCATGCGCGGCGATCCTCGCACTCTCGACGTACAGTTGGATTGGGACGAGCCTGCAGCGCGCCAAGTGCGCTTTGAGATTGACGACAAGAAAGCCAATGCACTGGGACTTTCGGCGCAGGATATAGCCAGTTTTTTGGCGATGTCGCTGAGCGGCTTTACCGTTTCGCAATATCGTGAGAGCGACCGGCTCATCGGCATCGATCTTAGAGCGCCCAAAAACGAGCGCATGGATCCATCGCGTCTGGACGCATTGACGCTACCTTCGGCCCAAGGCCCGGTGCCGCTCACTGCCGTTGGCCGTATGCGCCATGAGTTGGGCTATTCGGTCATCTGGGAGCGCGACAGCCAGCCGACCATCGTGGCGCAGGCCGACGTGATTGCAGGCATTCAAGGCATTGACGTCGCAGCCGCGCTAGACGAGAAACTAAAGGACATTCAAACTGCCCTTCCTCCAGGCTACCGGATTGTCGCGGGAGGGCCGATCGAAGAAAACGCCAAGGCGCAAAACTCGATCAGCGCGCAGATGCCGTTCATGGTCATTGCCGTATTGAGCCTGCTCATGATCCAGTTGCAAAGTTTTGCGCGCGTGATGATGGTCGTGCTCACAGCGCCTCTGGGCCTCATTGGCGTGGTGGCCGCGTTGCTGCTGTTAAGACAGCCTTTTGGATTTGTCGCCTTGCTGGGCGTGATTGCGATGTTTGGCATCATCATGCGCAACTCAGTCATTCTGGTCGATCAGATTGATCAGGATGTAGCCGCTGGCCGCTCTCGCTTGGAAGCTATCGTCGGCGCCACGGTACGGCGCTTCCGGCCTATCACGCTAACCGCCGCGGCGGCGGTGCTGGCACTTATCCCGCTGGTGAGAAACAATTTTTTCGGCCCCATGGCTACCGCCCTCATGGGAGGCATCACCGGGGCGACCATCTTGACGCTGTTGTATCTGCCCGCGCTATATGCGGTGTGGTTTGACGTGCATGGCGGTGACTTGGGCAAGCCTGAGGCCATGGACATCCAGGAGGCTCTTTGATGAGTCCGCCTAGGCAGTCATTTCGGATGACGGGCCGCTCGCTCGCGCGGCCTGATCGAGCCGGCCGGCTGGTGCGTACCGCATGGCCCCATGCTCGAACCCGGCTTCTGGCGTCGGCATGGTTCTTGGCGTTAATGCTGGGCGCTTGCGCTGACATCCCAACAGGTACGCCGCCAGCGATATCCAAAGTCGAGCGCTACGACGTGAAAGCTTGGCCCGCACGCTCCGCGTCGGCGCGTGGAGTGGCGCAGGAGTTCGTTTGGAACGCTCAGGCTCGGAATCAGTGGTGGCGCGCTTATGCTTATCCCAAGCTTGATGCGTTGGTGACGCGGGGGCTGCTCAACAGCCCGGATCTGCAAGCCGCCAACCATCGACTCTCGGCCGCGCGCGAACAGTTGACTGCCCTGAATGCGAGCACCACCGTGCCGCAAATTGATGTTGGCGGACAAGCAAACCGCGCTCGCCAGTTGACCCTGCCGCTGCCGCCCGTTCCTCCCACTGCCGTGTACGACATCTTTTTGGGCCAGGTGCAAGCAAAGTACACCTTCGATCTGTTCGGCGCCACGCGCTACGCCAATAAGCGTTTGGCTTGGCAGACGCGGCGGCAGTTTTGGCAGTTACAGGCTGCACGTCAAGCACTTGCGGCCAACATCGTCACAACCGCAATTCGCGTGGCGGCGCTACGGGTCAGGATTGACGCCACCGAGCGACTGCTCCGGCTGGCCCAAGAAGATGCCCGTGAAATGCAACGGCGTCAGGAGCTTGGCGCCGTGGCACCCCATGATTTGATGGAGGCCAATCGCAGCGCCATGGCTGTTGCCGCCATACTGCCCGGATTGCACGCTCAGCATCTTGTCGCGCGCCATGGGCTGGCGCTGCTCTTGGGAGTGGCGCCGCAGCAGGCGCCGCAGGATTTGGAATTTGACCGGTTGGCAGTGCCTCAGCGCATCCCCGTAACGGTGCCCTCAGAATTGCTCAAGATTCGACCAGACATCCAGGCAGCCGACGCCGCCTTGAAGTCCGCCGCTGCTGAAGTGGGCGCCGCCACCGCCCAAATGTATCCGAGCCTAACTTTGAGCGCCGCAATGGGCAAAGGCGGCTTTGACTGGTCCTCGGCGATGGGTGCGGCAGGCAGTATCTGGAGCATCGGCGCATCGCTCACGGCGCCGCTGTTTCATGGCGGAGCATTGCGCGCTGAAGCCCGCGCTGCCCGAAACAATTATCAAGCCGCGGTGCAAGATTACAAGCAGACGGTTTTGGCGGCCTTTGGCAAGGTGGCTGATCTACTGCTGACATTGCAGCAAGACGCAGATGCGTTGCTTGCCGCGGATATGGCGCAGGAGGCAGCCAAACAAGCTCTGGCCGATGTTCGGGCCCAGGTGCGACTGGGTGCGCTTGCGCCCGCCGCTGCACGCGCGCGCGAGCAGCTTTCCATCGACGCTCAGCTCAATGCCTTGACTTACGCCGAAGCTCGGCTGAGCAACACGGCGGCGCTGTTCACCGCCATAGGTACGCAGCCATTGCATGGGCAACCACCACTGGTGCAACCGTAGCGACTGTGACCACCACCGCAGTCAAAACCCCAATGCCCGCAGCACAACACGCCGGGCGCAGCAGGCAATACGCACCAAAGCCGACCGCGCGGCGACCTTGCGCCAACGCTCAGCGCAACACAACAGCGCTGGGTGTTTTGTACTATTGACCATGAAAAAAAATGTGGCCACAATGCAAGGACTGACTGTCAAGAGAATCTTGATCGGGCAGGCACAACGCAACTTGTCAAGAACTTGGCAGGCCCTCGTAACCACTTTGAATTATTGAAAAGGCTCAAAATGAACAGCGCTTCGACCATTGATACACCAATTGATAAAATGCCTACCGACTTGCGTCCAGCAAATCGACGCAGCGAGATAAAAACACAGCACAAGAAGGGCGATGGCTACTTCGATTTACTGGCATTTATAATATCAAATGCCGTTGCAGGCGAAATTATGGCAGTTGAAAACTATTCTGAAATGGTGCCACTTATGCCTGACACGGATAGTAAAATTGAAACATCAAAACTTGGCTACGAAGAGGCCAAGCACATTCTAATGCTTGCCAGTCTTGGAAAGCGCCACGATTACGAAGTAATGCGAGAAATGATTGAACCACAATGGTTCAATATCAGGCGATACTTCAGCACCGCAGTCGCCAATAAGGATTTAGCGACATGCTTCATTATTCAGGATCTCATGGGCGAGACGCTGGCGATTGTCCTTTACCGCATTCTAAAGAGGAAAGGCGATCCTGACACCGCAAGTCTCGCTGCAAAAATTTTAGATGATGAGTTAGGGCATCTTGACTTTGGGCTAAGCCGTATTCAAAAAATGTTGGCTGAAGATTCGGAAGGAACACATGAAAGCCTAAAATGGGCGCACCATCGTGTGATGCCGGAATTATTTAGCCTAATAAGCACCAGTTGCCATTTCCTTTGTGGCCGACTTGGTGTCGATTGTGGATCACTCACGCTCACCGATCTGCAGACGGATATTGACGAGATTCGCGTCGAAGCACTTGACACCTACATTGAAACTCTTGATAAGGCAAACTTTGACCCGAACATCACGGCCGCACTGATTGAATCAATGCAATCCTATGCTGGCACACCATCAGCGCACGCCGGGTTAAGCGCAGCAGTGCACTAATTAATGATCTCACACTCATAATCGTGTACATGCAACCCATGACAGTGAGCAGTCAGTGAAAGAAGAATTTCTAGAATTTTTCAAGTTTCTAGCAATGGATGGGAGTGTTTTAATAACACTCTTCCTTGCTGTAACTTGGATTATCATGCTACTGCAGCAACGGTTTTCTCTACAAAACACTTCAAAAGGGTTGCTTGGCTCGTCCGATTGGATAACATCATTCGTTGCGAGTGTTGGCGGCGTTCTCACACCTTTCTGTTCCTGCTCAACGATTCCAGTTCTCAGCGGTATGCTGAAGGCTGGGGTCGGTTTCGCGCCAAGCTTCGCCTTTCTTGTCGCTTCACCTGTTGTAAATGAGGGGGTATTTATTCTACTGTTCATAGCAGGTTACCCTACAGCTGGTCTAATTTTCATAGCGGTTGGGCTGGTATTAACATCGGCAGCAGGAGTCTTGGTGGACCGCACTGGATTTGGCAGATATTTAAGTACGACTCCACAAGCAGCGGGAGCCACTGCACAATATGTTGGCAGCAGCACTGAGACGTCGAAGTGGCCTGGCTGGCGACCAGCCAACCGATTTGCGTGGTTGGCTGCCAAACAAGAGTTGCGTGGCATAGCGCCGCATCTGGTGATTGCACTTCTGATCGGTGGAGCGATTTATAGCGCGGTGCCAAGTGAGATACTTGCCAACCTCACCGACCGGGTTCCCCTTCCCCTGCTCTATCTTCTTTGCGCGCTCATCGGACTGCCACTATACATTTCACCAATTCCAGTCATTCCTATTGGATTGGCACTGATTGAGCGGGGGTTTCCAATTGGCCCCCTGGTGACATTTCTCGTCGCAGCGATTGGCACAAGCCCTCCGGAAATCGTGCTCCTGTTGCGCATGTTCCGAATACCATTAGTACTTGTGCACATCCTGGTTGTCATGATTTCAGCACTTATTTTAGGATGGGTGACTGCACTAGCGCTATGAGGGAGCGCCGGAAATTTAGATTCCAGTTTACTAAACATTTTCTGAATCCGTGAGTTGAAGGGGCATAACACATCACCCTGCAGGCGAGACTCTCCTTCTTGAGGTTACGGATTCAGACATTTATAATTCATTGGCTTTCAAAGAGATGTCTTTGCGATTCTTGAATTATTCAGTGTCTTTGCAATTTTTACATCGAAAGATATATCATGTTTGATTTTTTGAAAAGCAAGAAATCCCTTGATGAGGCTGATGCAGCCATCAAGCAGGCACTCAGCCCAAAGGTGGTTGCTGTAATCTCGGCAAGTTGCTGCATGAAGGGCACTGAAAGTGTGGATCTGCAAGCCAAAACTTCAGCACTCGAAGCCTTGAAAAATGTCGATCTAGATTGGCCGGTATTAATAGTAACAGTGACACAGGCGCAGAGCGCATTGGGCAGAATTTCCGGCCAACTTGATGCTATGCAAAACGAACTTGCGACCCAAGTGAGAGAGCTATTCATGTCGCATGGACCCGCAGCCTTTCCGATGGTATTAGTGAATCAGAAATTGATTTCATATGGTGGAGCGCCAAACAGCTCACTCATTCTGGCAGCACTGCCAGCCATGAGCACACCGACGGCATACTAAGTCGCCATGAACACACTGCTTGATAGACCACGCTGTGGAAAGCGTGTTTTACTGACCGGAGGTACCGGCTATCTTGGGGCGCTAATTGCCGCGCAAATTCTCCACGATGGCTGGGCCGATTATCTATTAATCCCTACCCGAAAGTTAATTGAAAAAAGTATGCCAGATGATATCTGCAATGAATTGCAGGCACTGGGCAGCATTCCTGAAGATTTTTTTAGTTGCATTCAAACCGTTCAGTGGCAGAATGCTGAACTCACTGAGATACAGGATTTGTATGCAATGATTAAAAATTTTGGCATCAACTCAATTATTCACTGCGCGGGATGCTTGGATTACTATAATGATGATGCGCTGAATGCCATCAACATCGAATTCACTATGCGGCTCACGGTGGCCGCGAAGATGGCTGGCGTTGAGTTCTTTGCCTATATCTCCACTGCCTACTCGGCAGGCTATGCTGGCCGCATGGTTCCAGAAACGGCGCTTAGTGAGCCATGCGCCGATCCTACGAGCTACACACGCACCAAGCGCGCTGCCGAGCATCTTATTCAGAATTATGAAGTGCCTTTCATCGTCGTTCGACCATCCATTGTCATCGGCGATTCTGCGACCGGGCGATACAGTGGAAAACGGTATGGTCTGTACCAGCAGTGGATGGGTATCGAACGACTTCTATGCGATCGCTATCACTCAAACTTGCACTTGGTTGGCACTGATGAGCCGGTGAATCTTCTGCATCAAGACACTTTTCAAGCCTCAATAGCATACCTGCTGCGCTGGATACCGATATCTGCCTATGTCAATCTAGTATCGGATAATGCCTCGGTACCTTCAATGAAAGCTCTTTGGCGTCTGGTCGGCGAAGTCATGTTACACCCGCGCTCCATAACATTTTATGACAATTTGAAGCAAATTAATCTCAAGACGCTAGACATCCGGCAGCGTAGCTATCTGACCTTCGCTCGCACTAACCTCGAGATTGCCGCGTATCCATGGCAGTTCGAACGGCAGTGGCTGCCTCTGCTTCAGCAGCGTGGCTTACAGTTTGCGGAGGCATCGGTGACAACGGTGCAGACATGTCTTGATAGATTCGTGCGCTCCTCAACTGTGATGCAAAAATATCACGAGTGTTTTCATTCCGAGTTTGCCGATCATATCGTATATCGGGATTCCATCCACAACGCGAGAATTCCACTCGCAGCAAATACTAGGGGTACCTAAGCTTGAATACGCCAAACATCGCGATCACTTCCAAATTGAACGCCTGGGATCGCTCAATTCCGATCCTTTCTGATCTCATCACTGATTCTCTTCAGGCTGAGCCATCAACAGCCACACACAAGCACATGCTGTGGTGGGGCGTGGGCTATTCAGAAATTTTAGCAAAATGTGTGCAAGCGGGCGTAGCGTATGAAATTAGCCTTGCTGAAAGTGATCCACGCTTTTTACAGCGCGGGAAAGCGTTGATGGGCAATCAGGCTCCATCGGTTCGGCTATTATCCATCGACGACCTGCGGCGCGATGCACTTGGGCTCAAATCAGCCTTGTCGGGACTGTCACTGCGAGATGTAGATAGCTACCTTGCTTTCTCCGATAAGCTCTCCCAGCATTTTGATTCACTTCCAGCCTTTGATGACGAGTGGGCGCAGTGCATTGTAATGGATTTTACACTGAACCGCGTTCCGCCCTCGGCTCAGTCTGGTATGCTGTCCGAGGCTTTCAGGGTCTTACACCGCCAAGGCCGATTTTTATGTGCGGTACTTGTATCGGATACAGCATTACCCTCAGCATCAGTAATCAAGGGATCACCGATAAGACAACCTCTTTGGATACCGACTGAAGAAAATTTACTGAACGCTATTGAACAAGCGGGATTTCATGGCGCGAGTTTACGCTGGCCAATAGAATCTACTGAAAATCCAGAATTTATTGATCGAATTGGTGATGCCGACATTCGAATGTGCGTCATTGAAGGGTATAAAGGCAAACACGGTTCATGCTTCGAGTTAGGCCAGGCTGTTATTTATAATGGCCCTTGGAAAGAGGTGCATGATGACGATGGGCACATTTACCGCCGTGGTCAGCGGGTTGCTGTTTGTTCCAAAACTTATGATCTCCTGATGCGCGCTCCTTACCGAGGTGCACTCACCGGGCTGCGAAGCGTGAACGAACCCCCGCTCGAACAAGCGGCACTATTCGACTGCAACACACCCGCATTGCGAGATCCTCGTGTAACAAAGGGCTTCATTCCTTTCACTGGCGCACAACCTCCTGCCGCTGCCCTCTGTGCGCCTGGTAGTGGTTGTTGCTAGAAATCAACTGTATTTTAAATTAAACCAGCCGTCCATCCGTGCAACTTGATAATTTTGAGAGCACCCAACCATCCTAGCACTATGCATTAATGAGGTAGACAATGAAAACTGGAGACTACAATTGGCATCAAATTGAAGCCATGCTATCGGGACCAGCATCTCAATTATTAGAAATTGACTGGGCGGTTGTTGGAATAACCACACCGAGTCCTGCAGCCGCAAAAATTCATGACATCATATATCGGAATGGTGACTTTCATGAGCCTTCAAAAAATCTGCGCCATCAGTGCGCATCTCTTGTCACAATTTGGTCGGCGACGCATACGCCAACACTAATTAATTTTGATAATTGCACCTGTGTGGGGAAAATACCTCCGACTAAAGCAAAAAATTGTGGACGTCGATTTTCAATCCACGGGATCCCTCTGAGAGCAGATTTGATGTTATTCGCTATCGCCAGCACCAACTGCCGCAATAGCAGCGATAACCAGATAAAATCATTTGTAACTGATTTGGTTAAGCAATGCCATCGAATCGTTTCACCACATTGTTTAAATTGCCTATCACATAATAACTCAAATTTTACTGATTCTTCCTGTCAGCCGCTAGCACCGAGGGAGATTGATGTACTCAAGTTATTAACAAAAGGGCTAAGCAATAAAAAAATTGCTCGTTTGCTCGGCACAAGCCCCAACACCGTTCGAAACCAAGTTTCTACCATACTTCGTAAAACCGGAAGCATCAATAGAACAGAGTTAGCCATGCAAGTGTTGGCAGACGCATCCGCATCAATGTAGTTGCCTGAATCCGCGAGTTCAAGAGAGAAACCTTTTCACCCCAAGGATTACCCACCATGTATCATTTATGGCATAAATTAAGCGCTGAAATATTAGGGACTGCGTTATTATTGACTACTGTTATTGGCTCTGGCATCATGGCAGAAAAGCTTGCGGGCGGTAATGTGGCCATTGCTCTTCTTGCCAACACAGCAGCCACAGTTGGTGGATTATATATTTTGATTGAGGTATTTGGACCGATTAGCGGAGCGCACTTCAATCCAGTCGTCAGCGGAATTATGGCAGTGCAGAAAGATCTGCCGGGAGTGGAATTTATTCCCTATGCTGCAGCACAACTTGTGGGAGCCATATTGGGTGCTTGGCTAGCGCACGCCATGTTTGATGCGGCGATTTTACAGTTATCCACAAAGATGCGCGGTGGGCCTGGTCAGTGGATTGCCGAAGGTGTTGCCACAGCGGGACTTGTTCTCGTGATACTGCGAGCGCCGAGTGGACGCGTTGCGGCTATGGTGGCAACCTACATTGGTGCGGCCTACTGGTTTACCGCATCGACGTCGTTTGCGAACCCGGCGGCAGCGTTTGGCCGAATGTTCAGCGACACTTTTGCTGGCATCGCGCCAGCCAGTGTTCCTAATTTCATATTGGCCGAATTTGCGGGAGGCGCCGTTGGATTGGCACTTCACAAGCTGCTGGAGTTCCGTCCGATGCGGCATGACCATCCCAATGTGATTGAATCATCTGGTGTGACTCAGGCACCTTGAACGGGCTTGGGCTTGCTGCTCAGCCGTAGCAAGCCGCACAATGGCCCCAGCCACGGGGCACGGAAACCAGGGGAAAGCTCAGGCCCCCCTTGGCGGCACGAAAAAAACGTGAGCGCGGCAGTGCATCAAAAAAGGCATTGCACCAATTTTCAACACCACCGCGCCCACCAAAACCTCAGCGCTTTAGGCTGGAGGAGTAGTGCCGCCGGGTTTCGGCGGCAAGGCTGTTTTTGTCTTTATGGAATGAACACCACCTGTTGAGCCAATTGATCCAGGATGTCAATCGACAGGGTGGCGCTTTCATACGACCCGTCGGCGCGCATCAAGTGGTAGTCGAACTCATCGACCTTGCCGGCGGCGGCAAGGGTTTTATCGGGCGTGTACAGATAGTCGCCATCGGTCTCGACATGCAACGTGCCATATGCGCCGCGCACGTCGACGCCTTGGCCTGTCACCTTCACGAAGTTGGGAGTGCCCGCGCCATCGACCTCCAGAGACGCAAAGCTCACCCCAGTCGAATCGTTCGCCAATATGTTGCCCTCGGCCGTATTGACATCAACTTCTTTATAGGTGAGCGACGTCTGCGTCACGGCGATGCGCGCAGTGTTGGCCGGTGCGCCGATGTCCAACAGCCAGCCATCGGTGTAAACCCCTTGAATCGAATAGGTGCCTTCTCCCAGGGTTACGGATTTGGCGCCTGGCCCTATGGGTAGACCGTTGTACCAACTGCCGCCTTCCCACAAGGGGTCCTTGTACTCAATGGTCGCCACGATCTTGTGCGTTTCTTGATTCGTGACGTAAATGGTCAGATGCTGCTCAAGCAGCGGGACTTCAGTCTTGATCGAACCTTCTATCGCCACTTTCATCTGCGCCCCGTCTTCCACCTTGAAGGTGATGGCGTCAGTCCAGACGCCTTTATCGTAGGCTTTGGCATTGCCGGCGACGCCTCCCCTGCCAATCGATACGCTCTCCTCCCCAAGTATTTTGGGGGTGCTATCGATCACAGTGACAAGACCCACCGCCGCTTCATCGGCATCGGCCACGCCCCGCAAAGTATCGATAGTGATCAGTTGGCTGTCGGCCACGCCTGGGTTGCCTGCACCATTGACGACCCGCATCTGGATCACGCCCGTGCTCGTCAGCCCAGCGTCGGCATAGTTGACCACGGTGCCCTTCACCGAACTGGTGATGTCGATCCAGGGGGAACCGGCGCGCGAATATTCCAGCCGCTCGTCCGGCCCCAGGGCACTCGTAAGCTTGGCAGTGATCGTCAAGCCGTCGTTGTCGTTGGTAATGAAATCATTCGGCGAGCCGCTGTCCACGCTGATCGATTCGATCTCCACCTGCGTTGTCGGCGTAGCCGTATCGATAACCACCTTCTGGGTGTCGGTGGCGCCAGCGTTGCCGGCCAAGTCCACCACGCGCATCCTGAGGGTGGAGGTCGCTGTCAAATCACCATCAAACAGACTGACCGTCGTGCCCTTGACCGCATCGGTGATGTCAGCCCAGGTCATGCCGCCGTCGCGCGAGTAGGTCAAGCGCTCGGTCTCATCCAGCGCATGCGTCAAACTGGCGTTGACAGTCAGGCCGTTCTTGTCGTTGGTGATGAAGTCACCCTCCTTTCCGCTGTCAGTGGAAATGCCGGTGATGTCCACCACGATGTCTGGTCGCTCGGTATCGATCACCACGCTCACCGTCTGAGCGGAACTGACGTTGCCGGCCGCGTTCTCAATGCGTGCGTCAAAGGTATGCAGGCCGTCGCTGAATACCCGGCCCGCGGGCGTGCTATATACCCAACTACTGCCACCCACGGGCGCCTGGGCGCTCGACAAATCGATCCAGCCCACGTCCTTGTCGATGTGGACTTGCGCCGTGTCGCCTGGCCCCAGCACCCTATCCAGGGTACCGCTAACCCGCAGTTGGGTGTTGACAGTGGTAAAGAAGTCCACGTCTAGCTTAAGCTGACTGATCAGAGTCATCTGATCGATCGGATTCGAGAAAAATTTGAGATCAAGCGCAATGCCGTCACCAGGGCCGGGGGCATTGGCGGCAGCGGCGGCGTTGACAGCGGTTGCATTGGCAGCGGCGGCGTTGGCGGCGGCTACGTTGGCGACGGTCGGTGCGGAGGCCAGCATCATCGGCGCGGACGCCCAAGTGTCGGCGCCGAAGGTCATTGCACTACCCCAAAGCATCGACATGGGGGTAAAAGCCAATCCGTCTGAATCATCTATTAGTTTTCGTACAGTCATTTTTTCAGTCTTCCTCAGTAAATTACTTGCACCACACAACACCCGCTTCGCTTGCCCGAGGCCGGGATCCAACCGTTTGCGTCTGAAGCCGGCAGCACGTCACCCATCCGGCCCTGCGCCGCCTGGCGCCCTGTCACGCTCAGGCACTGCCGGAGCAAACGTTACCGGCAGCCAGTCAATCGGCAAATTTGTGTGGCGCTATACGTTATCCAGCGCCGCAAGACCGCGGCTCTAGCGCTATATTGAAAATTGATTTAAAGTTTTTGAAAATCCGTATTGTTTTTTCCTCCTTACACTGTGTAAAATATGCATTCTAATGTAACTTCCCTGAGCAGTGCGACTCTATCACAACTCATCTCAACGCGACAACCCGGTCTGTATTAATCGCCTTCTTCGTGATTTTTTTCACAGGATGATGGCGGAGAAATACACATGTATCATCTTGATTTTTTCCTGAATCCGTGAATTCAAGAGGGAACACCCTTCACCCTGGGGCTGCTGTATGCTCCTATCCGCCTTCGACCGTTGTTCCTGCATCAAGCAGGAATCCAAGGACGTCTATTTAAAGCCCAGTATCCGCCCCTCGAATTCCCGTCTTCGTGTCAGTGGGCGGACGAAAGTGGTTTTTATCGTATATATGCGGTATATCATGAGGGTGAGCACACTCACTCATTGAGTCACAGATTCAAGTGCCGCACAGAGATTGGAAGCCACACCCTGATGAGCAACCATGAGAGCACCTACTCGAAACCCCATGAGTCGCTCAGATTCGCTCTTATCCGCGCCCCCAGCGGAATCGCGTCTCTGCTTTGCATCATTTCCGCGTCAAGCGTGCGTCCACCCGCATTCGTTACAACATTGTAGCAAGGCAGCCCCTGAGACACATCCCGTCTCATAGGAGAAATAAAAATAAATTTCAATACGCCTATGAAATGGAAGGTTGTTTGCAAATTCGACTGTTTGAAAATTCTGCTGTTTACAAATTCATTTATTTGTAATAGTATTTTTTACAAACATATTGTGACCCAACGTGAACAAACAATCCGAACAAGTGAGTTAACACATGCAATTGAGTCGAATGAGAAGGCCACTACCGCCGTATTGACGGATGAACACAGCCATGCATGTCAAGATTCAAGAGGCGCCCTGCAAAATTCGTCCCGGCGCTCCATGTCAATGGCGCGTCGCCCGTGACGCATGAAACCGGCGCCGCCTCACCCCTTCGTCATTTCCGCCTTTGCGGGAATGACGAAGGGGGGCGATGCGAGCTTTCAGCGCTCACCTCCCGGAGTGATATGGATCGGATCAAAACCTGGGAGTTTTTGCCACCCGTGATGACCTTGAAACGCCGGCGCCCATGCGGGTTAGAGAGGTTTTGCAAAGGCCGATTCCCTAAAGAACTGGACACGTTCCCGCAACCTGCTTGGACACGCTGAATTTATTTACAGGCTTTCAGTGATACCGCTGGGCCATTTTTTCCAGCGGCAGGGGCTTGATCCGGGCGGCCTGCCCTGCGCAACCGAACGCCACGAAGCGCGCCTTGCAGATGTCCTTGGCGGCGGCGGTGGCGGCCTTGAGCGCCTTGCGCGGATCGAACTCGCCGCGATCCTGGGCAAACGCCCGACGCATGGCGCCGGTCATGGCCAGGCGGATGTCGGTGTCGATGTTGACCTTGCGCACGCCGTTTTTGATGCCGCGCTGGATTTCTTCCACCGGCACGCCGTAGGTTTCCTTGATGTCGCCGCCGTATTCGCGAATGATCGCCAGCCATTCCTGCGGCACCGAGCTGGAGCCGTGCATGACCAGGTGGGTGTTGGGAATTTTTTCGTGAATGGCGCGGATGCGGTCGATGGCAAGAATTTCGCCGGTGGGCTGGCGCGTGAACTTGTAGGCGCCGTGCGAGGTGCCAATGGCAATTGCCAGCGCATCGACCTGGGTTTTTTCAACGAAGTCCTTGGCCTGATCGGGGTCGGTCAGCAGCATCGAGTGGTCCAGCTTGCCGGCCGCGCCGACGCCGTCTTCCTCGCCGGCCAGACCGGTTTCGAGCGAGCCGAGGCAGCCCAGTTCGCCCTCTACAGACGCCCCTACGGGATGCGCCATGCGGGTCACGAAGCGGGTGACTTCGACGTTGTAGTCGTAGCTGGCGGGCGTCTTCTGGTCTTCCAGCAGCGATCCGTCCATCATCACCGAGGTGAAGCCGGAGACCAGCGAAGCCTGGCACACGCCCGGCGAGGCGCCGTGGTCCTGGTGCAGCACCAGCGGAATGTCGGGGTGTGCTTCAACCGCCGCCAGCACCATGTGGCGCAGATAGGTTTCGCCAGCGTATTTGCGCGCCCCCGCCGAAGCTTGCAGGATGACCGGGCTGTCGGTCTCTTGCGCGGCCTGCATGATGGCCTGGATTTGTTCCAGGTTGTTGATGTTGAAAGCGGGCACGCCGTAGCCGTGGTCGGCGGCGTGATCGAGTAACTGACGAAGGCTGATGAAGGCCATTTGAGAATCTCCTGAGATAAAAAACCCGATTCGTTTGGTGTGGCGCTGTAGGGGCAACCCTTGTGGTTGCCCTGTGTGCCTGGCAACAATGGTGTTCAGTGGATACGAGGGCAACCACAAGGGTTGCCCCTACGCAAACGGTTTCATGCGTCGCGGGTCACGCGAAGCACGGTGGACAACTGAAGTGAATCTGTCTCTACTCCTTCTCCTACGAAGCGGGGGCAGGCATACGCAAGGAATTACGGCTCATGTCACGTCACGGCGGTTCAAACCGCCAATTCACGCGCCTGCTGGGCAAGGTTGGCCGCGGTGATGCCGAACAGCTCGAACAATTGGCCAGCCGGGGCTGATTCGCCAAAGCGGTCGATGCCGATGACGCGGCCCTGCAAGCCGACCACGCCGCGCCAGATCGCGGTCACGCCGGCCTCGATGGCGATGCGCGGCACGCCTTCGGGCAGCACGGCGGCGCGGTAGTCAGCCGATTGCTGTTCAAAG
Source organism: Burkholderiaceae bacterium (assembly GCA_031277295.1). Taxonomy (GTDB): domain Bacteria; phylum Pseudomonadota; class Gammaproteobacteria; order Burkholderiales; family Burkholderiaceae_C; genus Ottowia. The sequence goes on along the minus strand of JAITMV010000137.1, from coordinate 2,344 downwards.
GTTTCGAGCGAGGGCATCGACACCACGCGCAGGCCGATGCCAACGCCCGCCAGCGTCGCGCGCGCTTGCATGGCGATATCCACTTCGGAGCCGGTAGCGATGGCCACCACGTCGGGTTTGCCGTTTTCCGCATCGGCCAGCACGTAGCCGCCGCGCGCGATCAGGGCGATTTGTTCGGGCGTGCGTGGCTGCGTGGGCAGGTTCTGGCGCGATAGGATCAGGCAGGTCGGCCCATCGCGGCGGTCGAGCGCGGCGATCCAGGCAGCCAGCGTTTCGGTGGCGTCGCAGGGGCGTTGCACGCGCAAGTTGGGAATCAGGCGCAGGCTGGCGATGTGCTCGATGGGTTGGTGCGTCGGGCCGTCCTCGCCCAGGCCGATGGAATCGTGGGTCAGCACGAAGATCACGCGCAGTCCCATCAACGCGGCCATGCGGATGGCGTTGCGGCTGTAGTCCGAAAAGGTCAGAAAAGTACCGCCGTAGGGGATGTAGCCGCCGTGCAGCGCGATGCCGTTCATGACGGCGCTCATGCCGAACTCGCGCACGCCGTAGTTGATGTGGTTGCCAAGACCGGGGCCAGTCGCGCCAGCACGCACGGCCACCGCGCCCTTGAAATTGGTCAGGTTGGAGCCGGTCAGATCGGCCGATCCGCCCAGCAATTCCGGCAGCCTGGGTTGCAGCAGGTCGAGCGCGTTTTGCGAAGCCTTGCGGGTGGCGATGGCGGCGGCGGCTTGCTGGACTTGATCGAGCTTGCCTTGCGCGTAGGCCGCCCAGTCCGCCGGCAATTCACCGGCGATACGGCGGCGAAATTCGGCAGCCAGATCAGGATAAGCAGTGGCATAGGCGTCGAAGGCGCGCTGCCACTGCGCCTCACGCTGCGCGCCTTGTTCGCGCGCGTCCCAACTGGCCTGGACCGCCGGTGGAATGACGAAGGGTGGATACGGCCAATTCAGTCTGGCGCGCGCCGCGGCGATTTCATCGGCGCCCAGCGCCGCGCCATGCACGTCGTGCGTGCCGGCCTTGGTCGGCGCGCCCTTGCCAATGACGGTCTTGCAGCAGATCAGGCTGGGCTGGTCGGACACGGCCTGGGCTTTGCGCAGCGCGCGCTCGATAGCGGCGGGATCATGGCCTTCGACCCGGCGCACCACGTGCCAGCCGCAGGCCTCGAAGCGGGCCGGCGTGTCGTCGGCGAACCAGTGCTCGACGTGGCCGTCAATGGAAATGCCGTTGTCGTCGTAAAAACAGATCAGCTTGCCGAGCTTGAGCGTGCCGGCCAGCGATGCGGCCTCGTGGCTGATGCCTTCCATCAGGCAGCCGTCGCCCAAAAACACGTAGGTGTGATGATCGACGATGGTATGGCCTTCGCGGTTGAATTCGCGCGCCAGCAGCGCTTCGGCCAGCGCCATGCCGACGGCGTTGGCCAGGCCCTGGCCGAGCGGGCCGGTGGTGGTTTCGACGCCGGGCGTCAGGCCATATTCAGGGTGGCCGGGGGTCTTGCTGTGCAACTGCCGAAACCGTTTGAGTTCATCGATTGGCAAGTCGTAGCCGCTCAGGTGCAGCAGCGCGTACAAAAGCATTGAGCCGTGGCCGTTGGACAGCACGAAGCGGTCGCGGTCGGGCCAATGCGGATTGGCGGGGTTGTGCTTGAGGTTTCTGTGCCAAAGCGCCAACGCGATTTCGGCCATGCCCATCGGCGCGCCCGGATGGCCGGAATTGGCCGCCTGCACGGCATCGGCGGAGAGAAAGCGGATCGCGTTGGTCAGGTCGCGCTGGGTGACGGGGTGGGTTGAGATTTCGGCGTTCATGGTTTGCGTTTTCGTCGGTGTATTGGCCCCCTCCTCCGATGGGGGAGGATTAGGGTGGGAGCCTGTGGCATTGCGATGAGCGCACGGCTATTGGGATACGCCGCTGACCCCCATCCTGGCCTTCCCCCAGTGAGGGAAGGAAGATTTCACCCCGCGCGGCGTTTGCGGTCCATCAACTGCCAGACCATCGGCGTGAAGATCAACTGCATCGCCAAGCCCATTTTTCCGCCGGGTGCGACGATGGTGTTGGGCCGGCTCATGAAGGAGTCGTGCAACATGCTCAGCAGGTACGGAAAATCAATGCCCTTCGGATCGGCGAAACGGATCACCAGAAAGCTCTCGTCGGCCGACGGGATGTCGCGCGCGACGAAGGGGTTGGACGTATCAACCGTCGGCACGCGCTGGAAATTGACCTGCGTGCGCGCGAACTGCGGGCAGATGTGGTTCACGTAGTCGGGCATGCGGCGCAGGATGGTGTCGGTCACCGCCTCCTGCGAATAGCCGCGCAGCTTCTGATCGCGGTGCAGCTTCTGGATCCATTC
>JAITMV010000060.1 GCA_031277295.1 Burkholderiaceae bacterium | reverse complement strand
GCTCTGCGGCGCAAGCAATCCTTGCCAATGACACGGGCCATTGGCTGCGGATTGCGCCTTGCAGCCCATCCCAATCCGCATCCCGCACACCTCACGCCGAGATCGTGAACACGTTCTGAGAGCCTGTGAACAAATTCATCACGCCCGCTCATGCCGTCTGCCGCGCGCCCGCTCGTCGTTGCAAATGCTCGCAATACCACGAAGTATTGCTGTGCTTTGCGCCTGGATCGGGCACGTTGCAGGCGAACTGCTCGGACGCGCTGAATTCATTCACAGGCTCTGATCCGATACGGTATTATCTTGTCTTTACGAGAACGGTCCTCGAGTCGGGCCGTATCCGCACAAAAAACACAGCCGTTTCGCCGCGAACACGGGTGTCCGCGGCAGAGTGGATGGCGGCTGGCGGTATCAGAAGGATTTTTCATGTTTGGAGCTTTTCGCCGGTACCTTTCTACCGACTTGGCGATTGACCTGGGCACGGCCAACACCTTGATCTATGTACGTGGCAAGGGGGTTGTGCTGGATGAGCCGTCGGTGGTGGCGATTCGGCACGAAGGTGGCCCCCAGGGCAAGAAGTCGATCCAGGCCGTGGGTCACGAGGCCAAGGCCATGCTGGGCAAGGTGCCCGGCAACATCGAGGCCATTCGTCCGATGAAAGACGGCGTCATTGCCGACTTTACTGTCACCGAGCAAATGCTCAAGCAGTTCATCAGAATGGTACACATGCGCGGTTTTTTCCGCAGCCCGCGCATCATCATTTGCGTGCCGTGTGGTTCAACGCAGGTCGAGCGCCGCGCCATTCGTGAATCGGCGATGGGCGCTGGCGCCAGCGAGGTGCACTTGATCGAAGAGCCGATGGCGGCTGCCATCGGCGCCGGTCTGCCGGTCACCGAGGCCAGCGGGTCCATGGTGGTGGACATCGGCGGCGGCACCACCGAAGTCGGCGTGATCTCGCTGGGCGGCATGGTCTACAAGGGCAGCGCGCGCGTGGGCGGCGACAAATTCGACGACGCCATCATCAACTACATCCGCCGCAACTACGGAATGCTGGTCGGCGACCCGACCGCTGAGGCGATCAAAAAGCAGATTGGCAGCGCTTTTCCAGGCAGCGAAGTACGCGAAATGGAGGTCAAGGGCCGCAACCTGTCCGAAGGCGTGCCGCGCAGCTTCACCATCAGCAGCAACGAAGTACTGGAGGCGCTGACCGAACCGCTCAACCATATCATTTCCGAGGTCAAAAAGGCGCTCGAACACACCCCGCCCGAGTTGGGAGCGGACATCGCCGAGCGCGGCATGATGCTGACCGGCGGCGGCGCGCTGCTGCGTGACCTGGAGCGCCTGCTGGCCGAGGAAACCGGCCTGCCCGTACTGGTGGCCGAGCAGCCCTTGACTTGCGTGGTGCGCGGCTGTGGCTTGGCGCTGGAACGCATGGACCGGCTGGACGTTTTCACGCGTGAATAAAACGACCTGCGGACATGAGGCAACGCTGAACAAGTCCCATACAGGCGGCCAAAGTATCCTCTCTTGTGAAGCGGCCCGCTTCGAAGGCAAATGCCCGCAATGTCGCCCGATATTGCTGCGCTTTTGCCTTGAGCGCCGCCTCAAGCAAGCACACCCGCTGGCCGGAAAATCCCTTGGTCACGAGTGCCGTGGCCCGGTCAGATCCGCAACCGGTCGGCGCGCCAAAGAGCCATGCGCCGCGGGTAAAATCCGGGCCTAAAAAATAGGCGCTTGTGCATATTTGTCAACCATAAATAGCTCTTTTTTCAGGAGTAAAGAGGGCCTGACCCACCATGCCGCTCGATACGCTTGACCGCACGCCGCCGCCGATGTTCCGGCAGGGGCCATCGGCGCTGACGCGGCTGCTGTTTTTCAGCGCGTTGGCGCTGGTCATGATGGTGGCTGACGCGCGCTATCACGTCATGCAGCCGCTGCGCACAGCCATTGCCACGGTGCTGTACCCGGCGCAATGGCTGGCCTTGCAGCCGGTGCAAATGGCCGTCGAGTTCACCGGCTACCTGACCGATCTGAAAACCGCCCGCCAGACAGAGCGCGCGGCACGCATGAAGCTGGCCGAACAGTCGCAGCGCGCCGGCCAGGTGGAGCAGTTGCAACTGGAAAACCACCGCTTGCGCAACCTGCTGGGCCTGCGCCAGCGCGTTACCGTTCCCAGCGTGGCCGCGCAGGTGCTGTACGACGCCACCGACCCCTACAGCCGTCGTGTGGTGATCGACAAGGGTCAACTGCAAGGCATCGTGGCTGGCTCACCGGTGCTGGACGAGTCGGGCGTACTGGGACAGATCACGCGCGTGTCTCCGTTCGTCAGCGAAATCACGCTGCTGACTGACCACAACCAAGCCACGCCGGTGATAAACACGCGCACCGGCACACGCGGCGTCGCCTATGGCGTGCCGTCGCCTGGCGGCGATGCCATGGAGCTGCGCTACATGCCGGTGGCCGAGGATGTCCGGCCCGGTGATCTGCTTGCCACCAGCGGCGTCGACGGTGTTTACCTGCCGGGTTTGCCAGTGGCCAAGGTAGTCAGCGTTGATCGCAGCAGCGATTTCAGTTTCGCGCGCGTTGCGTGCAAGCCAGTGGCTCAGCCGCGGGGCGTGCTGCATGTGATCGTGCTGACCCCGCTTGCGCCTGAGCCGACGGCAGCCGTCGGCGCGACCAAGCCGGCTTCGACGGCCGCCTCTGCTGTCGCGTCGTCGGCGCGAACGGCACCGCGCCGCGCCAACCGAGGAGAGCGCCGATGATCATGCCGCGTGGTCACGTGCTGTTGTTGCCCGCCAACCCCATCTTTATCTGGGGCAGTCTGGCGATAGCCCTGCTGATTGATTTTTTGCCGTTGGGTCGCGTGGTCTGGGTGCCCGATGTATTGGCTGTGGTACTGGTGTTTTGGAGCGTCCACCAGCCGCGTCGTGTCGGCTTGCTGGCGGCGTTCGTATTTGGCTTGGCGCTGGACGTGCATCAGGCGGCGCTGCTGGGCCAGCACGCGCTGGCATTTTCGGTGCTGATCTACTTTGCCATCATGCTGCATCGGCGCATTTTGTGGTTTTCCCTGCTAGGGCAGGCGATCCAGTTGCTGCCGTTGTTCGCCGTTGCGCACGCCGTTACCACCGCGCTACGCCTGATCGGTGGCGGTGCGCTGCCCGGCTGGCAAGCGCTGCTGGCTCCGCTGCTGGAGATGGCGCTGTGGCCGATTGTCAGCACGCTGTTGCTGGCGCCGCAGCGACGCGCGCCCAATTCGGACCTGAACCGGCCGTTGTGATATGACCGAGTTACGCCACCCCGAAGTTGAGCTGAATCGCTTTCGCCTGAGGTTGCTGGCGGCCGCGCTGGTAGTGCTGGTCTGTTTTGGTCTGCTGGGCTGGCGGCTGTACTGGTTGCAAGTGCTGCGTCACGAAGAGTTGGCCCGGCAGGCCGAGAGCAACCGCACGGCGGTGGTGCCAATCGTTCCCAACCGGGGTGAAATTCTGGACCGTAACGGCGTTGTGCTGGCAACCAACTACCGGGCGTACACGCTGGAGATCACGCCTGATCGCCTGACGCAGCCGCTCAACGCCACCATTGATGCCATCAACCGGGTGGTGCCGATCCCCACGCGCAGCCGGCGGCGCTTCATGCGGCTGCTCAAGGACTCGCACGATTTTGATTCGCTGCCGATCCATACCAACTTGACCGACCAGGAAATGGTTCGCTTCGCGGCTCAGCAATACCGTTTTCCAGGAGTCCAGATCAAGGCGCGCTTGCTGCGTACCTATCCGCTGGGTGAAACCGGTGCGCACCTGATCGGCTATACCGGACGCATGAACGTGCGGGAAAAAGAGAACATTGAGGAATCAGAGGCTGCCGCCAACTACCGCGGCACCGACCATATCGGCAAGGAGGGCATCGAGCGTCGCTATGAATCCGTGCTGCACGGCCATACCGGCTTCGACCTGCTGGAAACCGCTTCCGGCGGCCAGACGGTGCGGCAACTCGACCGGCAGGCGGCCACGCCGGGCGATACCTTGCGATTGACGGTTGACATCAACTTGCAGAAACTGGCCGAAGACCTGTACGGCGAGCGCCGCGGCGCGCTGGTCGCCATCGACCCGCGCAACGGCGAGGTGCTGGCCCTGGTCAGCAAGCCGACCTTCGACCCCAATCTGTTCATCGACGGCATTGATCAGGAAAACTGGGATCAACTGAACACCTCCGACGACAGGCCCCTGCTCAACCGCGCTTTGAGCGGCACCTACCCGCCAGGCTCCACCTACAAACCGTTCATGGCCTTGGCGGCGCTGGAAAAGCGTTTTCGCACGCCCGATCAGATCACCATTGACAACGGTTCATGGGTTTTCGGTGGGCGGGCGTTCCGCTCTGCCGACGGCGCGCTTGGGCCGGTCAACCTGAGCCGCGCGATCATCCGCTCGAGCGACGTGTACTTCTACCAGCTTGCCAATGACATGGGCGTCAACGCCATCCACGATTTCATGGCGCCGCTTGGCTTCGGCGGGATCACCGGCATCGACTTACCCGGAGAAGCGCGCGGCGTGCTGCCCTCCACCGAATGGAAACGCTTGGCCTACAGACAGCCGGGGCAACAAAAGTGGTATCCGGGTGAAACCATTTCGCTTGGCATCGGGCAAGGCTACAACAACTTCACCATGCTGCAAATGGCCGGCGCGCTGTCCACGCTGGTCAATCAGGGTGTGCGCCACACGCCGCATCTGGTGCGCGAGTTGTTCGACCCGCTGCGCAAAACCTGGAGTCCCGCGCCACAGCCGCAGCCGCGCAACCTGGGTTTGCGCGGCGCCAACATGAACCTGGTACGCCGTGCCATGGTCGGGGTCACCGAGCAAGGCACCTCGCGCGCCTCGTTCAGTAGCGCGCCTTACCCGTCCGGCGGCAAAACCGGCACCGCGCAGGTCGTCGGCATCGCCCAAAACAGCCGTTACGACGCCGCCCGCCTGGCCGAGCGACACCGCGACCACTCGCTGTACATTGCTTTCGCGCCTGCTGACAAACCCACCATCGCGGTGGCTGCCGTGGTGGAAAACGCCGGCTGGGGCGCCGTCGCCGCCGCGCCGCTAGTACGGCGCGTGCTGGATTATTGGGTCGCCGGCCTGTACCCTAGCGAGGAAGACTTGCAGGCCATTCAGAAAGGCCGCGCCACCATCCCTCTGGGCACCCCGCGCCAAGCCGCCGAGATGAGCTTGCAGCGTGTCGCCGCGGCCCCGTGAATGGCTCTTTAGTCGTTGCTGCCGCCGAAAATGCCCAACAGAGCCAGCAGCGACTGGAACACGTTGTAGATGTCCAGATACAGCGCCAGCGTAGCGGTGATGTAGTTGGTTTCGCCCCCGTCGATGATGCGCTTGACATCGTAGAGCATGTAAGCGGAAAACAGACCCAGGCAGATCACCAGCAAAGTCAGCATCAGCGCCGAGGACTGGAGAAAGAAGTTGGCGATGAAGGCAAAAAACAGCATCCACGCGCCGACCATCAGGAACTTGCCCAGCCCCGAGAGATCGCGCTTGATGACAGTGGCCATGCTCGCCATGCCAAAGAAGATGGCCGCGGTGCCGCCAAATGCCGTCATGACCAGCGTGCCACCGTTTTTCATGCCCAGCACCATCGCCAACAGGCGCGACAGCATCAGGCCCATGAAGAAGGTGAAGGCCAGCAGCGCGGCAACACCGGCGGCGGAATCCTTGGTCTTGTTGATGACGAACATCAGCCCGAAAGCGCCGATGAGAAACACCGCCAGGCTGACTCCCGGCGACATGGCGGTGACGACGCCGGTGGACACGCCGATCCAGGCGCCCAGCACCGTGGGAATCAGACTGATGGCCAGCAGCCAGTAAGTGTTGCGCAACACCTTGTTGCGCTGCTGGGAAGCGAGGCCACCGTCGGCGGCGCCGGGGTAAGACAGGGTTTGCAAGCGGTTGTTCATACCTGGATGCTCCTTGTGTAACGACATGGGGCCGCCCCCATGGCGACCCCCGGTGGGCGCATTTTACGGCGCAGCGTGGCCAGGGCAGGCGAAAAGACATGAGAAGGCATGAGGCGCCGCAGGTTTTACACAAACGCGCGCAACCGGATCAATAACTCAACCGCTCCGGCCGTACCTCTTGCAAGATGGTGGTAGCGATTTCCTCGATAGATTTGGTGGTGGTTGACAGCCAGCGGATGCCGGCGCGCCGCATCATGGCCTCGGCCTCGGTCACTTCCATGCGGCAGTTTTCCAAGCTGGCGTAGCGCGAATTGGGGCGGCGTTCAGCGCGGATTTCGGCCAGGCGCTCAGGCGTGATAGTCAGGCCGAACATTTTTTTCTTGTGCGCGACCAGCGCGGGTGGCAACTGGCGGCGCTCAAAGTCTTCCGGGATCAGCGGGTAGTTGGCCGCCTTCAGGCCGTGCTGCATGGCCAGGTACAGGCTGGTGGGGGTTTTGCCGCTGCGGCTGACGCCGACCAAAATGACGTCGGCGGTTTCCAGGTCGCGGTTGCTCTGGCCGTCGTCGTGCGACAGGCTGTAGTTGATGGCCTCGATGCGGTCGTGATACGACTGGCTCTTGCTGACGTCGGAAAAACGCCCAATGCGGTGATGGCTTTTGATGCCGATTTCTTGCTCTATCGGCTGCACGAAGGTGCCGAACATGTCCAGCAACATGCCCTTGCAGCCGGCGCGCAGGATGTCAAGCGCCTGCGCGTCCACCAGGGTGCTGAAGACAATCGGGCGTTTGCCCTCGACCTCGGCGACGTGGTTGATCTGACGCACCGCCTGATACACCTTGTCGGGCGTATCGACAAAGGGCAGGCGCACATGGCGTGGCTTGAAATCGAACTGCGCCAAGATGGCGTTGCCAAAGGTCTCGGCGGTGATGCCGGTGCCGTCGGAGACGAAGAAAACGGTGCGATTGGGCATGATCCTGGAAACCGCAGTTGATCGCTTGTTATTTTCAAAAAAACCGCGCCAATGTTGGCTTTCGGGTCTTAGCTGTCCTTAAGAACGTGTTCACGATCCCGGCGCGGGCTTAGCAGGCGCGTGCTCAGGAAGCGCTGCGGCGCAAGCAATCCTTGCCAATGGCACGGGCCATTGGCTGCGGCTTGCGCCTTGCAGCCCATCCCAATGCGGCATCGCCGCACACCTCACGCCGAGATCGTGAACACGTTCTAAGAAAAATCCTGCTGATAAACATAAAAAAACAACTCTCAAGGCGGAAATTCCAAGAGGCCGTCAATTGATCCGGGTGTCTTGATGGGTCGCCCCATCATACCTTCGCAAGGCGCCGCTGGGCGTGCCGAGGTACATGACCGACCCTATGGCGTCGCCTTCGGCGAGGCTCTTGTCCGCATCGGAAAAGCTGTCGTCGTTGTACTCGCTTCCCGCTTTGTCGGTGCGGGTGCTGTCCTCTAACCCATAGTCACCGTGACTGTGGTACGCGCCTACTATCTCAATGCCTGCGGGTCGCGGAACCAGACTGAAATTGAAACTGTGCAGACCGTCCAGTATCGGCGTGCTCACGTAGAACAGCCCTGTCTTTGGATTGCGAAACACAAGGCCGCCGCTTTCCCGGTTCGCCTTGATGGATAGCGGATTGGAATACTTCAGCATCGCGATAGCGGCCGTATCGGCCCGACTCGAACGGCCCCAGTGTGGTACCCGGCGGCGCCGATGGCGCCACTTCAGAGACGCTCGGCGAGGAGGAGGTACGGCCCGCGGCTGGCGCTTGGGGGGGCACTCTGTCGCCGTGCCGTGTCTGGATATAGTCGGCAGCTTACTACTCTCACAGGAGTTGACCATGAACCCAGAAACTATCGCCACCCGCTTCGGCAGCGGCCAGGCTGTGCGGCGGCTGGAAGACGAGGCGCTGCTCAAGGGTATGGGCCGTTACGTTGACGATTTGCGCCAGCCGGGCGACGGCTGCCTGGTGTTCGTGCGTTCGCCCCACGCGCACGCGGCGATTCGCGCCATCGACACCGCCGACGCTGAAAACATGCCCGGCGTGCGCGCCGTGCTGACCGGCGATCAACTGGCGGCCAAGGGCGTGCCGCCGCTGCCCACGGGCGCGTCGTTCAAGCGCGCCGGCGGCGGCCCCTGCGCCTCGCCCGTGCGCTGGCCGCTGGCGCGCGAGGCGGTGCGCTTTGTCGGCGAGGCCGTGGCCGCCGTGGTAGCCGACAGCGTGCAGCAGGCCAAGGACGCCGCCGAGGCGGTGCAGGTGGATTACGAAGAACTGCCTGCCGTGCCCACGCTGGCCGCCGCGTTGACCGCGGGCGCGGCAACGGTGCTGCCCGGCGCCGCCGACAACATCGCCTGCGAGGCCCGCCACGGCGACGCGGCGGCGTGCGCGGCGGCCTTCGAGCAGGCGGCGCACGTGGTCAGCCTAGCCCTCACGCATCAGCGGCTGGCGGCGCTGACTATCGAGCCGCGCAGCGTGCGCGCTGCTCCCCAGGGCGGGCGGATGCAGGTGCAGATCAGCAGCCAGATGCCGACCGGCGTGCGCGCCTCGATCAGTGCGGCGCTGGGTGTCGAGCCGGAGCAGGTGCGCGTGGTAGTGGGCGACGTGGGCGGCGGTTTCGGCATGAAAACCGGCGCCTACCCGGAAGACATCGTGGCCGCGCTGGCCGCCCGCGCCACCGGCCGCCCGGTGTGCTGGGCCGGCGAGCGTAGCGAAGAATTTTTGAGCACCACGCACGGGCGCGACCTGCAAGCGCGCGTTGAACTGGCGCTGGCCGCCGATGGCGCGATCCTGGGCCTGCGCGTGCAGTCGGACGCCAACGTGGGCGCGTATGCGCTGGCCTCGGGGGTGGCGATCCAGTTGCTGATCGGCCCCTGGGTACAGACCAGCATCTATCACGTGCCGGTGATCGACTTTCACTTCCGCGCCGTACTCACGCATCAAGCGCCCAGCGGCGCCTATCGCGGTGCGGGCCGTCCCGAGGCCATTTACAACATCGAGCGCGTGATGGACGAGGCCGCGCGCCAGACCGGCATCGACCGCTTGGCGCTGCGCCGGCGCAATTTCATCCGGCCCGAGCAGATGCCTTACCGAAACCCGATGAAGCAGACCTACGACGTGGGCCGCTTCGAGCAGGTGCTGGATGGCGCGCTGCCGCTGGCC
>JAITMV010000122.1 GCA_031277295.1 Burkholderiaceae bacterium | reverse complement strand
GCTAACCTAAGCTCCGTCATTCCCGCGCAGGCGGGAATCCAGGGGCGTTTGACCCAGCGCCGGCTCTTGAGGAAACCCCCTTGGATTCCCGCCTTCGCGGGAATGACGCTGGGTGAAGTGTTGCGGTAAAACACGTTAAGTTAGCGCCTATGCGCGTCCCCCTCAGGGGGGATGGCGCGTAAGCGCCTCAGGGGGGAGTGTTTCATCTCAGTCTATATGTGAAATCGCGTCTCTGCCCGTCATGCGGCGAAAGTAGATGCTTGTGATACCGCTTCAGCATTGCTGTGCTTTGCGCGCCCTGCATCCCCTTCTCACTCCGAAAACGCACCCGCGTGGCCCCGAAAAGACTATGAGAACAGGTTCTTTACCGCAGGGGGCATTTCGCGGCGCGCGCTGCGTAGGTTTTTCGGCGCTGTGCCAGTTCGTGCTCGGCGGCGGTCAGCGTGGCGGCGTCCATGTGCGCGCGCGCCTGAGGGTAGGCCAGTGATTCTTCCTGCACCAGGTGATCCAGGCAAAGCTGGGTGAACAGCCGCACCGATTCTTGCAGCGTTTCGGATTCGATCCAGTGGTTGCCATCCACCAGCGCCGACAACTGGGGCCCGACTTCCAGCCAGTTCTGCTCGATCCAGCCGTGATCTTGGCGCAGGCGGAGAGTGGTCTCTACGACATGCGGGTCGCTACTGGCCAGCAAGGTCGGGAATAAATGTTTTTCCTCATCCATATGATGTTGGCGCGCTGTGGTGTCGAACCACCGCACCGCGCTTTTCAGTTGAGCATGTACGGCCGGTGGTAATTCGCCCTGCGCCAGGGCGTCGATAGCGTGGTTCAGGTGCCGCAACTCTGCTTGCATGCGCTGGTGTGTCTGATCCAGAAAGACGAATAGCGCGCTGGTGTCGGCGGATGCGCCAGTACGCTGGAGACGGGCGGCAGGGGACATGACAGGCTCCTTTGTATTGTTAGCCGGGTCAGCCGCGAGCATGGCTGATGCCTGATGCATTATGGTCGCGTCGGCGAACGGCTGGGTTTGATGCGTTACAGCGGGTTTGGCTGCCCTGTTCGCCGGTGCCTTCAGGCCGCTGCCTGATTCAGTTCTTGCGGATGAGCGTGCCTTGGGTTTGGGATGGCCTTGGCGACTTTGCGCAGGGTGAGGCGTTGTCTTAAGCTATGTTAAACGTAGCAAAATACGGGGCTGAGACAATCGCCCGCTAACCGAAAACCGTTTGTCACATGACCCCGCCGTTTGCTGATCGCTTTGCCCTCAGGATGCAGTTTCTGTTGCCCAGACGCGCGCTTACGCAACTGGCCGGCATGGCGGCACGGGCTGATGCAGGAGCGCTGACGCGCGCGGCCATCCGCTGTTTCGTCGCCCACTACGGCGTGGACATGAGCGAGGCTTTTGATCCGCGCATTGAAAGTTACGTCAGTTTCAACGACTTTTTCACACGCTCGCTGCGTGCGGGCACACGCCCGTTGGCTGAGGCGGCTTACATCTGTCCGGTAGATGGCGCCATCAGCCAGTTTGGCGCTGTAACGCAAGGCCGGATTTTTCAGGCCAAAGGTCACGACTACAGTGCTGCCGCGCTGCTGGCCGGTGACACGGCGCTGGCCGCCGGGTTCGAGGACGGCCTGTTCGCCACTCTGTACCTTAGCCCGCGCGACTACCACCGCGTCCACATGCCCTGCACTGGGCGGCTGTTGCGCATGGTTTACGTGCCGGGCGATTTATTTTCGGTCAACCCCGTTACCGCGCGCGGTGTGCCGGGCTTGTTCGCGCGCAACGAACGCGTGGTCTGCTTGTTCGATACCGCGCGCGGCCCAATGGCACTGGTATTGGTGGGGGCCACCATCGTCGGCAGCGTGGCGACTGTGTGGCACGGCGTGGTCAACCCGCCGCGGTCGGCTCAGGTGCGCCGCTTCGACTACACCGACCAACACATTGAATTGGCTCAGGGCGCCGAGATGGGGCGTTTTTTGCTCGGTTCCACCGTGGTATTGCTGTGGCCACGCGGCGCACTGCGCTTCAACCCGGACTGGTCGCCTGGCCGCGTGATTCGGATGGGTGAGGCGATGGGTTGAGGCCTTGCTGTCCCGCGCAGGCGCATAGGCGCTAACCTAAGGTTTTTCGCCACAAAACTATCCATCGTCATTCCCGCGAAGTTCCCGCCTTCGCGGGAATGACAGGGAACGCGAAGCTTCGAGGAACGGCCATCCAAAGGCGCATCTTCGGTGGCTGGCTCTTGAGTAAAGGCCCCTGGATTCCCGTCTTCACGGGAATGACGCAGGGGTGAGGCAGCGCTGGTTTCATGCGTCACGGACGGCACGCCATTGACATGGAGCGCCGGGACGAATTTGGCAAGGCCGACTACTTCAGCCCAACGGTCATAGCGACTGGCGTTACCCCGGATGATGAAAGAAACTTCAGGGTGGAAGGCAGCCGGCAGAGGTCGTGCATAGGTTTGGTGGACTTGTACCCCCGCGCCCAACGTGACCCCACGTCAGACGCGCTGACGTTTGCCTTCAAACGCTGTTCTTTCACGTTAACCTGCCGGCTCATCTACCGACGAGGCTGCATGAGGTGTCGCCATAAAACCCGGCGCTTACCTCGTTGTATTTCCCTGTTGACGGGCGGCGGCTACGGCGTTGCCGAGGGTGATGACGGCCATTGCGTAGTAGGCGCTCAGGTTGTAGCGGGTGATGGCGTAAAAATTTTCCGTTCCGGCGACGTAGGTTGGCGCGCTGCCGCGTTTGGCGGGGTCGCCGTTTTGCAGCTCGATCAGTGCCAGCGGGCCTAGGTGGGATTGGCCACTCGCATTCAGCCGCACGCCGTCGTGGGCGGCGAATTCGGCGGCGGTGAAGCTGGGGCGGATGTCGGGGGCGAGCAGGGCGTGCAAGTTGGCGCCGGGTGACAGGCGTACCGGGTAATGGGTGGGTAGGCCGCGTTGCCAGCCGTGGTTTTTCAGGTAGTTGGCGACTGAACCGATGGCATCGGTCTCGCTGTGCCAGAGGTCGATTTGGCCATTACCGTCGTAGTCGACGGCGTGGCGCAGCCAACTTGACGGCATGAATTGCGCCAAGCCCATGGCGCCGGCGTAACTGCCTAGCGGCTCGGCGGGATCCATGCCGGTGTGCTGGCAAAGTAGCAAAAATTGTTCGAGTTCGTCCTGGAAGAACGCCTGCCGCGCTTGCGCGCGCGGGTGTTCGGGAGGGAAATCGAATGTCAGCGTGGCCAGTGCGTCGATGACGCGAAAGCTGCCCATGTGTCGACCGTATAGCGTTTCGACGCCGATGATGCCGACGACGATTTCAGGCGGCACGCCGAATTGCTCCTGCGCACGCGCCAGCGTGGCGCGGTTGCGCTGCCAAAAGCGCACGCCGACGCCGATGCGCGTCGGTTCGACGAAGCGGTTGCGGTAAGCGCGCCAGTTCTTGGCTTTGCCGGATGCGGGCGGCAGCATGAGCGGGGGCACTCTGGGCTGGTATAGCGCTTGGCCGATGGCGTGGCGCACCCAGGCGGAATCCAGATTGCGCCGCCTGGCTACTTCGTCGGCGAAGCGCATGGCGTCGGCGCGTGGCAGGTAGGAGCGTTCGTCATCAGACTCGGACGAACGGCTGTTTTTATTGGAGGTTTCCGGATTTGTGACCGAGGCTTCGGCGCTGGCGGGCGCTTTGGGTTGCGCTTTGGCGTCTTCTCGGATGGGGCTTTCAGGTTCTGCGGGGAGTGCGGAGGTGTCCGTAGCCGTCTTTTCGGCTGTTGCGCCTGTTGTGCATGCGCTGACGGCGACCATGCAGGCAGCGATCAGGAGGCGGGCCAATGCTGGGGGGGGTGGGTGGAACATAGCTAGCTTTCCATGACGCTTGCGCGCTCATGTTTGTGGGGATCATGAACAACTTGAGCTTGATTCTGGGCGCGTGGCCATGAAAGTTGCCGGAATTGACGTCGAAGTGTAGCCAGCGTGACGGCGGGCGGCGTTCGGGCGGGAGCGTAGCGTAACCGTTCCAGCGCCAACAGCCAGTCGGTTAGCCGCTGGCGCAGTTCATGGGGCAGGGCGCTGGACTGTACGCGCCGGAGCATCTCGCGCGGCGGGGCTTGTGGCGCCAAGCTGACTCCGGCCTGATTCAGGCGGTGACGCGCGCGCACCAGCAGCCGCAACCAGGGATCGTGTCGGCTGCGTTTTCTGCGTGCCCACAGTATCCTGGTCAGCGCCGCGATCAGCGTCGCGGCGGCTAGCAAGCCGGCCAGCAGCGCGCCCAGGTCTTGCCGGCTTGGGTTGCGAAAACCGAGATGGCCAAGCATGGCGAACTGGCGGTTTTGCGTGTAGTTCAATACCCACTGGTTCCAGCCGTTGTCGGTCGCCTCCCAGGCGGCGCGCAAGCGTGCCAGCAAGCTCGGGCTGAGGTAGCTGAGCGCGGCGGCGATGGCGTCCTCGGGCGCCCGCAGGCGTTGAAACCGGCCCACGCGGTCGGGCGATACGGCGCCGGTAGGATCGACGCGTACCCAACCCAAGTCGGTATGCCAGACTTCGGCCCAGGCGTGGGCGTCGGTGTTGCGCACTGTCCAATAGCCGTCGACGCTGTTGAACTCGCCGCCCTGAAAGCCGGTGACGATGCGCGCCGGCACGCCAGCGGCGCGCATGAGTATCACGAAGGCCGAGGCGATGTGTTCGCAAAAGCCGGCCTTGGTGTCGAACCAGAACTGATCTGCCGAATTCTGGCCATACGCTCCCGGCTCCAGCGTGTAGCGGTAGCCGCCGGTACGCAGGCGCTTTAGCGCGGCGCGCACCAGCGTGGAAGCGTTTGCGTCGCCCGCTTGACGGCGCAACTCTTCGGCCAGCGCCAGTGTGCGCGGGTTAAAGCCTTGCGGTAGCCGCAGCAAGTTGCCGATGTCGCGGCGCGGCCTGTCTTTCCAAGCGGCCAGTCCATAGCGAAACCGCGAATAGCTTTCGGCGCGGTAGCGCAGCAGGTCGGTAACCGGGCGGGAGGCCATCCATTGCAAGTCGGTGGTCATGCGCGCGCGCCAGCCAGCGGGCAGCTCAGGCGGCTTCGGGGCCGCGTCCAGCGTCAGCAGCCAGGGGCGGTGACTGGGTTGCAGCGTCATCTGGTAGCGGATCGGCTCGCCGCTGACTTGCAGATCGGCCGGCTCCGCAGCAAGCGCGGCGCCTAAGTGGGCATCGTCGCCGACCGCTTTCCAGCGACGGCCGTCAAAGCGGGTCAGCACCGGGCCGCGAAAGTAAAGCTGGCTTTGCGGCGGCGGCGGGCCGTCAAAGCGCACGCGCATGACGATGCGGTCGTCCAGCGCCAGCTTCGCGATCATGCCCACTTCCATGCCTGAGGGCAAACCGCTGCGTCCCAGCATGGCATCGGTTGGAATGCTCCACAACGGCGCGAAGCGCGGAAATAACACGAACAGCACCGCCATCACCGGCGCGCCGGCCAGCGATAGTTTGGCTGCCGTCCAGGCCGACTCGCGCAGACTCGGCTGGCCAATTGGACGGTGCGCGTTAACCAGCGCCGTCAGTAATCCCAGCAGTGCTAGCAGCGCCGCCGCCGCCGTTGCCAGCGACTGCGAGTGCAAGAAGTTGGTCAGCATGACGAAGAAGCCGAGGAAGAACACCACCATCGCGTCGCGCCGCGCGCGTAACTCCAGCGTCTTGAGCGTCAACAATACGACCACCAGCGTCATTCCGGCGTCGCGTCCCAGCAGCGTCCGGTGCGTGAGCCAGGTGGCCGTCAGCGTAACGGCCAGCAATGCCGCCAGCAACCAACGCCCCGGCAGCGGCCCGCCACTTATCGCCAGCCAGCCGCGCGCCAGCAGCACGCCGACGGCCAGCACGCTGACCCAGATCGGCGCGTGGGCGATTTGCGGCAAGATGATCCAACCGATCACCAGCAGCAAAAACAGCGTGTCGCGCGTGTCACGCGGCGGGTGGGTGAGGGCGGAGAGTTTCACCATTTCGCTGCGCTCAATGACGAATTGACAAATGAAAATTTACCGCGGCTTGGGCGCGTGAATTCGACGTTGAACGAAGCGGCTCACGGGTCATTGCGTTACGCCAGCGCCAGCGCCTCCAGGCACCTCAGCCTTTGCGCCGCGCCGCTGGCTGGCGCGATTTCCACGCCCGGCAGACGCAGGCCGTAATCCAGCCCACGGTCGTCGGCTGCCAGCACCCAGGCCGTCAGGCGTGACAGGCGCGCTTCGGCGTCGGCGTGGCCGGTGTGGGAGTAGTCCAACCATAGCGTTTGCCGCTGCATGTGCTCCGTGGCGCGCGCTATCGGTTCGCTCGACTTGGCGAACTTCTTCCACACGATCAGCTTCAACGGGTCGCCGCGCTGCCAGGCGCGCACGCCGTCGAACTCGCCGCTGGCAAGACCGGCGTTGGCGCGCGGTTCGCTAGGCGGCAGCGGCGCAGCCGGTGTTTCCGGTGCCGGGTATACCAGTATCTGCGCGGCTGGCCGCCAGATTGTCCAGACACGAAACGCGCCCAACGGATAGCGTGTTTCGGCCGTCAGCGTCGGCGCGCAGTGCAGTCCTCGGCGCAATGGTCTGAAGCCTATCTTCACCGTGGCCGCGCTTTGGCCCGGCACGTCGGTCCACGACCATTGCCGGGTGCCTTTCAGTGCCATGCTGATGGCATGACGCGGCGCGCGGCGGTTGTTGGTCAGCTTGATTTGGAGCACTGCCGACCGACCGGCAAACACCGGCTGCGGCGTTTGCATATGCAGCTCCAGACCGCACAGTATGCCGTGGCCGGCGGCCATGCTTGCCGCGCCGCAGCCGGCCAGCAAGAAGGTCAACAGATAACCCAGGCTGAGCTGGTAATTGATCGACCCGATCAGCAGCGTGAGCAGCGTTACCGCCAGCATCCAGCCGGCGCGAGTGGGCAGGATGTAAACGTTGTTCTGGGCCAGACGCAGGTTATCGGTAAGCGGCAGTCGTTCAAGCCACCAGCGCTGCAAGCGTACTTGCAAGCGGGCGCGCCAAGCCCACCAGGGCAGGGGGGCTGGGGCGGGTAGAGCGGACATTTTCGCGTTGAGCGTTTAGCGTGAATATCTCTTTCGCCGCTGGCGCGCCGCTGCGAAACGGCCCACACCGGAGGCCAAACGCCTTTTCACGGCAACGGCACCGCGTCGATCATCGCCCGTACCTGCTCTACTGCGCCGCGCCCTGCGCCGCCGCCGACCGGGGTCAGGCGATGGGCGATGCATTGCGGCAAGATGGCCTGTACGTCGTCGGGGGCGACGTAGTCGCGGCCCTGGATCAGTGCCTGCGCGCGAGCGGTACGCACCAAGGCAATGCCGGCGCGCGGCGACAAGCCTTGCAAAAACCAACGGCCCGAGCGCGTGGCGGCGATTAAGTCCTGCACGTAGTCCAGCAACGGCGGCGCGACGTGTACCTGGCCTGTCGCTTTTTGCAGCGCCGTCAGAGCGTCGGCGTTCAGCGCAGCGGGCAGCGTGTCAAGCAGATCACGGCGGTTGTGGCCGATGAGCAGTTCACGCTCGGCCACGCGCTCGGGGTAACCCAGGCTGATGCACATCAAAAAGCGGTCAAGCTGCGACTCCGGCAGCCCGTAAGTGCCCAACTGATCGTATGGGTTCTGCGTGGCGATGACGAAAAACGGTTTGGGCAGCGGGCGCGTGCCGCCTTCGACCGTGACCTGCTTTTCCTCCATTGCCTCCAGCAAGGCGCTTTGCGTCTTGGGGCTGGCGCGATTGATCTCGTCGGCCAGTAGTACCTGGGTGAACACCGGACCGGGGTGAAAGATGAACTTCTCCTGCCCACGGTCGTACACCGACACGCCCGACAAATCGCTCGGCATCAGATCGGCCGTGAACTGCACGCGCGAAAATTGCAGCCCGAAGGTGCGCGCCAGTGCATACGCCAAAGTGGTTTTGCCGACCCCCGGCATGTCCTCGATCAATAAATGGCCGCCGGCTAGCAGGCAAGTCACGCTGTCGCGCACTTGGTCGGGCTTGCCCGCCATGACCGTGTTAAGCTGATCCAAAACGGTGCCGATTTTTCGCCTGATGTTCATGTATGGACAGTAACTGATATTCGACGCCGTTTAATGACAACAGGAGACTACCGTGGGAAAAACCGGTTATTTCACCCATCCCGATTGCCGCATGCATGACATGGGCACGGGGCATCCCGAATGTCCGCAGCGGCTGGACGTCATCGAAGACCGGCTGCTAATCACCGGTGTGGCCGATGCGCTGGAAAGGCGCGAAGCTACCCCGGCGACGATGGGTGAATTGCTGCTGGGGCATGGCCGCCGCCATGTGGCCGCGCTGCGCGGCTTGAACGATATTCTGATCGAGGAGATGCAAGCCGGCGGGCCGGATCACTACGCGCTTGACCCCGACACATCGATGAACCAGTCCACCTACCGTGCGGCGCTTCTGTCGGCCGGAGCAGCCATTGATGCCGTTGATGCGGTGGTGGCCGGCGAGCTGGAAAACGCCTTTTGCTGCACTCGTCCGCCCGGCCATCACGCCACACGCAACCAGGCGATGGGGTTTTGCTTTTTCAGCAATGTCGCCATCGCCGCCAAATACGCCTGCGAACGCCACGGCCTCAAGCGCGTGGCCATCGTTGACTTTGACGTGCACCATGGCAACGGTACCGAGGACATCGTCGCCGGCGACGAGCGCATCCTCATGGTCAGCTTTTTTCAGCACCCCTTTTATCCCGAAGGCGGGACACAAAAAAACGACGCCAACTTGCTCAATTGTCCCGTGCCCGCCTACACCAAAGGCATGGATATCCGCGAATTGGTCGAGATGATGTGGGTGCCGCGCCTTGAGGAATACCGGCCCGAGCTGATCCTGATTAGCGCCGGCTTTGACGCCCACCGCGAAGACGACATGGGCCAACTTGCCTTGACCGAGTCCGACTACGCCTGGATCACGGAGCGACTCAAAGGTATTGCCAGGCGCTTTGCCAAGGGCCGCATCGTCAGTTGTCTGGAAGGCGGCTACAACCTGAGCGCGCTGGCTCGCAGCGTAGAGGCGCATGTGCGCGTGCTGGCGGATGTATAGGGAAGCTCTGAACAAATCTGTCGCGGTTGGCACATCCCGTATTCAGGCGCTCTGTTTTGAAAGCAAATGCTCGCAATGCCGCCCGGTATTGCTGCGCTTTGCTCGCGTAGATTTGTTCAGAGGCTCGATGGTAAAAAGCCGAACGTCCAGCCGCAGCCGCTGCTCGCTGCTGTGAATTCGATTTCATGTGCAGATATTCACGCCGCGCCACGCTGCGTTTTGGGTTTGCGGCTGCGGGCCGCCAATAGTTGCCAATACCGGCGAAAATACGCGCATCCGGGCGTGCGCTGAGTTGGCGCGCTCCAGTTGTCCTAGAGTCTGTCGATCCGCCATGCTTTCCTTTTCTCGTGATTCCAAAGACCTGCAATCCGAGCAACCTGCCGCCGCGCCCAAGGCCGCCGACGCGCACCCGCTCGATGCCGTGACGGGGGGTGCATTCTCCGCCGCCACTTCGGGCGAACGCGCCCAGCGCGTGCGTGACTGGCTGGCCACTCAGCCCAGCACCGAGCAGATGCAGGAGGTTTTCAAGGAACTGTCGGCCAAGGACAAAGGCGCTGCCAAAGCGCTGCGCGAGCGGCTGGACGAATTACGCCGTGCCAAGGGCCAGGAGGTCGTGGTAGCCGAGTGGCAAGCCAAGGCGCAGGCGCTGCTGGAGTCGGTGCGCCTGAACATTGCCGACGCGCTGGCCTGGCAGCGCGACGCCGCCCGTGCGGGCGCGCCGCTATCGCGCGAACCGCTGGCTGGATTGCGCGGGCTGTTGGCCGAACGTGTGAAAAAAGTCGAAGACTTGCAACAACGCGTGATGGTGCAACATGAAGCGGCGTTATTGCTGGCGCAGCGCATTGAGCTGCTGTCCACCAAACCGCTGGCAGAGGCCCAAGCGCAGCAGGATGGTCTGGAAGCTGACGTGAGCCACTGGCGTGCGCAAGCCGGTCTGCTGCTGACCGATCAACAGTGGCCGAGCGTGGACATGCGCTTCCCGCCGAAGATTGAGTCGGCCCAAGCGCAGTTGGCCGCTGTCTGGGACGCCTTCAGTGCCGCGCTGGCGCAGGCCGCGGCCGCGCGCGCCGATGCAGCCGCGCCGCTGCCAGCGGTGCCGGTGTGGGCTGACGAATTGCGCGCCGCCCGTGTGCAGGCCTCACCCATTGACGACAAGCCGGCCAAGCCCAAGGTTGACCCCGAGCAGCGCAACGCCGCGCACAAGGCGGTCGAAGCCGGCGTGATGCTCTTGGAGCAGGCGGTCGCTGCCGGCCACACCAAGAACATGCACAGTGCCACGCACGCGCTACGCCAGTCACTCAAAACGCATGGCCGGCTGATCGACGATGCGCTGGAGGCGCGCGTGCATGTTGCGCTGGTGTCGGCAGGCGAGATGGAAGGCTGGCAGCGCTGGAGCGCCGACAAGGTGCGCGAGCAACTGGTGGCTCGCGCCGAGGCGTTGCTGGTCAAACGCAAGCTCAAATCCGCTGCGCCAGACGCGGCCGTCGCGGTAACGGTGCCGCAGGATGCGGCGGAGCACGCCGCGCCTGCCGCCGCAGCCGTGCCGACGGATGAGGACGCCCCTGCCGCCGATGCCAGCAGTGATGCGCAGCAAGGCGCCGCCGAACAACCCGCCGCTGCTACCGATACGCTTGCCACCGATACGCTTGCCACCGATGCGCCGCCCGCTGCCGACGTGCTCGCTGCCGACGCGTCCGCCGCGGTTGAAAAAAACGGCGCCGATGGCGTGCTGCCGGAAGGTGGTGTGCCCTCCGAAAGCACTGAAAAACCGGTGCCTGCCTCGGCGCTCGAACCCGGTTACGACCTGATCCCCGCAATGGGTGGCCGCAAGCTGCAAGATGCCATTCGCAAACTGCGCGAGGAATGGAAAACCGCCGATCAGGGCGGCGCGCCCAACCATGTGCTGTGGAAGCGTTTCGACCGCGCCCTGAACGCCGCGCACAAGTTCGTCGACGAATGGGTCGCCGCCGCGCGCGCCGAGGCCGCCGAGCACCGTGCGCAGCGCCAAGCGCTGATTGAAGAAGTTGCCGCCTGGGCCGTTGCCCACGCCGACGCCGGCGGTGACGGAGACTGGAAGGCCGTCAACCGCCAGATTCATCAGTTTTCCGAACGTTGGCGCAACGCCGGTCACCTGTCTGAAAAACAATTTGCCGAATTCCAGCCGCGCTGGAAAGAAGCCATTCACGCCGCCGCGCAACCGCTGGAGCAGGCGCAAAAACAAAGCGCCGCACGCCGCCAGGCGTTGATTGCCGAGGCCGAAGCAATGGGTGCCGCGCCGCAATTGCGCATCGATGCCGTCAAGGCTTTGCAGCAACGCTGGCAAGCCGAGGCGCAAGCCGTGCCGCTGGAACGCAAGCACGAGCAAAAGCTGTGGGATGCCTTCCGTAAGCCGATTGACCAAGCCTTCAACCGTAAAGGCGCTGAACGTGAAAGGCAGCACGCCGCCCTGAGCGCGCACGACCGCGCCGTGCTTGAAGCCGCCAAGGCGCTTGAAGCGGCCAACGCTGGCGGCGACGCGCAGCAAATCCGCGCCGCCATGGCGCAGCTTGAAGCGGCCACGCGCGGCCAGCTTGCCGCCGCGTCGCCGCCCGCCGAGCAAAAATCCGCGACAGCGCTCGCCGATCAATCCCAGGAAACCGCCGCAAGCGTGGCGCCGCAGGCCGCGCCCGAGGTTCCAGCCGAGCCGCCCGCGGGCGCCGAACTCGCTGAATCCGTCGCGCCCGCCGAATCCGTCGCACCCGCCGAACCCGCGGCATCCGCTGAACCCGCCGCATCCGCTGAATCAGCCGAACGCGTAGCCCCTGCTGCTGTGGCTGTCGCCAAGGTCGCCAAACCGCTGATTGCCATGCGCGGCGACGACCGTCCCGGCGCGAAAAAAGCAGGCCCGGCTCCCGTGCGCGGACCCGGCCGTCCTGGCGAACGCCGCGACAGAGACCCGCGCGGCGCGGGCCGTGGCGAGCGTGGCGAGCGCGGCGGTGATCGATTCAGTGACCGCCCGCCGCGCCAGGAACGTGGCCCGCGTTTGGGTGACGCCGCCTTTCGCGCTCAGCGCGATGCGCTCGAACATGCCCAGGCGCAACTGCGCAAACTGGCCTCACAGGCGCATGGTCAAGCGCTGACCCAGTTATTTGGCGCCTGGCAGCAACGCCGCTCTGACTTGGTGCCCAGCGTGCAGGAGCTTGGCCGCGCCGTCACACCTTCCATGCGCGCCGCCTGGACGCAAGCCATCGAGGGCGGCGCACAAGCAGCGCAGCAGCAATCCGCTGATGCCCTGCTGCGACTCGAAATGGCCGCCGAGGTACCCACCCCGGCCGAACACCTGGACGCCCGGCGCGCTTTGCAACTGCAATTGCTCACCCGTCGCAACGACCCCGCGCCAGCGCAAACCTGGGGCCAGGACGCCGCCGTCGTGCTGGCCGCTGCGCATGATGAACAGCGCGCCCGCCGCTTGCAAAACGCGCTCAAGGCGTTGCTCAAGTGATGTTCTTTCGCTAGCCAGGCGCGCCGGACGTGTCCGTCCCGATGAAATATTCGGGTCAACGGCAATGCTGGTCACTTAAGCGCACAGACCTATGAGTCTCGTCATTCCCGCGAAGGCGGGAATCCAAGGGGCTTGCCCAAGAGCCGGTGCTGGATCAAGCGCCCCTGGATTCCCGCTTGCGCGGAAATGGCGAAATAAAGGCTCATGTTCTTAACTGAACGGTATTGGGGTTAACGGGTACGAACCGTCCATTTTGTCCCTCGCTGCTCGCATTTTTCATTTCTTTACAGCGGGTCAATCCGACTGGCCGGATAAGTTCGCGGACGCCGTCATACACTTGCGCGGTGTTCGATTTACGTCATGCCCCGTTTGCAAGAACTTTGCGCCAGTCCTTGATGACCGTCTGGCTGGCGGCGCTGTTGCTGTCAGGTTGCGGGACATCGCAAGAAGACGGACAAGTGGCGGCGGCAGATGCGGCGGCGACGCCGGCCGCCAAAGCTGAGGAGTCTCCAGCGTTCGATATCCGCGTTGAACTGGCCGGCGAGCAGACCGACAAGCAGACCAAGGAACGCCTGCGCGAGTTGATCGAGCGCCATAACAGCCTGCAACGCTACCGCGCGGTAGACGACTTGGACGATAGCGAGTGGGAGCGTTTGCTGGCGCTGACGGAAAAAGACGTGCGCCAGTTGCTGGCCACCGAAGGCTATTTCAGCGCCAAGGTGACGCTGCGGCGTGAACCTGCCGCCGCCAATAAGGAAGGCGCGCGGCCGGTGGTGGTCATTGCCGCCGATCCGGGCACGGCCACGAGGGTGAACAAAGTCAACATCGGGTTCGACGGCGACTTGGCCACGGCCGGCGACACGGGCGCGCAGGAGTTGCGCCGGAGCATCATCGAGGGCTGGGGGCTGCCCGAAGGCCAGTTTTTTACGCAAGATCGCTGGGCCGACGCCAAGACCGGGGCGTTGCGCCAATTGGTTGAGCGCCGCTATCCGCTTGGCCAGGTCAGCCGCAGCACGGCCGAGGTGGATCCGCAGCAATCGGCGGCGGCGCTGGACGTGCGGCTGGACTCCGGCCCACCATTCCGGCTGGGGCCGGCGGTCGTGCGTGGCGCTGAGCGTTATCCCGACTGGCTGCCGCAGCGGCTGTCATGGTTGAAGCCGGGCGACGAGTACAACCAGAAGAAGCTGGTAGAAGCGCAGCAGCGGCTGGCCGGCAGCGGTTATTACGATTCGGCTTACATCAGCATTGACCCGCAGGGTGACCCCAACGCCGTGCCCGTCACCTTCGCGGTGACCGAGGCCAAGCGCCATAAATTGCAACTCGGGCTGGGCTACAGCACCGACGGCGGCCCGCGCGTGTCGGTGGAACATCGCGACAACACCATCTTTGGCACGTCTTGGCGCATGGATACCAAGCTGAATCTGGACATCAAAGCGCCGCTGCTGCAAGCCGAGTGGAGCTCGTTGCCCGGCGCCAGTGGCTGGCGTAAAGCCGCGTTTGCGCGCCACATGCGGCAAGACGACGGTTCGCTGGTCACCACGTCGCAAACATTCAGGGTCGGCTTGATGAAAAACGCCGAGGTGCATGACCGCAATCTATATCTCCAGTATGACAACGCATCGGTTACCGGCTCGGCCAGTGTGAGCGCGCCGAGTGCGCTGGTGGGCGATGGCGCGGCGCTCAGCGCCAACGTTTCCTGGACGGGACGTTACTTCGACGCCATGCCCACACCCACGCGCGGCTTTGGCCTGCAAGGCGAGGCGGGCGTGGGGATGACGTTGATGGGCCAGCGCAAGCCCTTCGTGCGCCTCAACGGCCGCTGGCTCGGTCTGCTGCCGCTGGCCAAAGGCAAAAGCACATTAGCGCTGCGCAGCGAGTTGGGCGCGGTGTTCGCGTCGGACAGCGCGCGGCTACCCAGTACCTACATGTTTCGCACCGGCGGTGACACCACGGTGCGCGGCTACGCCTGGCGCAGCATCGGCATTCCTTTGGGCGGCGATTGGGTCGGGCCGGGCCGCTATCTGGCCGTCGGCAGCGTGGAATGGAGGCGCCCCATCCTGCAAAAAAAACTACCCGGCCTGCTGGAGCACACCCTGTTCGTCGACGTCGGCGGGGTGGCCAACCGTATCGGCGATTTGCGCCTCAAAACCGGCATAGGCACCGGCGTGCGGGTATTGTCGCCGGTGGGGCCAATGGAGTTGTCGGTGGCTTACGGTTTGCAGTCGAAGGACTTTCGGGTACACATGACGGTGGGGATGGTGTTTTGAAGTGAAACAACCTATTGTTTTGCCGGTTTTTTCCTTTTCCCTAGAGGAGGGTGTCGCAAAAAAACAGGCACCAGGCCTGCCCCTACGAAATTTCCTGACAGAGGATTCGCGTAGGGGCGGCTCTTGTGGCCGCCTTGCTCCTTTTGCGACAGCCTCAGAACGTGTTCACGATCTCGGCGTGAGGTGTGCGGGATGCGGATTGGGATGGGCTGCAAGGCGCAATTCGCAGCCAATGGCCCGTGTCATTGGCAAGGATTGCAACGCTGCAGACCGCCCAAGCCCGCGCTCGCACGCCCGCGCCGGGATCGTGAACACGTTCTCAGAGGGGGAGGGAGTTGAAAACCAGCGCGTTTCATGCGGCGCGGCTGGCGTGTGAGCGCCGTGAAAAACACAGACAGAGAATTCGCAATGAACGCCAACGCGCAAGACTCCGCCTCGTCGCCGCCCCGTCGCAGGCGCTGGCTGCGCGTACTGGCCTGGTCGCTGGCCGGCCTGGTTGCCGTGCTGCTGCTGGCGCTCAGCGGTCTGTGGGTCTGGGCCGGCACCGAAGGCTCGCTGGCTACCGCGCTACGCTGGGCCGGCGCGATGGCGCCGCCGCTGAGCGCCGATGGTGTCAGCGGCAGCCTGCGCGGCGGCGGCACAGTGCGCCGTTTGACATGGCAGCAAAACGGCTTGCGCGTGCGGCTCGACAATTCCGAGTTACGCTGGACATCGGCTGCGCTATTCAGCGGCATACTGCAAATAGATCGCCTGAGCGCGGGCCGCATCGAAATCGACGATAAAAGCCCCAAAAGCAATGAGCCTTCCGCCGGCCCGCCGCAGTCACTGGCGCTGCCGCTGAAAGTCCAAGTCAACACCTTCGCCATCGGCGAGGTACATTGGGCCGGTCCGCCGCCGCAGGTGGTACGGGATATTGCTGGGCGCTTCGACTACGACGGTACGCGCCATCTGCTGACGTTGGAGCGCACGCGCGCGGTCGGCGGGCAGTTTCAAGCCCGTGCCGCCATAACCGCGCACGCGCCGGTGAGCATCGATCTGACATTGACCGGCACACTGGTCGCGCCCGCGCCGGAAAATGCCAAACCGCTGCCGCTCGCCGTACAGGCCGCGCTACAAGGTGCGTTGACCGATCTGCGCGCGCAGGCTGATCTGCGGGTAGTGCAGGCCGACACATCCGCCAGCAACGTCACCGACACGCCAACAGCGCACGCTGAAGCCCGTATTACCCCCTGGGCCGCACAGCCGCTGCCCGAGGCGCACGCCGAGGCGCACGCACTCGATCTCGGTGCGCTTGCCGGCGCGTGGTGGGCCGATGCGCCGCAAACCCTGCTGAGCGGCCGCTTCGATCTGACACCGCTGGCACCGGACAGCCCGGCGGGCTGGGCCATCAAAGCCGACCTCAGCAACGCTGCCGCTGGCCCCTGGGATCAGCGCCGCTTGCCGCTACAAGGCGTACAGGCCGACCTGAGTTGGGCCGACAACGTTGCCACGGTGCGTGCGCTGAGTTTGCGCGTCGGCGGCGGTACCGTCGAAGCGGGTGGACGTTGGGCCGCTGCCGCGGACAAAACGTCGGACGATTGGCGCATCAACGCTCGTATCGACAACCTCGATCCGGGGCAATTGCATACCCAGTTGGCGGCGCCGCCGCTTGACGGCACGGCTCAGGTATCCGGCGCGGGCGCTGTGATCGACTTCGACGCCGCGCTGCAAGCGCGCGCCGGGCGCAACGGCACGGCGCGGACGCTGCACCTGCGCGACCTGCAAGCCAAAGGCCGTTGGCAGCAAGCCGTGCTGAGCCTGGATCAATTACGACTGCGCACCGACGACGCCGCGCTGGACGGCCAGGCGCGCATCGATACCGCCGCGCCTGGCGGCAACGCCGATCTGTCGTTCACCGCCCCTGGCCTCACATTGGCACTCAAGGGCGAAGTGCAGCCCGAACGCGGCGACGGCACGCTGCGTACCGACATCCGCGACGCCGCGCGCCTGCTGGCCTGGGCGCGCAAGCTGCCAGGCGCGGGGCAAGCGCTGCAAAACATGCAGGCTCGCGGCCGCGCCACATTGCAAGCCGACTGGCGCGGCGGCTGGCGCAACCCCACGCTGGACGCACGGTTGAATGCGCCGCAACTGGCATGGCAGGCATCCGCCAGCGCGCAACCGATACAGGCGCGCGACCTTGGCATCCGATTGTCGGGCGAGTTGGCCAAGGCGCGCCTTGAGGTCGGTGGACACCTCGCCCAAGGCGAACGCCGGCTCGATCTGCGTCTGGCCGCTGGCGGCGGGCGCACCACGGCCGCCGACGTGCCGCTGGCCCAGGCCAATTGGCGCGTCGCGCTCGAATCCTTGCAGGTCGACCTGCGCGAACCGGCGCTCGGCCAAGGCGCCTGGCAACTGGCTTTGCGCGGCGCCGTACCGCTCACCTGGTCGCCACAAAACGGCGGACGCCTCGAAGTCAGCGCAGGCGAGTTGAGGCTTACCGCGCCCACATCTGAGCCACCCGCGCGCATCGCTTGGGGGCCGGCGCATTGGAGCGTGGGCGCGTGGGCCACCAGCGGACGCATCACTGGTTTGTCGTTGGCGTGGGTCGAACGGCTATCGGGCGACGCCTCGCCGGGACAGACTGGCTTCAGCGGTGACTTGGTGCTGGAAGGCGGCTGGGACGCCGACTTGGGCCGCGAGCTGCGTTTGTCCGCCCATCTGGCGCGCGCCAGCGGCGACCTGAGCCTGCTGGCCGACGATCCCAGCGCTGGCGTGCGTACCCGCGTCGCGGCCGGTCTGCGCCAGGCGCGGGTGTCATTGACCAGCGATGGCCAGGCAATCAACCTGCAACTGAAATGGGACAGCGCCCAAGCCGGCACCGTGGAGGGCGCATTGCGCACCGAACTGCGCGCCATCTCCGGCGGCAACGGCACGGAAAACATGCAATGGGACTGGCCGTCGGACGCCGCCTTGCAAGGCCGGTTGCAGGCGCGGCTGCCGCGACTGTCGGTCTGGTCGGTCATGGCCCCGCCCGGTTGGCGGCTGCGCGGCGCACTGACCGCCGACACCCGCATCGGCGGCACGCGCGCCGCGCCGCTTTTGACCGGCACCTTGGCCGCCGACCGTCTGGCCTTGCGTTCCATGGTGGACGGTGTGCAGCTGACCAACGGGCGCCTGCGCGCCCGGCTAGACGGCACGCGACTGCTGATCGACGAATTTTCGCTGCACGGTGCCCGCAAACCAGGCAGCCCGGCCGGCAGCGGCGGTACGCTGCGCGCCAGCGGCGAAGCCGGCTGGATCGAAGGCCGCGCGCAAGCGCGCCTAACCGCCACCCTGGACAAACTGCGCGCCAGCATCCAGGCCGACCGGCAACTGACCGTCTCGGGCCAAGTGCAAGCTGCGCTGCAAGACCGCCACCTCAAGGCAGACGGTAACCTGCGGGTGGATCAGGCGCACATTGTGTTGCCCGACCAAAGCGCGCCCAGCCTAAGCAGCGACGTCATTGTGCGCGGCGCCGATGCCCAGGCCGCGAAAAAGACGCCGGCCACAGCCAATGCATCGGAGCCGCAAGAGCAAGACAACCCGCTCACTGTCGCTGCCGACGTAAAACTCGACTTGGGCGAGGACTTTCGCCTAAAAGGCATGGGCATTGACACCCGGCTGGCCGGCACGCTGACGCTGGCCGCCAACGGCCCGCTCACCGCCATGCCCAAACTCACCGGCACCGTTCACACCGTCAAAGGCACGGTCAGTGCCTACGGCCAGCAACTCAACATCGAGCGCGGCAACATCGTCTTTACCGGCGACGCGAGCAACCCTACGCTGGACATCATCGCCCTGCGCCCCAACTACAGCAGCGACCAGCGCGTCGGCGCGCAAGTCATGGGCAGCGCGCTACTGCCGCGCGTGCGGCTGTACTCGCAACCCGTGCTGCCTGATAACGAAACCCTGGCCTGGCTGCTGTTAGGCCGCCCCGCGCCCAGCACCGGCGCCGAAGCGGCCATGCTCCAATCGGCCGCGCTCGCACTCATGGGCGGGCGCGATGGCCGCCCGCTGGCTTCGCGCTTCGGTCTGGACGAGTTGAGTTTTTCCGGTGCGAGCGAAGGCAGCATCGCCAATGCCAGCGTCACCCTGGGCAAGCGCCTGTCTGATCGGCTCTACGCCGCTTACGAACACAGCCTGTCAGGCACCGGCGGCGCGCTGATGGTCTTCTACCAACTATCACGCCGCTGGACCCTGCGCGGCCAAGCCGGCGAAAACGCCGCCGCGGACCTCATCTATCGGCTGGCGTTCGACTAGTACTTCGTTCCGCCAAAAGGTTGACAAATGAAATCGATGGATTTGTTCGCCAGGCAAGGCGCAAAGCGCAGCAATACCGAGTGGTATTGCGAGCATTTGCAACGCAGCATGGTGGACAAAGACGCAATTTCATGTCAATGTTTTGGTGGAACGGAGTACTAACATGGGTTTGCTGCTGGCCAATGGCCTACAGCTTCTCGCGGATGAGGCCAAGCAAACGATGTAAAACAGTGCGTTGCTTAGCCTATGTATTCAACCACGTTACGACCCGAAAAACTTTAGTGAAATTACTAATTAGTAATCTCCCTAAAGCTTAGTGAAATTACTAAATCAAATTTAGTAGTTTCACTAAATAAATGTGTAATTTTGCTCACTTTCGAGCCATGCCCCTCCCCAAAAACGGTCGTTAAGCGTGCTTATGAGTGGCTTGGGCTGAACGCGCAGCGATCTCACCCAGACGGTGCAAAACGGGCAAAATCGGGTGCGCGCCCGGCAGCGGGAGCCTCAAACCATCCGGTGGCGGAACATCCACGCGGCAATCGGTAGCGTGACGGC
Source organism: Burkholderiaceae bacterium (assembly GCA_031277295.1). Classification (GTDB taxonomy): domain Bacteria; phylum Pseudomonadota; class Gammaproteobacteria; order Burkholderiales; family Burkholderiaceae_C; genus Ottowia. The sequence continues at coordinate 1,044 of JAITMV010000122.1, read as the reverse complement.
GGCAATCGCCAGTAGCGCCAGCATCTCGGGCAGCAGTTGACCGATGCTGGCGGCCTCAAGGTATATCTGACGCGTCATGCTGATGGCGTAGCGCAGCGGATTGAGCGCGGTCAGGTACTGAAGCACTTTCGGCATGTTCATGATCGGCGTGGTCAGGCCGGACATCAGCATGAACGGCATGACCACGACGACCGAGCCGATCATGGCTTGTTGCATGTTTCTGGCGATTGATGAGATGAACAGGCCAATGCCGACCGAGGCCGCCAGGAATTCGATCAGGCTCAGGTAAAGAACGAAGTAAGACCCCGCAAACGGAATACGGAACCAAAATTGAGCCACCAGCAGAATCAGGCTGGCCTGGATCAGGCCGACCAGCATCGACGGCAGCGCCTTGCCGATCATGATCTCGGCCGGCCGAAAAGGGGTAACCAGCAGTTGCTCGAAGGTGCCCGCCTCGCGCTCGCGCGCTACCGACATGGCCGTCAGGATCATGGTCATCATCATGGTGATGGTGCCGATCAGCGAGGGGATCATGTTCCAGCGGGTTTCCAAATTGGGGTTGTGCCAGGCCCGTATGCCGGCCTGGATGCCGGGCGGCGCGGCGTAGCCGTTTTCAGCGCGCCAGCGCTGCGCGAAGTCGGCGCTGATGGCGCTGATGTAGCCCTGGGCGGCGCCAGCGGTGTTGGTGTTGCGTCCGTCGGCGATGACTTGAATGCGGGCCGTCTGACCGGCCATCAATTGGCGCTCGAAATTCTTGTCAATGACGATGGCCAGCGCGGCGCGTTTGGTGGTGATCTGAGCCTCGATTTCAGTTGCGCTTTGCAAGGTGGCGACGCGGTGAAAAATGCCGTTGCCGTCGATGTTTGCCATCAGCGCCCGTGATGCCGCGCTGCGGTCATGATCGAGCACGACATAGGGGACGTTGCCCAGATCAAAACTGGCCGCGTAGCCGAAGATCAGGCACTGAAGAATGGGCGGCGCGAACAGCGTGGCGCGGCTTTTGGGGTCTTTCAGGATGGCCAGCAGTTCCTTGCGGATCAGGGC
>JAITMV010000010.1 GCA_031277295.1 Burkholderiaceae bacterium | reverse complement strand
CTGGCCGCGCGCGCGACTGCCGCCGCGTCGTCGCCCGCGATGTCGCCAAACAGCACCATCTTGGGCAGCCCGCCGCGGCGCGACTTGGTGGTGTAGCCGACGGCGCGCAGGTAGCGGTCGTCGAGGTGTTCCAGTCCGGCCAGCACGGTGGCGCTGCGCTGCGCCTCGGCAAACATGAAGTCCTTGATTTCGACGATGCTCGGCACCGCCTCGCGCGCGTGGCCGAAAAATTCCAGGCACACGGTGCGCGTGTGCTCGGGCATGCGGTGCAGCAGCCAGCGCGCGCTGGTGATGAGGCCGTCGCAGCCTTCCTTCTGCACACCCGGCAGGCCGGCCAAGAACTTGTCGGTCACGTCCTTGCCCAGTCCGGCTTTGCGGAATACATGGCCGGGGATTTCGAGCCGCTCGGTGCGCAGTGGGGTGGTGCCGTCGGCGGCGAAGTATTGCAACTCGAACACCGCCGTCGCGGCGTCGTGAATCTTGCCCAGGTTGTGGCCGACGCGGGTGACTTCCAGCCACTCGGCTTGCGGCGTGACCATGCGCCACCCGGCCAGGTTGTCCAGCGCGGTACCCCACAGCACGGCTTTTTTGCCGCCCGCGTTCATGGCGATGTTGCCGCCGATGCAACTGGCCTCGGCGCTGGTCGGGTCGCAGGCGAACACCAGGCCGGCGCTCTCGGCGGCGTCGGCCACGCGCTGCGTGACCACGCCGGCTTCGGTGCGGATGGTGGGCACGGGGCGTTCCAGCCCCGGCAGCGTGATGTGCTCCACCGGCCCCAGGGCCGTCAGCTTTTCAGTGTTGATGACGGCGCTTTTCCAGTCCAGCGGCACCGCGCCGCCGGTGTAGCCAGTGCCGCCGCCGCGCGGCACGATGGTCAGGCCCAACTCGATGCAGCCCTTGACCAGCGCGGCCATTTCCTGCTCGCTGTCAGGCGTCAGCACCAGCAGCGGAAATTCGACCCGCCAGTCGGTGGCATCAGTCACGTGGCTGACGCGCGAGAGGCCGTCGAACTTGATGTTGTCCCGGTGCGTGTGCCGCCGCAACGCGCGCGCGGCGCGACGGCGCAAATCGGCCACCTTGGCGAACGAACGGTCGAAGGCATCGACCACCCGCCCAGCCGCCGCCAGCAACTCGCCCACCAGCGCGTCGCGCGCGACGTCTGCTGCTGGCGTGCGGCGCTTTTCGATCTCGATCAGCCGGTGCCGCAGCGCCTCAACCAGTTGCGCGCGGCGGCGCGGGTTGTCCAGCAGGTCGTCTTGCAAATAAGGGTTGCGGCGCACCACCCAGATGTCGCCCAGCACCTCGTACAGCATGCGCGCGGAGCGGCCCGTGTGGCGCTCGGCGCGCAACTGTTGCAGCACTCCCCAAGCGCGCGCGCCCAGCAGCCGCAGCACGATCTCGCGGTCGGAGAAGCTGGTGGTGTTGTAGGGGATCTCGCGCAATCGCGCGGGCAGGGTGGCCTGCGCGGCAAGCGCCTGCGGATCGTTCATCGAAATAAGCCTGGGGAGCGGTCCGCACCATACGGACGACCGCTTTGAACCTTGGCAGGCGATTTTATCTGAGAGTCTGTGAAAAAAACCGCTTCAAACCCGTTCGTCGAAAACGAAAATGCCCGCAATGCCACGAGGCATTGCGAGCATTTTTTCCTTTGCCAAGGCGCGGCCCAACCGGAAAGCTGGGCTTGTTCGCGCCGTGCAAGCTCAGGACACGAGAGCTTCGATCTACTCAATCGTGACGTTGTGTATACCGAGCAGCGTGTGGCTATGCGCGTCTTGGAAATCAATCGCGTACACGTAAACCGGTACCGTGCCTCTCCGAGCAGTCAAAAAAGTCGCGTTGTATCCATGATTCGAGTCGTAGTGGGGGATCGCCGCCGTGACGTCGGGGCGCGACGCGTCGGCTTCGCCAACATCATGCCCTTCGCCCGAATCGTATGGCCCTCCCACATAAACATGCACCGGGATTATAGCTCCACCTCTCAAGTCAGGGTCAAGTGCCCAGCCCGACACTGTCACCATGCCGTTGCCTCCCGCAGCGCCGTCAAAACTGCCGACCGGAAGCTTGTTCGTCATCGGAATATTGACAGTTCCATTGCCGATGAGCGTATGTTTACTCGCGTCCTGGCCGTCAATGGCGTACACGTAATACGGCACCTTGCCCGTCTGCGCGGTCGAAAGCAAGTTGTATGCGGTTCCATGACCCAGGCCATAGCCGGGATACGCCGCCGCGACATCGGGACGCGCGACGTTAGCATAGCCAAGATCATGCAATTCACCCGAACCGGCTGGCCCACCTAGGTAAACATGCACCGGGATCGAGTCTGAAGTGTCAGGGTCGATGGCCCAGCCGTCTATCTGCACTATTCCCCATGAGGCCTTGACGGCGTTGACATCTCCAATAGGAAGTTGGTTGCCGGCGTGCGCCAGCGGCGAAGCCGACCACATCCCCAAGGCAAGAACAGGCCCGCAGAGGGCAGCCAAGGATTTTCTTGGCGTTGACAGTGTTTTCAACATTCCGAACCGCAGCGACATGATAAGATCTCCTAAGTTGATTTCAGACTGGCCGATGGTTGCTGTTTTGTGACGCAATGTCAAGATGTTTGTACAAACTTTTACTTTGTGTTGCTACTTTTACTTTTTATTGCTTTTCGCTGCGACGCCGAACTGCATCAGAGGGTGTGAATAAATTCGGTGCGCGCAGGGCTTGCCCGTGTTGCCGGGCACTTGTCCGTGCTGTCGTAAATGACGCTTCAGGTACGAGCCATCGTCGAGCGCCTTGTGTACGGGCAGCTTGAGGGTGCTGCTCAAGCGCCAGAGCAGGGCAGCGCCGGTGCTGGCCGCTTGTTGCCACAGTTTGAAGCCGTAAAAGCCCCGCTCGGCAAGCAGCAGCATGTCGGCGCGCAAGTTGCCGGGCAGCAAGGCGGCGGCCATCGTGCGTTCGCCTTGGGCGTAGGCGGCTACCTCGGCGGCGACGATGGCGTGTGTGCCGCATTCGAGCAGGCCCAGCACGCGCGCCTGCGGGAAGGCGGCCTGCCCCGTCGAGCTGGCGGGGTAGCCAAAGTGTTCGGCATTGGCGCGCTCATCGGCCACGTCCAGACAACTGCCGTCAAGCGCCATGACGCGCCAGCGACGGTACCACGCCCCGGCCGCGCCCGGTTCAGCCAGCGGGCGCAGTACGCGCCGGGCCAACTGCCGCATCACGTCCGCGCCCAGCCGGGTGCGCGCTTGCGAAGCCACGGCGACAAAGCCCTCGCCCGCACGCGACTGCATTTGCCGCTCATCAGCCATGATAAAGTTCATCATGGCTGATGTGAAGCAGATTGACGAAATTCACAAGATTCACAGTCGGCGCGGCAATGGCTTGCTGCGGCGCGAAGTGTGGGTCGATGCGGTCACGGGCGAGGTGTCCCGCTACAACCTGGCCTACATCAACCATCGCCTTTACTCGGGCGACCACGGGCGCGTGGTGGGTTATGACAACGCACATGATGATGGACACCATCGCCATTACTTTGGCGTTGTCGAGCCTGTTGAGTGCGCGAATTTTGACGAGATTGAACAACGCTTTGAGCAAGACTGGACTTCCCTGAGGAATCACCCATGACCCAATTCACCATCAAAACCGAAACGACGGAAGAATTTTTCAAGCGGGGCCGCCAATGGGCCAAGGCCGCCGATCAAGGCAAGCGCCTGCCCCAAGTGCGCGGCATCAGCTTTGAAGACCCGGTCGAAATGATGCAGTTGGTGACCGCCACGCGCCTGGCGCTGTTTCGCGCCGTGCGCGACATGCCCGGTTCAATCACCGAGATCGCCCAGCGCCTGCACCGCGACCGCAGCGCTGTCAAGCGTGACGTGGACGAACTGGCGCGCGCCGGGCTGGTGACGGTGTCCGAAAAACCCCTGCCCGGCCACGGCCGCATGAAGGAAGTGCGCGCCACGGCACAGCGCTTTCGGCTCATGGCGGAAATCGGCTGAGCGCTCGTGAATGAATGACGAAATGATCGCGCCTTTGGCGCATGACGAAATGACTTCATTGGCCGCGCGCTTAGCTGCGCACATTTGAAATCGTGCGCCTCTAAGCGCGTCACTGAAGCGCAGGAAGCGCAGCGAAGTCATTGCAGTCATTCATGGAACGCTAAACGCTAAATGACGCCCTGGCCTTACCCGTTTTGGATCGCCCATCGCGGCGCTGGCGAGTTGGCGCCGGAAAACACGCTGGCCGCGTTCCGGCTGGGCGCGCGGCATGGCTGGCGGATGTTCGAGTGCGACGTCAAGCTGTCTGCCGACGGCGTGCCTTTTCTACTGCACGACAGCACGTTGGAGCGCACCACCAATGGCCACGGCGTGGCGGGCGAGCAGCCCTGGAGCGCCTTGGCGCGACTGGACGCCGGCAGTTGGCATTCGCGCGCCTACGCTGGCGAGCCGATTCCCACGCTGGAGGATGTGGCGCGCTGGTGCCTGGCGGGCGGCCGTCTGCTGACCATCGAGATCAAGCCTACGCCTAGCCAAGAAGCCGTCACCGGCCGGGTGGTGGCCGAGTCCGCCGCGCGCCTGTGGCAAGACGCCGCCGTGTCGCCCCTGCTGATCTCATTTAGCGCCGAGGCGCTGCAAGCCACGCTGCAAGCCGCGCCGCAACTGCCGCGCGGCCTGCTGCTAGAGCGGCTGTGGGACGGCTGGGCCAGCGCCGCGCAGCGGCTGGGTTGCGCCGCCATCGTCTGCGACCATGTTCTGTGGAACGCGGCGCTGGTGGCCCAGGCCAGGACGCTGGGGCTACGCTGTTTGGCCTACACCGTCAACAGCCCACCGGCGGCTGAGCGGTTGATCCGGCTCGGCATTGACGGCATCATTACCGATCAGGTGGGGTTGTTCAACCTAGTGCTCCGTTCCACCAAAACCTTTACATGAGTAAAGGTTTTGATGGAACGGAGCACTAGAAACCGTAGTTGGACGCGCCTGAGCTGAGTCGTCATCGGGTGGGCTGGCAAGGGTGAGCGCTGCGGCTCCAAGGGCGCTCAGCGCATCCTTGGACAGCGCGAACGGGCACAGCCTGCCGGTTGTGCCGCGCCCTGCAAGGGCGAGGACGCCGCTTCAGCTACTGCCTGCAAGGGCGAGCAATACGGCCAGCGCGCCAGAAGCCCCAAGTTTTGGCGGCCTGATCGGGTGCGTAGCGCGCTCACCTAAAAGGTGACGGTCATCGAAGCCACGAAAGCCAACATTCACGCGAGTTTCCTGAAGATAACAAGCGGCGGGCTGCGGTTTCTAGGTTTAATCCCTCAGACGCGCCGGATGGCCCGGCAAGGACGCCCAAAAATGTCGGATGATTAATGCGTTACGATATGTAACCGTTTACACCTCGTTGGAAAATTAAAAACCATTTTGGAATGGAATTACGTATTCGAGTCAAGGCGACGCTGAACAAATCCGCCGCGGCTGGCGCATCGGCAAAACCCACCTGGCCAATGGGCTAACAAAGACAAAGACGCCAAAAGCGCGTAACACTTTCATACAATACGATGTGTAATTATTATTTACACTTCTTTGGTGCGGCACACCAGCACTCGCTAGCCCCTGAGTATGGGTGCGGCTTTGCTGCACGATGACAAGAACTTCGGCAATGAAATTGCATATTGGAATTCATGTCGCGGCGCTCCTGCTTGGTACGGCTGGCCTGTCGGTAGGTTGGGCTGCGCCCTCCGATGATGCGGCGCCTGCCGCGGTAGCGCTTGAGCAACTGCAAAAAGCCGAGGCTGACGCAGCCTTGGGCGCGGCCGTTTTGCAAGAAGGTACCAGGGTCGCCGCGGTATGTGCCAATTGCCACGGTCCTGATGGCAACAGTACCTATCCGGAAACGCCCAATCTGGCCGCTCAGAACCCTCGTTATCTTCTGGTGCAGATGGAGAAATTCATCGACGGCCGGCGGCGCTACGAGTTCATGGAAGGCATGCTCAAGGCCATGACGCCGCAAGAGCGTGTCGGCGCGGCGCTGTTTTATTCACGCCAGAAGGTGACTTCTCGCGCGAGCGCGGATGCGGCGCTGCGCGCTCAGGGTAAGACTTATTACGAAAAGGTGTGTTTTCGCTGTCATGGCAGCGATGGCCGCGGCAGCGAGGAATATGCTCGCCTGGCGGGTCAGCAGTCGTCTTACGTGATGACCGCGCTCAAACGCTACCGCGACAACGCTCAGGATGGCGTGCGCCGCGATCCGCTCATGGCCGCCACCACCAAGCTGATGAGCGATGACGATATCCGCGCCGTGGCGGCCTATGTGGTGTCGATGCCGTAGGCCGTTTTGGCGTGCGCTTGACGTGCGCCGGTAGTACCCGGTCTCGTATAGTGTCGCACCATGGTCAAGGACAAGACCGTTTACGTCTGCAACGAATGCGGCGCCAGCAGCCCGCGCTGGCTGGGCAAATGTCCCGGTTGCGGGGCCTGGAATACGCTGATCGAGACGGTGCTCGAAAGCGCCGCGCCGGACGGCAAAAACCGGCTGGGCGCGGCTTTTGCGGCGTTGGCGCCGTCGGCTGGTGTGCAGGCGCTGGCCGAGATCGAAGCGGTTGAGATAAGGCGCACGCCGACCGGGCAAACCGAACTGGACCGCGCTTTGGGCGGCGGTATCGTCGAAGGCGGCGTGGTGCTGATTGGCGGCGATCCCGGTATCGGTAAATCGACGCTGCTGTTGCAGGCGCTGGACTCGCTGCAACGCGCGGGATTGTTTACCGAGCCGCCGCCGGGCCGCTCCCAAGGCGGTTCAGCCCCCTCGGGGGGCAGCGTACCATGCGCAGCAGGGGAGCGTGGGGGCACCGGGCACGCCGCTGGGCCGCCCCAAGGCGCGCCAGCCCCCTCGGGGGGCAGCGTACCCTGCGCAGCAGGGGAGCGTGGGGGCACCGGGCGCGCCGCCGGGCCGCCCCAAGGCGCGCCAGCCCCCTCGGGGGGCAGCGTACCATGCGTAGCAGGGGAGCGTGGGGGCACCCTATACGTGACTGGCGAAGAGTCCGGCGCGCAAGTAGCACTGCGCGCCCGGCGGCTGGGGCTGGCCGGCTCACAGGTGGCGGTGCTGGCGGAAATCCAGTTGGAAAAAATCCTCACCGCGTTGGCCGCCAGGCAGCCGGCGGTGGCGGTGATCGATTCGATCCAGACCGTGTACAGCGACCAGCTCACCAGCGCCCCCGGCAGCGTGGCGCAGGTGCGCGAGTGCGCCGCGCACCTGACGCGCTGGGCCAAGGCCAGCGGCTGCGCGGTGGTGTTGGTGGGCCACGTCACCAAGGACGGCCAACTGGCCGGCCCGCGCGTGCTGGAGCACATGGTGGACACGGTGCTGTACTTCGAGGGCGACACGCATTCGAGCTTTCGGCTCATCCGCGCGATCAAGAACCGCTTTGGCGCTGCTGGCGAAATTGGCGTGTTCGCCATGACCGAACGCGGGCTGAAAGGGGTAAGCAACCCGAGCGCGATTTTTTTGAGCCAGCACAGCCAGCCCGTGCCCGGCAGTTGTGTGCTGGCGGCGCTGGAGGGCACGCGGCCCATGCTGGTGGAAATTCAAGCGCTGGTGGACAGCGGCGGCCCGAGTCCGCGGCGGCTGTCGGTAGGGCTGGAGCGCGACCGGCTGGCGATGCTGCTGGCGGTGCTGCACCAGCACGCGGGGGTGGCCACGGGCGATCAGGACGTGTTCGTCAACGCCGTCGGCGGCGTGCGCATAAGCGAGCCGGCGGCTGATTTGGCGGTGCTGCTGGCGATTACCAGCAGCTTGCGCGGCAAGGCGCTGCCCAAGGGCTTGATTGCCTTCGGCGAGGTCGGTCTGGCCGGCGAAGTGCGACCGGCGCCGCGCGGGCAGGAGCGGCTGAAAGAGGCCGCCAAGCTCGGCTTCGCCACCGCCGTGGTGCCCAAGGCGAATGCGCCCAGAAAGGCCGATAACGCCTTTGAGGGCCTGGCCATTTATCCTGTGGGCCGTGTGGACGAGGCTATCGAGTTGGTGCGCGGACTGCAATAACGGGGGCGTCAAAAATTCGACGCCGCTTGGTGTCCGCGCCAAGGCAAAATTTAGGGAAAACCGCGAATCACGAGGTCAGAGCCTGTGAAGAAATCCGGCGCACTCCCGCAGCATGAGCGAACTTCAGGCGGGTTTTTTCACAGGCTCTCAGGCTTCCCTAGGAAACATTACCATGAACACGCCGCTACCCGAGCACATTCGCCAAGCGATAGAGACCGTCACGCTGGACGATAAATACCGCCTCGATCACGGGCGGGTATTCATGAGCGGGGTGCAGGCGCTGGTCAAGCTGCCGATGCTTCAGCGCCAGCGCGACGCGCAAGCCGGCAAGAACACGGCGGGCTTCATCAGCGGCTATCGCGGCTCGCCGCTGGGCGGTTATGACCAGGCGCTGTGGGCGGCGCGCGAACATCTGCAAAAGCAGCACATCGTGTTCCAGCCTGGCGTCAACGAGGAGTTGGCCGCCACCGCGATCTGGGGCACGCAGCAACTCGGATTCGCGCCGCCTGGCAGCAACAAATTCGACGGCGTGTTCGGCATCTGGTACGGCAAGGGGCCGGGCGTGGATCGCTGCGCCGACGTGTTCAAGCACGCCAACATGGCCGGCACCACGCCGTGGGGCGGGGTAATCGCGGTGGCCGGAGACGACCACCTGGCCAAAAGCTCGACCATCGCGCACCAGAGCGAGCACATCTTCAAGGCCTGCGGAGTGCCGGTGTTCTTTCCGACCTCGGTGCAGGAGATTCTGGATTTGGGGCTGCATGCCTTTGCCATGAGCCGCTACGCCGGCGTGTGGGCGGGCATGAAGACGATCCAGGAAATCGTCGAATCCAGCGCTACCGCGGAGGTTGATCCCGAGCGCGTGCGGATCGTGCTGCCGCAAGACTTTGAGCCGCCGCCCGGTGGCGTACACATCCGCTGGCCAGACACCGCGCTGGCGCAGGAAGAACGCCTGTTTCACCACAAGTGGCATGCCGCGCTGGCCTACGTGCGCGCCAACCGGCTGAACCGCAACGTGATCGCCGGGCCGAACGACCGTCTGGGGATCATCGCCAGCGGCAAGGCGTACAACGACACGCGCCAGGCGCTGCTGGATCTGGGGCTGGACGAGGCAAGCTGCCACAAGCTCGGCGTCCGCCTGCACAAAGTCAGCGTGGTGTGGCCGCTGGAGGCGCAGGGTATGCGCGAATTCGCCACCGGGCTGCGAGAGATTTTGGTGGTGGAAGAAAAACGCCCGATCATCGAATACCAGTTGAAAGAAGAGCTGTACCACTGGCGCGCCGACGTGCGTCCCGACGTGTTTGGCAAGTTTCATGACAGCGCCGACGGCGATGGGCGCGACAATCATCGCGGCGGTGAGCGCTCGCGCGCCAACCCCGGCACCAACACGCTGCTGCGCGCCACCGCCGAGCTAAACCCGGTGCTGATCGCGCGTGCCATCGCGCGGCGGCTGAAAAAGCTGGGCACAGACGGCGACGTGCAAGCGCGCCTCGACCGCCAGTTGGCGCTGCTGGACGCCGCCGAACGCAAGCTACGCGCGCTGCAAGCCGCTGGCGCCGGGGCCGAGCGGCAGCCGTGGTTTTGCTCCGGCTGCCCGCACAACACCAGCACGCATGTGCCCGAGGGTTCGCGAGCGATGGCCGGCATCGGCTGCCACTTCATGGCGCTGTGGATGGAGCGGCGCACGGTCGGCTTCACACAAATGGGCGGCGAAGGCGTGCCCTGGGTCGGCCAGCAGCCGTTCAGCCACGACTCGCACGTATTCGCCAATTTGGGTGATGGAACTTACTTCCACAGTGGCTTGCTGGCGGTGCGGCAAGCGGTGGCCGCGGGCGTCAACATCACCTACAAGATTCTGTACAACGACGCCGTGGCGATGACCGGCGGCCAGCCAGTCGGCGAGCGCCCCGGCGGGCTGTCGGTGATTCAGATCGCGCAGAGTATGCGCGCCGAAGGAGCGCAAGCCATCGTCATCGTCACCGACGAGCCGCAAAAGTACAAAGGCGCGAACATCAAGAACCTGCCCGCAGGTGTGCGCATCGAGCACCGCGACCGGCTCGACGCCGTGCAGCGCCGGTTGCGCGAGGTGGCGGGCGTCACGGTCATCATCTACGACCAGACCTGCGCCACTGAAAAGCGCCGCCGCCGCAAACGCGGCACGCTGGCCGATCCGGCGCGCCGCGTCATCATCAATCCACTGGTGTGCGAAGGCTGTGGCGACTGCGGCGTGCAAAGCAACTGCCTGAGCGTGGAACCGCTGGAAACCGAATTTGGCCGCAAGCGCACCATCAACCAGAGCACCTGCAACAAGGATTTCAGTTGCCTGAACGGCTTTTGCCCCGCCATGGTGACGGTGGAAGGCGGCCACTTCAAAAAGAAAACGCGCCTGCAAGCCGCCGCCCTGCCGCGCGACCTTGGGGCGCTGCCCGAACCCCAACCGCCGCAACTCGAGCCGGGCCGCGCCTGGGGCATTGTGGTAGCCGGCGTCGGCGGCACCGGCGTCATCACTATCGGCCAGTTGCTCGGCGTGGCCGCGCACATCGAAGGCAAGGGCATCGTCACGCAAGACGCGGCGGGTCTGGCGCAAAAAGGCAGCGCGACCTGGAGCCACGTGCAAATCGCCGCCACGCAGGATGACATCTGCACCACCCGCGTCGGCATGGCGGCGGCAGACCTGGTGATTGGCTGTGACCCCATCGTTGCCGCCCACCGGGACACCCTCTCGCGTATGCGCGCTGGCCGCACCCACGTGGCGTTGAATACCCACGCCACGCCGACGGCGGCATTCATCAAGGACGCCGGCTGGCTCAGCCCCGCCGAACGTTGCGCCGCCGACATTGCCCGCGCGCTTGGACATGACGCCGCCGCTGCCGGTGGCAACGAAGGCTTGGCCCGCTTCGACGCCGACGCCGTCGCCACCCGGCTGATGGGCGAGAGCCTCTACGTCAACCCCATGCTGCTGGGCTTCGCCTGGCAAAAAGGCTGGCTGCCGCTGACGCGCGCGGCGCTGCTGCGCGCCATCGAACTCAACGCCGTCGAAGCCGAAAACAACCAAACCGCATTTGAATGGGGCCGTCACGCCGCGCACGACTGGCCGCGCGTACAGCGGGCGCTGGCGGCGGTAGGCGGCGAGCAGGCGGTCGAATTCAAACCGCGCCCCACGCTAGACGCCGTAATCGCGCGCCGGGTCGAATTTCTCACCGCCTACCAAAACGCCGCCTACGCCGAAAGCTACCGCGCCTTCGTCACCCTGGTGCGGCAAGCCGAAAGCCGGCTCGGCCAAACCGCCTTGAGCGAAGCGGTCGCACACGGCCTGTTCAAACTAATGGCCTACAAGGACGAATACGAAGTCGCCCGCCTGCACACCGAGCCGGCCTTTTTGGCCCGCATCGGCGCCATGTTCGAGGGCGACTGGCGCCTGCACTACTACCTGGCGCCGCCGTTTTTCGCGCCGCGCGACGAACGCGGCCAACTGATCAAAAAGCACTACCGCCCCAGCCTGACGCCCTTGCTGCGCCTGCTGGCACGGTTCAAATGGCTGCGCGGCACCCTCTTGGACCCGGTAGGCGGCGCCAGCCAACGCCGTACCGAACGCGCCCTGATCCAGCAATACCGCGCCGACATCGAACAAACGCTAAGTTTGCTGTCGCCCGACAACCACGCCCGCGCGGTAGAACTGGCACGCATCCCAGAACAAATCAAAGGCTTCGGCCCCGTCAAACAGCGCCACCTCAAAGCCGCCCGCGCCCGCTGGGACGCGCTGATGGAGCAACTGCACCCCCCCGACGCGCCAGCGCCGCCGCAGCCAGACTAGGGCGGATATTTGACCGCGCGGTGTGATGTAGGGGCGGCCCCCCGTGGCCGCCCAGGTGCGTCACCAACAACCGAAACAGGACAGGCACGGCACAAAAAAACCGGATAAAACGATGACATACAACCCAAAAATTCATCATCGCCGCAGCATCCGATTGCAAGGATATGATTACTCGCAGGCCGGAATGTATTTTTTGACAATCTGCACGAATGAACGGGCCTGTTTGTTTGGTGAAATTGTGGATGGTGTCATGTGCCTGAATGATGCAGGCCGGATGGTTTTGACAGTCTGGAATGACATGCCAAGAAATTATTTCGGTATCGCCGTCGATAAATTTGTCGTCATGCCAAATCACATCCACGGCATCGTGACCATCACAACATCCTCTGGTGTAGGGGCGACCCCCCGTGGTCGCCCAGGTGCGTCACCAACAACCGAAACAGGGCAGGCACAGGGGCCTGCCCCTACAAGAACATTATCCCTGCCGGAAATTGTGCGTCGTTTTAAAACCATGGCGACAAAACAATACACCGATGGCGTACATCAAAATTCATGGCCTTCATTTAATCAAAAATTGTGGCAACGAAATTATTGGGAACATATCATCCGCAATGAATCCGAATTAACCCATCTGCGCGAATATATTCACAATAACCCCATGCAATGGAATTTGGATAAATTGCACCCCAGCGCCCCGCCCTAAGTCTTTCATTGAGAAAAACCAGATGCAAATTTTCGGGCTACTCAACGACATTGAACCCGCTGCGCTGACCGAATTATTCGGCCAGCCCGTCATCATCGAAGTACAGGCGCGCCTGTCCACCAAGGGCGGCAAGCGCTACGTGCGCTGCCTCGTGCGCGACAGGAAGGTGATCGCCAAGCGCGAAGAACTGGTGCGCCAGCTTTGGCTGCATCGCCTCCATCAGCATTTCAAATATCCCGTTTCGCGCCTGGCCGTCGAATACCCCATCACCTTCGGGCGCGACACCTCCAAGCGCGCCGACATCGTTGTCATGGACGACGACAACCCAACCGATCCGTATCTGGTCGTCGAGGTCAAGCAAGGCAAGTTCAAGGACGGCAAGGAACAACTGCGCTCCTACACCCACGCCACCGGCGCGCCGCTGGCGCTGTGGTGCAATGGCGTGGAAGCCATTGCCTGGCACCGCAAAAACCCGAATTACTTTGTCGAAATTCCCGCTATTCCCACGGCGGGACAAACCATCGACGACGTGGCCGGTCAGCCGTGGACGGTGCAAAACCTGATCGAGATCGAGCGCAAACGCGAAGCCGAGGGCAAAGGCGCGCGCAGCCTAAAACAACTCATCGAGGACATGGAGGATGAAGTCCTCGCCAACGCGGGCGTTGATGCCTTTGAAGAAGTCTTCAAGCTGGTTTTTTCCAAGCTCTACGACGAGATGTATTGCTTTCGCCAGCGTCACAAGTTCCTGCGCTTTCGCAACAGCAACACGGCAACACAGCTCAAGGCCAACATCCAGTCATTATTCGACGACGCCAAAAACGAATGGCCCGGCGTTTTCGCCGCTGACGAAAAGATCAAACTCAACCCCGAACACCTGCAAGTCTGCGTCGGCTCGCTGGAAGAATGGAAGCTGTTCAACTCCAATCTCGACGTGGTGGACGACGCCTTCGAGTATCTGGTCAACAAATCATCCAAGGGAGAAAAAGGCCAGTATTTCACCCCGCGCTGGGTCATCGATATGTGCGTGAAGATGATGAACCCGCACGAATCGGAAACCGTCATCGACACCGCGGCAGGCAGCGCCGGCTTCACCGTCCACGCCATCTTTCATGTGTGGCGGCAGATTCTCGAAAGCGAAGGGCTGCCCGTCTCGCACCTGTTCACGATGGAAGACAAGCCGCAACGCTGCAAGGACTACGTGCGCGACAAGGTTTTTGCCATCGACTTCGACGAAAAATCCGTGCGCGTCGCCCGCTGCCTCAACCTGATCGCGGGCGATGGTCAGACCAACGTCCTGCACCTGAACACGCTCGACTACCCGCGCTGGGACAAGCGTATCCAGGATGACGAAGACTGGCAAGAAACCTACGGCCCCGGCTGGACCAAATTGAAAAAGCTGCGCCAGCCGAAAAACCAAAACCGCACCTTCGGCTTCGACGTGCTGATGGCCAACCCGCCTTTCGCGGGCGACATCAAGCAAAGCGACATGCTCTCGCCCTACGAACTGGGCCACAAAGCCAACGGCAAGTTGGAAAGCAAAGTAGGCCGCGACCTCCTATTCATCGAACGCAACCTGGATTTTCTGCGCCCCGGCGGGCGCATGGCCGTGGTGCTGCCGCAGGGCCGCTTCAACAACGCCAGCGATCAGCGCGTGCGCTTGTTTTTAGCCGAGCGTTGCCGCATCCTCGCCGTGGTCGGCCTGCACCCCAATACCTTCAAGCCGCACACCGGCACCAAAACCAGCGTACTGCTCGTGCAGAAATGGAACGACGACGCCAGTGACCCGCGTTACCACTGCCCGAAGGTGGACGATTACCCCATCTTCTTCGCCACCCAGCAGTTGCCCAGCAAGGACAACAGCGGCGACAAACTCATTGCCACGGATAAGGATGGGCACTTGCTGCGCGACGCGCACGGGCATTGGGTGGTGCAGCATGATTTGTACAACCACGAGGGCTTGACGAAAGACGGCATCGCCGAAGCCTTCGCCGAGTTCGCGGCTAAGGAAAAATTAAGTTTTTTTTGAGCCGCCCCTTCGACGCGGCCCGGTATGAGGGCTTGTTGGAGGGGCTGGAGATAGCAGAACTCAAGTTGTCGGAAATTCTTACCGATAACACCGTCTTTCGTTTCGATGCTGATTATTTTGGGAAGCTCGCGCTTGCCGCTATTCGGCGATTTCATGCGATTGGCGCAGGGCATTTGGATGCTCTTGCGACCGTGACGGATGGCATCCATGAATCCTTGCTGAAGATGGTGACATACCGATTATTCGCTCTGGTGATTTATCGAATATTGACGATGATGAAAAACTTCTGCGTACTCGCTCGGATCAACCTGTTTTCAGGCTCCAGTGCGGCGATGTTTTAATTTCGTCTATTGGATTCGGATCGATAGGCAAGGTTCAGGTTTTCGACAAACCCGGTGCCTACGGTACGGTTAGCGAGGTGACGGTAATTAGACAAAAAACGATCAACCCCTACTACCTTGCCGCCTTCCTGCGCTCTATCGCTGGGCAGTTGCAAATAGATCAGTTCATCACCGGAGCAACTGGACAACTCCATTTATACCCGCGCGATGTTGGAAAATTCTGGGTTCCCGTGACAAGTGTAGAGAGCCAGAGCAAATGCGAAAAAATCGCTATTGAAGCTAAAAACTATCGTATCCGAGCCTCCCAGCTCCTCACCACCGCCAAACGCGCCGTAGAAATCGCCATCGAAGATTCCGAAGCCGCTGCGCTGGCATGGCTAAGCACGATCGGAGGAACACCATGATTTCGCTGCAAGATGCTGATGCCAAATTAACAGAAGATGTGTTGAGCTGGGCGCTGCCTAGATCGGAGTCTCTACGATTGGAAACCAAGCGCGTTTCCGGAAAGATGGTCGGCAAGGCACTGGAGACCGTCTGCGCTTTCGCCAATACCGAAGGTGGTTGGCTGCTGCTCGGCTTGGAAGATGCAAGCAGGGCGAAAGGGCGTGACCGCTTGTTCGGCATTGGCGAAAGTCCCGAAGCAGTTGATGAGATGCTGCGTAAGCTGGGCACACATCACCTGCCTGTGATTGAGGATGTGCGCGGCTTTCGTCTGCATACTGCAATGCGTGATGGTGCGGCGGGTGTGGTTGTTGCACTGCATGTGCTGCCCAGTGACAAGGTTCATTCCATCCTTGATGACGGTACGTGGATGCGTGGGCAGACCAGCAACCGTGAAATGAACGCGGCAGAAATTACCGAGCTTTCCTATCGGCGCGGCGTGCGTAGCGCCGAATCAGAGCCGGTAGATATCAGTTTCGACCTGCTCGATACCGAGACATGGCGGCTTTTTCTACGTGCGCGCGGTTTGGCGCCAGCCGGCATTGCTGATCAGCTTTACCGGATTGGTTTGGCAAAAAAAGTAGCTGACGAGCTTCGCCCGTTGCGCGCCGCAGTCTTGTTGTTTGCCGACTATCCCGGAGCTTTGCTGGCAGGTATGGGGACGCGGGCCGATGTGCGTGTTTTTCACTACAAAGGGTACGCAGATTCAAACCGGAGAAGTTCCAAATCTCAAGAAAACACCCAAGACGCTGTCCGGGCCTGTGTACCGCCTGATAGAACAAACACATGCTTATGTGATGGACGAACTCGCGCAGGGGCTGACGCTGGCGAAGTCGGGCTTCAGCACAATACATCGCTATCCGGAACGGGTCGTCAAAGAGGCGATCACCAATGCCGTGATTCACCGCGACTATCGTATGAATCATGACGTTCATGTACGAATTTTTGACAACCGTATTGAAGTTCTGAGTCCGGGACTTTTACCGGGCCGTATCACCCCTGCAACGATTCATCGGACAAAGTCGTTTGCTCGCAATCCCCTGCTGGCCAGCAACCTGCGTGAGTTCCCTGAACCGCCCAACGTGGATGCGGGTGAAGGGGTGCGCATGATGTTCAGCGTCATGCGCGCCAGCAACCTGTACCCGCCTCAGTATCGGGAACTGTCCGAGCAAGCGCAGTCGGCGGTGCAGGTGGCACTGCTAAATGAAGAACGCCCCCCGATGTGGGAGCAGGTCAGCGACTGGATCGACCGAAATGGCCCCATCGCGAACAGCCATCTTTGCCAGATTGCCGGTGTCGATACGCTCAGGGCGTCAAAGATGCTCAAGCGATGGGTTGAGCAGGGGCTGCTGACGGCGGACACGTCTGGCGGCAAGCGGAACACCACCTACGCCAAGCCAACCGCCAAGTCCGAGGTAGGAGGTTCATTATCTTTACCGCCTGAATAATGAACTCAAGCATGGATGTAACCATATGATTTATAAGTATTTTTCTTTGTTTCCATTATCCGAGCCCCCATGACCCCCCCCTTCTCCAGCCTGCTTGAGCCCAAACAGGTCGTGATGAGCGCCGCGAACCACGCCTATGGGCATGGCTTGCAGGCTTGTACGTCCGCCACAGCTCGATACGACCCAAAGCACAAGCCTCCTTCTGGCAACTTGCTCACCGAAAGGGTGCCAAAGCAGCACCCTTGGACGGCGCGAACGAGCCCAGCTTCTGGCTAAGCCGCGCCCTGCAAGGACGAGCTTTCGCCGCCAGCGCGCCCGATAACGGCCTGCTCGGGCGCGTTCAACCACGGTTTCTAGGTTAAAAAAAACCGGCTTCCCGGCCCAACGCGCATCAGCCGGTATCATCGCGGCGGATCAACCTTTCTCCCATGGCGGACACCTCATCATCTCCAGACGCGCTGATCGAGTTGCGCGGCGTGACCTTCGGGTACGGCGAGCAGCCGGTGCTGCGCAACCTATCGTTTACCGTGCCGCGCGGCAAGGTCACGGCGCTCATGGGCGCGTCGGGCGGGGGTAAGACGACGGTACTGCGGTTGATCGGCGGGCAACAGCGCGCGCAAAGCGGGCAAGTGCTGCTGGGCGATGAGGACGTGGGGGTCATGGACGAAGCGCGGCTGTACGCGGCGCGGCGGCGCATGGGCATGTTGTTTCAGTTCGGCGCGCTGTTCACCGATCTGAGCGTGTTCGAGAACGTGGCCTTCCCTTTGCGCGAGCACACGCCTTTATCGGATGACCTGATCCGCGGCGTGGTACTGATGAAGCTGGACGCGGTTGGGCTGCGCGGCGCGCGTGAATTGATGCCGGCGCAAATATCCGGCGGCATGGCGCGGCGGGTGGCGTTGGCGCGGGCGATTGCGCTCGATCCCGAACTGGTGATGTACGACGAGCCGTTCGCCGGGCTGGACCCCATCTCGCTGGGTACCGCCGCGCGGTTGATCCGCAAACTCAACGACGCGCTGGGCATCACCAGCATCGTGGTGTCGCACGACGTGGTGGAAACCTTTCAAATCGCCGACCAGGTCATCATCCTGGCCGACGGCCAGGTGGCCGCCCAAGGCACACCGGAAGAAGTACGCGCCAGCGCCAATCCTCTGGTGCGCCAGTTTGTCGGACTGGACACGGACGGCCCGGTGCAATTTCACTATCCCGGCCCCACGGTGGAACAGGACTTTGGCGTGGAGGCAGCGCAATGAATGGGTGGCGGCGGCTCGCGGGCATCGGCTATGCCGTGCGCAGCGGCTTGGCCGGCATAGGCCACGGAGCGCGTTTTTTCTGGCGGCTGGTGAAACTGGCCGGGCCAACGCTGCGGCGTTTCGGGCTGGTACGCGAGCAGATCCACTTTTTGGGCAACTACTCGCTAGCCATCATCGGCGTGTCGGGCTTGTTCGTCGGCTTCGTGCTGGCGCTACAGGGCTACAACATCCTGCAACGCTACGGCTCGGCCGAGGCAGTCGGCATGATGGTGGCGCTGTCGTTGCTGCGCGAATTGGGGCCGGTGGTGACGGCGCTGTTGTTTGCCGGGCGCGCGGGCACGTCGCTGACGGCTGAAATCGGCCTGATGAAGGCTGGCGAGCAACTCAGCGCGATGGAAATGATGGCGGTGGACCCGATCCGGCGCATCGTCGCGCCGCGCTTTTGGGCCGGCGTGATCGTGGTGCCGCTGCTGACGGCGGTGTTCAACGCCGTCGGTGTAATGGGCGGCTGGATCGTCAGCGTGCCGATGATCGGCGTCGATCCAGGCGCGTTCTGGAGCCAGATGCAAGGCGGCGTGGACTGGTGGAGCGATTTGGGCAATGGTGTGCTCAAAAGCGTCGTATTCGGTGTCACGGTCACCTTTGTTGCGCTGCTGCAAGGCTTTGCGGCCAAGCCGACCGCCGACGGCGTGGCGCGTGCCACCACACGCACGGTGGTCATGGCCTCGCTTGCGGTGTTGGGGTTGGACTTCATGCTGACAGCCATGATGTTTACCCGGTAGGCCATGCCAGATGCCGTGCGGCGGTTGGCGTCCCGCGTGGGACGTTTGGCGATGATGCGCCACGCCCTGGAGAGCTATTGACGCTAAAGACGATGTAAGGAGCCGAACAATCATGGAACGATCAAAAAACGATTTATGGGTGGGGTTGTTTGTATTGCTGGGACTGGCGGCGCTGCTGTTTCTGGCCTTGCAAACGGCCAACCTGCTGTCGCTGAGCTGGCAGCCGACCTACCGCATCACGGCTTTATTCGACAACATCGGCGGCCTCAAGCCCAAGGCGGCGATTCGCAGCGCCGGGGTGGTGGTAGGTCGGGTAGCCAGCATCAGCTTCGACGATCAGCGTTTTCAGGCCAGCATAGGGCTGGATATGGACGCGCGCTTTCATTTTCCGAAAGACAGCTCGCTCAAAATCCTGACCAGCGGGCTGCTGGGCGAGCAATACATCGGCATTGAGCCGGGAGCGGCCGAAACCAACTTGGCCGCTGGTGATAAAGTTACCCAAACGCAGTCAGCCGTCGTGCTGGAAAACCTGATTGGCCAATTCCTCTACAACAGCGCGGCTGGCAGTGCTTCCAACAAGCCGGCGTCGACCGGCAAGTAAAGACAAATGAACATTCAGCGTTACTTTCAAAACAGGCTTGGCCGCGCCAGCGCGCTGCTGGGGTGCGCAATGCTCATGGCGTTATCGTCCGGCTGCGCCACGGTCGGCCAGCCCGATCCGCACGACCCGTGGGAAGGCTACAACCGCGGCATGACCCGATTCAACAACACGGTCGATGACGCCGTCTTCAAACCCGTAGCCACCGCCTACAAGAAAGTGCTGCCCAAGCCAGTGCGCACCGGCGTCAGCAACTTTTTCGGCAACCTGGGCGATGTGTGGTCGTTCATCAACAACGTGCTGCAGGCCAAGCCGGAGGCGGCGCTGTCTTCGTTTTGGCGCGTGGTCGTCAACAGCACCATCGGTTTTGGCGGCGTGCTCGATCCGGCCACCGACATGCGCCTGCAACGCTACCGCGAGGACTTCGGCCAGACCCTAGGCTATTGGGGCGTGCCCTCAGGCCCTTATTTCGTGCTGCCGCTGCTGGGGCCATCCACGCTGCGCGACACTGCGGCGCTGCCGGTTGACTTCTACGGCCATCCTCTGTCGTATGTCAACGACGTATCGTTGCGCAACTCGTTGAGCGTGGTACGAATCATCGACACCCGCGCTCAACTGCTCGACGTCGGCAACCTGCTGGACGCCGCCGCGCTCGACCCCTACACCTTCCGCCGCGACGCCTATCTGCAAATGCGCCGCAACGACGTCCATGACGGCAACCCACCGCAAACCGAGGAACGCTACGACCTCGACGAAAAAGGACAAACGCTGCCCGTGCAGGCGGCCCCGACAAGTCAAAGACAGAAGTGAGCATTACCATGACGATTCGACATCCCCGCCGAACCTTTGCCGCCGTCGTGCTGAGCGCGCTGTGCCTGGCCATGCCCTTGGCGTATGCCGAGGACGAGGCGCCCGACGCCCTGGTTGCCCGCCTGTCGAGCGACGTGCTGCAAACCATCAAGTCTGACGCCGCCGTCGCGGACGGCGACATTGCGCAGATCATGGCCATAGTCGACAGCAAGATCATGCCCAACGTCGACTTCATCCGCATGACCGCCTCGGCCACCGGCCCCAGTTGGCGCCAGGCCACGCCCGAGCAGCGCCAGCGGTTGCAAGCCGAATTCAAGGCCCTGCTGATACGCACCTACGCCGGCGCGCTGGGGCAAGTCAGTGACAAGAAAATCGACGTGCTGCCGATGCGCGGCTCGGCAACCGACGACGAAGTCGTCGTCAAAACCCTGGTCAAAGGCCGAGCAGACCCGATTCAGTTGGACTACCGGCTAGGCAAAACCCCCGGCCAGGGCTACGGCTGGAAAATGTACGACCTGAACGTGCTCGGTGTCTGGCTGGTCGATAACTACCGTCCGCAGTTCGCGCAGCAAATCCGCGCGGGCGGCATCGACGGCCTGATCAAATCCCTGGCCGAGCGCAACCAGGCCAATGGCGGCAGTTGATTTACGCAAATCAGAAACAAGCAAAGCGCTCGTCCCAGAGCGATGCCCCTGGAGTCATCTTTTTTTGCGTAAGTCCCATTGATATACGGTTATGCTAGTACTGCCCACCGAACTGACACACGAACAGGCCGAGGCCTGCCTGCAAATGCTGCTGCAAGCCGCCCGCTCCGAAGCCGCGCCGCAAGTGCTGGTAGATGCCACCGCGCTCACCCGCTTCGACTCCTCGGCCCTAGCCGTCTTGCTGGCCTGCCGGCGCGAATGCATCAGCGACGGCAAAGGCTTTTCGGTGCGCGGCCTGCCCGTGCGTCTGCGCGAACTCGCCGGCCTGTACGGGGTGCGCGATCTGCTGCCGGAGATGGGGTGAATTCTGAAGCTGGGGTGGCGGCCATCGCATTGCATAGAAACCGCAGTTGACCGCTTTTGACCTTCAGGAAATTCATCAACCGCTCGTGCTCGCGTAGCGCGGTCACAGGCTCAGAGATCGTTTTCAGAAAACCGCGCGGTTTGTTCGACGTTGTCGCATCCGGGATCGAAACGCTGCGTGCGCAACACCACGGCTTGCGGGCGCTGTTTGGTATTTTCGTAGGCGCGCCAGGCGTAAGCGCCGACAATGCCCAGGCTAAGCAGGTTGAGAGCGCCAAAAAACAAAATCGCGATCAGCGTCATGGCGTAGCCCGGCACGCCAATTTGACCAAACAGTTTGGCCACCAGCACCGCCAACGCCAGCGCCGCGGCCACGCTCAAGCCCAAGGCGCCTGAGCGTATCAGCAGGCGCACCGGCAAGTCAGTAAACGCAAATACACTGTCGGATAGATAAGCCAGTTTTTTGCGCCAGGTCCAAGCCGATGTGCCATGCCGCCGTGGTTGGCGCGCGTAGGACACGCTGGCGCGGCGAAAACCGAGCCAGAAGATTTGCGCAATGAGCGAGCTGCGGCTTTCGCTCATCGTCAGCAAGGCGTCGCGAAACGGTCGGTTGCAGGCGAAGATGTCAACGCCGCCGGAGGGCATTTCGGGCACGACGTAGCGGCGGTACAGCGCCCAGAACAGCCCGGCCTGCCAGCGCTGCCAGGGCGGGTCGTGGCGCAGCGCGCGCTCGGCGACCACCACGTCGGCGGCGTCTTGCGCCAGGAGCGCGTGCATACGCGGCACCAGATCGGGCGGCTCTTGCAAGTCGGCGGCCATGACCGCGAAGGTCTCGCCACGCGCCAGTTCCAGCCCGGCGCGCACGGCGGCAAAGGCGCCGAAGTTGCGCGTCAGCAGCGCCAGCGTGGCCGGCAAGCCGGCGGCTGGCAGGCGCTCGCGCAAAATGTCATAACAGCGGTCGGGGCTGCCGTCAACGACGAACACCGCCTCCAGCGGTTCTGGCAGCGCGCGCGCCATGTCCTGCAAGACGCTCAGCAACTCGGGCAGCGAATCTTCGTTGCGATAGACGGGGATGACCAGGCTCAACATGCGGATTCCCGGTTGAAAAAAGCGCGTACCCCGTCGATGACCCGCGCGGTCTGCGTCGACGTGAGGCCCAGACAGCACGGCAGCGACAGCACCTCGGCGCAGGCCGCCTCGGTCACGGGCAAAGACAATCCGCCGTCACCCTTGGAGCCGCGGCGCTCACCCTCGATTAGACACGTTTTAGCGACCTGCCCGGATGCGCCGAGATCGTAAGCGCGTTCTGAGCGCACCGGCTGGCGGTGCTCGGGCAGCGGGTAATGCACCTCGCTGGCGATGCCGTGCCGCGCCAGATGCGCTTGCAACTCAGCGCGGCGCGGCGTGCGCACGACGTACAGGTGCGCCACGTAGTCACTTCCCATCGAAGGCGGCAGTCGCAAGGGCAGATCGGCAAAGGCGGCCTGATAGCGCGCGGCGATGGCGCGCCGCTCGGCGTTGGCGCGATCCAGATGCGGCAGCTTGGCCAGCAGCAGCGCCGCTTGCAACTCGTCGAGCCGGCTGTTGATGCCACCGGGCAGAGTGACCTGGTATTTGCCGCTCCAGCCGTACTGACGCAGCGCGCGCACGCGCTCGGCCAGTGCGGCGTCGGCAGTAGCGACTAAGCCGCCGTCGCCCAAAGCGCCCAAGTTCTTGGTCGGGTAAAAGCTAAAGCACGCCAGCGCGCCCCAAGCGCCGGCTTTGCGGCCATTGCGTGCCGCTCCGTGCGCTTGCGCGCAGTCCTCGATCAGCGGCACACAGGCGGCGCGGCAGGCCGCGGCGATGCGTTCGACCGGGGCCATCTGGCCGTACAGGTGGGTCAGGATGACGGCGGCCACCGGGCCGGCTTTGAGCGCCTGCTCCACTGCCGCTGGCGCCAAGTTCATGTCTTGCGGGTCGATCTCCACATATAGCGGCTCGGCGCCGGCCTGTGCGATGGCGGTGCTGGCATAACAACCGGCGTTGGCCGCCGTCAGCACGCGCTCACCCGGCCCGATGCCAAGCGCGCGCAACGACAGCGTGAGCGCGTCGGTGCCGTTGGCCACGCCAACGGCGTGCGCCACTCCCAGATAACTTGCAAAGGCCAACTCAAACGCCTGCACCCGCGGCCCCAGAACGTAACGGCCTTGCTGCACGACTGTTGCCATACAGGCCAAAAGATCGACGCCGAAGGCCGCCCCGGTAGCGGAAAAAAAAGGCACCTCCGGCTGACTCATCGCTGGCTCTCCGCCAGCAAACGCAGCAGATATTGCCCATAGCCGCTCTTGGCCAGCGGTTGCGCCAGCCGTTCGCATTGGGCGGCGTCGATGAAAGCTTTGCGCCAGGCGACCTCTTCCGGACAGGCGATTTTCAGGCCCTGGCGGCGCTCCAGCGTGGCGATGAACTGGCTGGCGTCGAGCAGGCTGTCGTGGGTGCCTGTGTCGAGCCAGGCGTAGCCGCGGCCCATGATCTGCACACCGAGTTGGCCGCGTTGCAAGTAGGCGCCGTTGACGGCGGTGATCTCCAACTCGCCGCGTGCGCTGGGCCGGATCGACTTGGCGATGTGCACCACGTCGCGGTCGTAAAAGTACAGGCCGGTGACGGCGTAGTGGCTTTGGGGCTGGCGGGGTTTTTCTTCGATGCTGATGGCCTTGCCGGCAGCGTCGAAGGCGACCACGCCGTAACGCTCAGGGTCCTGCACGTGGTAGGCAAACACGGTGGCGCCAGTCGTGCGCGCGTCGGCTTGGGCCAGCATCGGCTCAAAGTCGTGGCCGTAGAAGATATTGTCGCCCAGCACCAGCGCGCTGGGCGCATCGCCGATAAAGCGCTCGCCGATGATGAACGCCTGCGCCAGCCCGTCCGGGCTGGGCTGCACGGCATATTGCAGGTTGATGCCCCACTGGCTGCCGTCGCCCAGCAGTTGCTGAAAACGCGGCGTGTCCTGCGGCGTGCTGATGATCAGAATGTCGCGCAGACCAGCCAGCATCAGCGTGGTCAGGGGGTAGTAGATCATCGGCTTGTCGTACACCGGCAGCAACTGTTTGCTCAGCGCCAGTGTGGCCGGATGCAGCCGGGTGCCGGAGCCGCCGGCCAAGATGATGCCTTTGCGGGAGATCATGGTTTGCGTTTGGCGTTTGTGATGACAAATAACCTCGCTTCGCTTGGGGGACGCCCGGCCCCCATCCCTGCCTTCCCCCAAAGGAGGGAGGAGAAAAACCGGCGAGACAATGTGGATTGTTTCACTTCAGCAAGCGTAGGGCGGGGTTCACCCCGCCACCCGGTTTCGTGAAGAGGCGCAATGGCGGGGTGAACCCCGCCCTACGTCTGCTTTTTTTGCGCCGCCGGCCCCCAACCCTGCCTTCCCCCAAAGGGGGAAGGAGAAAAACCGGCGAGATCAAGATCAGTTTCATCTCAGCATCTCAGCGACCAGGCGGCTTACGCCGTCTTGCCAAGGCGGCAAGTGCAAACCGAAAACCGTTTGCAGCTTACGCGTATCCAGGCGCGAATTGTGAGGCCGCGCCGCCGGCGTGGGGTAGGCGCTGGTCGGGATGGGAGCGACCTCGCTCACCTTCAAGGCGATGGCCGGCCGCGCTTGCCGGAGCAGATCGAACAGGTATTGCGCATATCCGAACCAGTGGGTCGCGCCGCCCGCGGCCAGGTGGTAGGTGCCGCCGTCTTGAGGGCGCTGGCGCAACTGGCGGATGGCGTGCGCGGTCACGTCAGCGATCAGATCCGCTGCGGTCGGCGCGCCCCATTGGTCGTCAATCACCGTCAGACGCGCGCGTTCTTGTCCCAGCCGCAGCATGGTACGGGCAAAGTTGCCGCCGTGCGCGCCATGCACCCAACTGGTGCGCAGAATCAGGTGCGCGCAACCGCAGCGCCGGATGGCCTCTTCGCCCGCCAGCTTGGTACGGCCATAAACGTTGAGCGGGCCTACGGCCGAGTCTTCGCTCCATGGCGCGTCGCCGCTGCCGTCGAACACGTAGTCGGTGCTGTAGTGCACCAGCAGCGCGCCGCAGGCGGCGGCCTCGCGCGCCAGCGCGTCGGGGGCGGCGGCGTTGATGCGGGCGGCCAATTCGGGTTCGCTTTCCGCTTTGTCCACGGCGGTATAGGCGGCGGCGTTGACGATCACCGCCGGCCGCACGGCGCGCACGGTGGCGGCCAGCCCTTGCGGGTCATTGAAGTCGCCGCACAGCCCGCCCGTGCCGTGGCGATCCAGCGCAACCAATGGCGCCAGCGGGGCTAAGCTGCGTTGCAGCTCCCAGCCGACTTGTCCGTTCTTGCCCAGTAAGAGGATCATGCTCCGTACTGCGTGGCAACCCAATCACGATAAGCGCCGCTTTGCACGCCGCGCACCCAGTCGGCGTGGGACAGGTACCAGGCCACCGTTTTACGAATGCCGGTGTCAAAGGTTTCGGCTGGCCGCCAGCCGAGTTCATGCTCGATCTTGCGCGCGTCGATGGCGTAGCGCCGGTCATGGCCGGGGCGGTCGGTGACGTGGGTGATTTGCGCGCGATAGCTCCCGCCGTCGGCGCGCGGCGCACATTCGTCGAGCAGATCGCAGATGACGCGCACGATGTCCAGATTGGCGCGCTCGTTGTGGCCGCCGATGTTGTAGGTCTCGCCCACCCGCCCCGCCGCCAGCACGCGGCGAATGGCGCTGCAATGGTCGGCCACGTAGAGCCAGTCGCGCACCTGCTGGCCGTCGCCATAAACCGGCAGCGGCCCCCCTGCCAACGCGTTCACGATCATCAGCGCAATCAGCTTTTCCGGGAACTGATACGGCCCGTAGTTATTCGAGCAGTTGGTCGTCAACACCGGCAGTCCGTGCGTGTGATGCCAAGCGCGCACCAGATGGTCGCTGGCGGCTTTGCTGGCGCTGTAGGGGCTGTTGGGTTCGTAGGGGTGGCGTTCAGTGAAAGCGGGCGCGACGGGCGCGAGCGAGCCATAAACCTCATCGGTGGACACATGCAAAAAGCGGAACGCCGCGCGCGCGCCTTCACCTTCAGGCAGCCCCATCCAATAAGCGCGCGCCGCCTCCAGCAGCCGGAAAGTGCCGACGATGTTGGTGGCGATGAAATCCTCGGCGCCGTGAATCGAGCGATCAACATGGCTTTCGGCGGCAAAGTTGATGATGGCGCGCGGCTTGTACTCGGCCAGCAGACGCGCGAGCAAGGGCGCATCGCCGATGTCGCCGCGCACGAAGACGTGGCGCGCATCGCCCGCAAGCGCCGCTAAGTTGGCCGCATTGCCGGCGTAAGTCAACTTGTCGAGGTTGAGCACCGGCTCGTCACTACCCGCGAGCCAGTCCAAAATGAAATTGCTGCCGATAAAGCCGGCGCCACCGGTGACGACTATCACAAACGTCCTTCTTTTTTCACGGTTACCGCACCGCGTCCGCCGTTGCCGGGCGGGCAGGCGCCAAAAACGGCCATTATCATGCGCGGGTATCGCCAGATTACCAGGAGGCCGCATGCCCGCCAAACCCCGCCCGCTTACCGACAACTCGGCGCCCGCGCCCGAATCCGCGCACAACATCTGGCTGGCCGGCTTGGGCGCGCTAGCGCGCGCCCAAGCCGAAGGTGGCCGCGCCTTCGAGGCACTGGTCAAGCAAGGCCTGGAAATGCAAAACCAGACACAAACGCTGGCCAAGGAACGCATGGCCGAGGCCGCCCAGCAGATGCAGCAGCAAATGCAAGCCATGACCACCCAAGCCCCGCCCTGGAACCGTCTGGGCGGCATCTTCGAGCAACGGGTCGCGCAGGCGCTGGCCGGCTTAGGCATGCCGACGGCGCAAGAGTTGGCCGCCCTGACCGCGCGAGTGCAAGCGCTGGAGCAAGCGCTGAGCACGCAACCGGCGGCCAAGCGCACGACCCGCGCCAAGCGCAAAGCGCCGGATTGAGGTCTCGGCTGGCGCCAACGATAGCTCACCGGCCCAACACCCCACAATAGCTCGCCGGAGGGCACCGGCAAAAGACGGCAAAGGACAACAAAGAGACCATGGTCAAGAAAGCGCCCCGCCGCACCGCCGAGCGCATTCTCGGCACCACGCTGGAGCTATTCAACCGCTTCGGCGAGCCGAGCGCGTCCACCACCATGATCTCCGCCGAGTTGCGCATCAGCCCAGGCAACCTGTACTACCACTTTCCGTCCAAGGATGAATTGGTCAACACCTTGTTCGACCAGTATGAAGACCGGTTATACAAATTGCTGGAGGCCAGCCAAGACGTCGGCGACGTGGAAGATGCGTGGTTTTTCCTGCACTCGCTGTTCGAGCTGATCTGGCAATACCGCTTTCTGTACCGCGACCTGAACCACCTGCTGTCGCGCAACCGGCGGCTGGAAACCCACTTTCCCACCATCCTCACGCGCAAGCGCGAAGCACTGCGCGGGCTGCTCGACAACCTGCGCGCCGAGCCGCCGACCGACATCGACATCGACGCCGCCGCCGCGCGCTCGCGCGACGCCGTCGCCGCCAGCATGGTAGTCGTGCTGACCTACTGGTTGAGCTACGAGTATGTGCTGCACCCGCGTAGCGCGATGGAACC
This sequence comes from Burkholderiaceae bacterium, assembly GCA_031277295.1. GTDB lineage: Bacteria > Pseudomonadota > Gammaproteobacteria > Burkholderiales > Burkholderiaceae_C > Ottowia. The sequence goes on along the minus strand of JAITMV010000010.1, from coordinate 9,532 downwards.
CGAAAACGCCCAGGACGCCCTGCTGCGCGGCGCCTACCACGTGCTCGGCCTGCTGGCGCCGCATCTGGGCGACGCCCCGCGCGCGCACCTGCTGGCGCTCATTGACGCTTACGCGCCCGCCCCATGACTACCTGGCTGCCCTGTCCCCACGCCGCCGACTATCCGATAGACGCCGAGCAGGTGCGTGCCGGGTGGACGCGGCTGCACGCGCTTGATGCCGAACCGCTGCCCCAGAACCCCGCCGTGCTGGACGCCTGGGCGCTGTTTCATAGCGGCCAGTTCGAGGCCGCCGAAATCGCCGGCATCCAAATCGGCGCCGCTGGCGCCGCCGTCGCCAACCGCGCCGCCGCCGCTTACGCCACGCTGATCGAACCTGGCGAGAAAGCGCGGCTTGACCTGTACCATCGCATCCACGCCCGCGCCTTGGCCCATGTCAGCGTGCGTCCGCGCGAGGCCAGCGGCTGGTACTGGCTGGGCTACGCGCTCACGCGCCATGCGCAGGGCATTCATGTGGCGCGCGCGCTGGCGCAAGGCATCGGCGCGCAGATCCGCACGGCGCTACAGACCGCGCTGCAACTGGCGCCCACGCACGTCTTTGCACATGCCGTGCTGGGCAGTTTTCAGGCTGAAATCATCGACAAAGTCGGCCCGCTGGTGGCCGCCATGACCTACGACGCCCGCGCCGATTCGGCGCTGAGCCATCTACGCCGAGCGCGGCACCTGGCGCCCGACTCGGCGGCCGTGCTCATGGACTTTGCCGCCGCGCTAATCATGCTCGACGGCCCGGAAAGCCAGCCCGAAGCAACGCGCCTGCAAGAACAAGCCGCCCAAGTCCAGCCGCGCGACGCCGCCGAACGGCTGTGGGTAGAACTGGCGCGCGCCAGCCTGGTGCTATGAAGCCGCGCCTTTGACTCTCTGGCGGCGCTACAAATCCTCGCAATACCATGCAGTATTGCTGCGGTTTGCGCCTTGCCTGACGAACAAATCCATCGATTTCATTTGTAAAGGTTTTGATGGAACGGAGCACTAAAAACGGCAGGGCGGTTGACCCCTGATGTCACCTGGACTATTGCAGAGCCTGCACGCCCGCCACCAGCCAGCCGCTTTGTCCTGTTTTGGATTTGGTCATGTTCCAGACTTCGCGGAACGGGCTGGGGCCGGCGGAGGGGTCTTCGCGGATCAGGCCGCTGAACTCGACGCTGGCCATGTAGGCGCCGTCCAACTCTTCGATGCCCAGCAGTTGCGCTTCAAGCATGACCACGTCGGTTTGGTTGACAGAGCCGGGGACGGCGGCCTGCTCGCGCTCGGCCAGTTGCGCCTGGATTTCGGCCAGCATCTCATCGGTCATCATGGCGCGCAAAGCCGGAATGTCGGAGTGGTCCCAGGCGGCTTGCAGGGTGATGAAGTTGCGCTTGGCGGCGTCGGTGAAACCGGCGATATCGAAATCGGCCGGAATGCCCCAGCCTTGCGGCCCGCGCAACGCCGAACCGATGATGGAGTCGCCCGCGTTGAACGCAACCGCCGGGTCTTCCCACGGACGGGCGGAGGCGTCGTTGCCAACGTTGGTCGGGTTGTACTGGCGCGGCGTGATCGGATTGGCCGCGCCCGCGCCCTGATAGGCCAGTCCGCCCGGCGCCGACGCGCGCCCGCGGCGCAACATGCCGACTGCAAGCATGCCCGCTGCGACCAGCAGCGCGATCAGCAAAGCGTTGGCGAATGCCGGCCCCAAGCCGAGTGCGTTAGCCAGCCAAGCCAGACCGAGACCGGCAGCCAGCCCGCCTAGCAAACCGCCCCAGGGCTTGGGTGTGGCCGCGGTAGCGCCCGCGCCGGTGTTGCCTGCCGCCTGCGCGGGCTTGGGCTGCGCGACGGGCGGCAGGGTTTGGCGTTGCGTGACGTTGCTGGATTGGCGCCCGAACGATTTGCCCGCGCCCAAACGACGCGCCTCGGCGTCAGGGGCGAACAACCCGCTCAAGGCAACAGCCAACAGCAATATGAGAAAATGGGGAGCAAAGCGGCGCGGGTTCATGGGCATCGTGGGCGTTGTCTCTCGGCAAACTTGCATTATCTGGCTGTTGCCGGATATTGGTTCGTTTGTGAACGAAACGTTACTTCTTGGAGTGGTTTTTACGCCAAACGCACACGCTTGTCCCGTGTGTCATACCGCCTTGATGCCAACGTGCAGCGCCGCCACCCCGCCGGTCATGTTGTGAAAGTCCACGTGTCCGAAGCCATTGGCCCGCATCAGCGCCTTGAGTTCGGCCTGATTGGGGTGCATACGGATCGACTCGGCCAAGTAACGGTAGCTGTCGGCATCGCCGGCCACCCATCGGCCCAGATGCGGCAGCACGTTGAACGAGTAAAGATCGTAAATTTTGCGCAATGGCCGGGCGACTTGGGAAAACTCCAGCACCAGCAACCTGCCGCCGGGCCTGAGCACGCGCGCCATTTCGCGCAGGGCGGCGTCCTTGCGGGTCATGTTGCGCAGGCCGAAGGCGACGCTCGCGAGGTCGAAGTAGCCAGTCGCGAAGGGCAATTGTTCGGCGTCGCATACCACCGAGGGCAGGACCCAGCCCGCATCCAGCAGCCGGTCGCGTCCGGTGCGCAGCATGGCCTCGTTGATGTCGCTGTGCACGACCTGGCCACCGCGTCCGACCCGGCGTGCAAAGGCGCGCGCCAAGTCGCCCGTTCCGCTGGCGATGTCGAGCACGCGCTGACCCGGCTGCACATTCGCGACCATCACGGTGTACGCCTTCCAGAGCCGGTGCAGACCGCCGGACATGAGGTCGTTCATCAGGTCGTACCTGGAGGCCACCGAATCGAATACGCCGCGCACGCGCCGCGCCTTGTCGCGCTCGTCCACGGTCTGATAGCCGAAATGGGTCTGGGTCATGAGTAGTCTGGGTTTATATTGAACAACGGTCGCGGCGGTTGCTGGATGGTACTCATCGCTGGCCGCAAGCGCCGCCCGCCCTGTCCGCCATCGGCGCGTCGCGCTCCAGACCGGCGGCGGCCAGGCGCTGCTCGTACTGGCGCCACAGTTCATCTTGCCGCGCGCCCAGAAAGTACAGATACTCCCAGGTGAAGATGCCGCTGTCATGCCCGTCGGAAAAGCGCGGTTGGATGGCATAGTGCCCGACCGGCGTGAGATCGGTGATCTCGACTGCGCGCTTGCCGGTCTGCAACACCTGCTGCCCCGCGCCGTGGCCCTGCACTTCGGCTGACGGCGAATAGACGCGCATCAACTCGAACGCAACCCGAAACCGCGCCCCGTCCGGCCAGGCCAGCTCCAGCACGCGCGAGCGGGCGTGCAGCACCAATTCAGTCGGCGGATCGGCGGGGTAGACAGTTGGGGCTTGTGCCATGACGAAAAGCGGTGGCGAAGATACCATTGTGCACTTGCCTCCGGTATAGTGCGCCCGCATGAACACACCCGGCCTGCAACGCGCTGTCTTTTTGCTTTTGCTGGCCATTGTTACGGTGGCGCTGGCGTGGGTGTTGTCGCCTTTTTTCGGCGCCGTGTTCTGGGCCGTCATCATGGCGTTGCTGTTTCGCTCTACCTTCCGGGCGTTGCTCGGACGTCTGGGCGGGCGGCGCAACCTGGCGGCACTGCTGACGTTGCTGCTCATCGTGTTGATGGTCGTGCTGCCGATGGTGCTGCTCAGCGCTGCCGTGGCCAACGAAATAACGACGCTGGTGGCGCGCGTGCGCGCTGGTGACGTGAACTACCGCGCCTATGCCCAGCAAGTGCTGGCGGCGCTGCCCCACTGGCTGACCGAGCAGATGGCGCAATTCGACCTGATCGACATCCAGAGCGTGGTGGAAAAATTCTCCGACGCCTTGCTCAAAAGCGGCCAAGCCGTCACTTCCCGCGCGTTGTCGATAGGCCAAAACGCGCTGGTGTTCATGGTCAACCTGACGATCATGCTGTACCTGCTGTTCTTCTTTTTGCGCGACGGCGAGCATTTATCCCGTATGCTGCGTCAAGCCATACCGATGGAGCGCGCACAAACCCATTACCTGGCCAACAAGTTCGCCACCGTGGTGCGCGCTACCGTCAGGGGCAACGTGGTGGTAGCGCTGGCACAGGGCGTGTTGGGCGGGCTGGCGTTCTGGGCGCTGGACATCCGCGGCGCGGTGCTATGGGGATCGGTGATGGCGCTGCTGTCGCTGCTGCCTGCCGTCGGCGCGGCGTTGATCTGGGCGCCGGTGGCCATTTACCTGCTAGCTACCGGCTCTATCTGGCAAGGCGTGGCGCTGATCGTCTGGGGCGCGCTGGCCGTCGGCATGGTAGATAACCTGCTGCGCCCCATTCTGGTCGGCAAGGACACCAAGCTGCCCGACTACGTGGTGCTGCTGACCACGCTGGGCGGCATTTCGCTGTTCGGCATCTCCGGCTTCGTCATCGGCCCGACCATCGCGGCGCTGTTCGTCGCGGCCTGGGCGCTGTTTTCGCGCGAGGAGGAGGACGCGGTCTCGCAGGATGCGCCGCCGCCACACTCCTAAGAGCCTGTTCATCCGACCCCATAACGGTTGCGGTAGGCCACTACAGCATCATAGTATGACAAAGTGTGGCTATCGTTTTCAATGTGTTTCAACAAGTCAACCAGTCGGGCGATAGCGCAAACTTGCAGCCCAAGCGTATCGCGCACGTATTGGAGCGCTGACCAGGGTACGTCCTGACCGTTTTCGGTTGCTTTTTCTTGCCGATCCAGCGCAATCGCCACGGCATGGGGTGTGGCGCCCGCGGCGCGGATGAGGGCAATCGACTCGCGCACCGCCGTGCCGGCGGAGATCACGTCATCTACGATCAGCACCCGCCCTTTGAGCGGCGCGCCGACCAACACGCCGCCTTCGCCATGATCCTTGGCTTCCTTGCGGTTGTAGGCAAATGGCTTGTTCACGCCCAGGCGGGCCAGTTCGACAGCCACCGCCGCGCCCAGCGCAATGCCCTTGTACGCTGGGCCGAAGATAACGTCAAATTCCAGCTTTGAGGCCAGCAGCGCGCGCGCATAAAATTGCGCCAGCCGGCCAAGCTTGGCGCCGTCGTCGAACAGGCCGGCGTTGAAAAAATAAGGCGATAACCGTCCCGCCTTGGTTTTGAATTCGCCAAAACGCAACACCCCGCTGTCGATGGCGAATTGAACAAATTGCCGCGCTACATCGTCAGCGCCGGCCTCCGCTGTAGGCGGTGCGTTCATTGGAGTCATATCCTTGTTCAAGCTAACCAGCCTCAATCTCAACGGCATTCGCTCGGCCGCCGCCAAGGGCGTCGAGGCTTGGCTGGAGCAACATGCGCCGGATTGTATTTGTGTGCAGGAGATCAGGGCCTTGCAGCCCGACTTGCAAGGCCGCTTCGAGGTCTTGGCTGGTCTGCGCGGGTACTTTCACCTGGCCGAGAAAAAGGGCTACTCCGGCGTCGGCATCTACACCCGGCACGCGCACAGCGACGTGATCGCCGGTTTCGGCTCGCCCGAGTTTGACGCCGAGGGCCGCTATCTGGAAGCGCGCTTCGACACGCCAGAGCGCAAACTTTCCGTCATCAGCGGCTACTTTCCCAGCGGCTCCTCCGGGCCTGAGCGGCAAGCGGCCAAGTACCGTTTTCTGGATCAGTTCTATCCGGTGTTGGCGCGCCTGAAGGCCGAGCGCGAATTCATCTTGTGCGGCGACGTGAACATCGCCCACAAGGAAATCGATCTGAAAAACTGGAAGAGCAATCAAAAAAACAGCGGCTTTCTGCCCGAAGAGCGCGCCTGGATGACGAAGGTGCTAGACGAATTAGGACTGGTGGATGTGTACCGCCGCCTGCAACCCGAGGCCACCGGCGCGGCCTACACCTGGTGGAGCAACCGCGGCCAGGCCTGGGCCAACAACGTCGGCTGGCGGCTGGACTACCATCTGGCGACTGCCGCCGTCGCCGCGCTGGCGCGCCGCGAGTCGATCTACAAAGAGCAAAAATTCTCCGACCACGCACCGATCACCATCGAATACGCCATGACAATACGGTGATGGCGGCAGCCCCGCGTCCTTGCTTTTTACCCTCATTTCCCCATGCTCGCCTACCGCATCGTCCCGGTTACCCCGTTTCAGCAGAATTGCGCCATCGTCTGGTGCGACGCTACCGCCAAAGCCGCCGTCATCGACCCCGGTGGCGAGTTGCCGCGCATCGAGGCGGCGGCGCGCGAGCTGGGCGTCGAGCTGGAGCAGATCTGGATTACGCACGCCCATATCGACCACGCCGGCGGCGCGGGCGAACTCAGCCGGCGTCTGAACCTGCCAATCACCGGCCCCCATCCGGGCGACCAGTTCTGGATCGACGGACTGCCGCAGCAAGGCCGCGCATACGGCTTTGGAGCGGTCGAGTCGTTCACGCCCGCGCGCTGGCTGCACGACGGCGACAGCGTACAGGTCGGCACATGCCGGCTTGCCGTGCGGCATTGTCCGGGCCATACGCCGGGCCACGTGGTTTATCACTCGCCCGAGGCGCGGCGCGCGTTCGTCGGCGACGTGCTGTTTGCCGGCAGCATTGGCCGCACCGACTTTCCGGGCGGCAACCACGACCAATTGATCGCCAGCATCCGCGAGCGCCTGTGGCCGATGGGCGACGACACGGTGTTCATCCCCGGCCACGGCCCCGAGAGCACCTTCGGCGAGGAACGCCGCACCAATCCGTTTGTAAGAGCCGGTTCATAGTCACTGAACGACCTGAGCGCAGCATCCCGTCTCGCGCCACAGGGTAACGCTGCCGTACCGCAAACCGGTCTGCTGGCGCCGCACTACGGCCACTTCTTCCAGCGCCACGTCGTCCAGACGCAGGCGGCCGCGAATTTCGAAATAGTCGGACGCTACGCTGACCCAGCTCAGATCCCGCGCATTCAGGTTCAGCAGCGTATTGACCTCTGCCGTGTTCTTGAAGGGTGACCGGTCGCGCTCAGCCACCAGCCGCTGCGCGCCAGCCAAGTCGATCTCCGGCAGCACGGCGTAGATCACCAGCGCGCTGGCCGTATTCAGGTTGACCGGCACGATGGCGTTGGACACCGGCAGTACGGTCACGTAAGGGCGCAGCGTCTCCAGTGTCTCGGGCGCCACGCCCAACCAGGCCAGTTGGTCGAAGCGGCGCGGCAGCAGCGGCGCGTCGCCAGCGTCAGCGGGGGCGCCGGTATTGCCGCGTTTCATGGCGGCCGCGGCGCGCGCCAGGTTGTCTCTCAACGTCGCCAGTTCGCCGGTGCGCAGGCCAAGCTCACGAAACAGCCGCTCGAAACTCTGGTACGCCCGGATCGAATCGCTCACCAGCAGATTCATCACATTCAAGCGCGATTGCAAGTCGGTAATCTGGCCGGATAAAAAGGCGTCGCGGTCGGTGTCGGTGTCGGACTCGCCGACGGCCAAAAAGGTGGACAGCCGCGCCTCGGCCAGCGGCATCGCCCACGGTTCGGCCAGATGATCGATGGGCGTTGATCCTGATTCACGGGCATCGCCGGCCAGAATCAGCCGGCCCCAGTCCAGCGCGCCGGTCAGAATCCACGATGACTGCACGCGCGCGCGCTCGGCGGCCTCCACCTCGACGCCGCGCCACTGCTGCCACAGCGCGGCGCCGGCCAGCGAGGCCACCAGGGTGACGACGATCATCGCCATCAACAGCGCCGCGCCAGCTTGCCGCGGGCGGCTCGTCATTGCGCGCCCCCGAAATCGGGCCGCACCCAGTCGATCTGCACCGGCCCGCTCAGGCTCTGGCCCGGCGCCAGGTCGATGACCAGCCGCACGCCGTCGGGCAAGGCGTTGGTGTTGTCCGCGCCCTCAGCGCCGCTGGAGAGCGGGTTGGTCCAGGCGTTGTTGCGAAAGTACAGCAACTGCCAGCCTTGCAACACGGCGATGGCGACTGGCGGCGCGCCGCCCGGCAACGCATCCTGCGCCGCCGCCTGGCCCCAGCCGGCAGCCTGCTCCCAGGCGGCAATCCAAGCCCCCTGTGTGCGCACCGGCGCCGACTGCCAGCGCAGCCACTGGCCGTCGGCGGCGCGGCGCGTCCAGGCCACCACGCGCAAGCCAGCGGCGGGAACGTCGGTCAGCATACGGGTGATGCGCAACACGCTGCCGTCCCAAGCCAAGCTGCGGCTGCCGGCTGCGCCGGCGGGCGGGACGCCGGATTCGGTCGGCCAGTTCATCATTGCGTTCAGGTCGGCGCGCCACTGCGCCAAGCCGGCTTGCAACGTCAGCACCTCGTCGGTAGCGCGCTGCGTGACGGCTTGCGCGCGCGTCATGCTGTCGATACCCCGCCAACTCAGCGCCGCTATCAGTGCCATGATGACCAGCGCCACCAGCACCTCGATCAGGGTGAACCCGCTCGACGGGCATCGGGCGTCAGGCGGTCTTCGGTTAAGCGAGCGGTATTCACGCCAAACACTCACTTCAGTTTTCCATGACGCTGGCGCCTCACCCGCACCGCATGAAACCAACGCGGCCCTCACCCTTTCGTCGTTCCCGCCCCCTCCGTCGTCATTCCCGCGCAGGCGGGAATCCAAGGAAGCTTCCTCAAGAGCCGGCGCAGGATCAAACGCCCCCGGATTCCCTGTCATTCCCGCGAAGGCGGGAACTTCGCGGGAATGACGAAGCAGGCGTAGGGCGGGGTTCACCCCGCCATTCTCCGGTTTTGTGAAGCGGCGCAATGGCGGGGTGAACCCCGCCCTACGCTTGCTTTTTTTGCGCCGCCAGCCCCCATCCCTGCCTTTCCCCAAAAGGGGAAGGAGAAAAACCGGCGAGACACGGGAGTGTTTCATCTCAGTGTCTTCCAATGATCGCAATCACCCGCACGATGAAATTGCCGTTTTCACTGACGGCGGCATCGACGCGGCGAAAGTTGGGATTAGGCGTGGGACGCACGGTTTGCGTCACTCGTAGCGTGCGCTCGGCTTGTACACAATCGCTGTCGAAGTCGCCCACCGCCGGCAGCCGGCGCGCCAAGCGCAACTCAAGCAGCTTGTTCTCGGCGCACAACTGGGCCAGCAGCAAGGCGCTCTGGCGGCCGGCGTTGTCGGTCAGGGCGGCGGTCGCCTTGAAGCCGGCAATCAGGACAATGGCGGTAATGGTCAGCGCCACCAGCACCTCAATCAGGGTGAAGCCCGAAAGCCTGCGAATAAATGACAAATGACAAATGACAAATGACTCGCTTCGCTCAATGTGATATTTGCGCGCCGAACCAGCAGACGCACCCCCAGCGCGGTCTGCTGTGGGTGCGTGTCGCGCGGTAACTTTCCATTTGTCATTTGTCATCGAGCGCAGCGGGTCATTTGTCATTTTTCACACCCTCTGTCGCGCGCCAAGCAATCATCCTAGAAACGGCAGTTGACCGCTTGTTATCTTCCGGAAAACCGTATGGATATTGACTTTCGTGGCTTCGATCACACCCACCTTTTGGGTGAGAGCGCTACGCACCCGATGATCAGGCCGCCAAAACTTGGAGCTTTTGGCGCGCTGGCGGCGTTGCTCGTCCTTGCAGGCATTAGCCTGCGGCGTCCTCGCGCCTTGCCAGCCCACCCGA
>JAITMV010000242.1 GCA_031277295.1 Burkholderiaceae bacterium | reverse complement strand
GGGTCGTCACGGTTCAGGGCGCGGCGTTGAGCGATGTCTGGCAGCGCGGCGCCAACGCGGCGCGCGATCTGGTCAAACGGCACAAGATCGACATCCGCTGGCTGCGCATCGACCACGTGGACGCGATCGAGGAAATCACCTGGGCCGAACTGCGCCAGCGGCTGAAGACGACCAAGCGCAACTATTTCCGCTTCGGCATTTCACTCGACGCGGCGTTCCGGCAGGCTTTTCTGGAAACCGAAGTCAACGGCAACGCGATGCTGTATCAGGGCGGCGACATGGTCGAATGCGCCGTCAACAACACGAATTTTCTGCGCTACGCCAAGCGCAGGCACGGGCTCGACGCGGTGGAGATGGGCGACGACAAGCCGGTGTGGCTGTTCAGCTCGCGCGGCTTGCTGGCCGGCGACGGCGCGAAGGTTCACAGGCTTCAGGGGCCGGGGCTGGACATGGGGCCGCGGACTTCGCTGGTCAAGATGGCGCCGGCGGACGAGGCGGGCCGGCGCGTGGTCGGCCAACTGACGCTCGGCGACGTGCAGCGGCTGATCGAGTCGGGCAGCCGCTATCTGGCGGGCGAAGTCCAGAGCGACGGCAAATTCCATTACGGATGGTTCCCCTGCTTCGACCGCTCCATCAACACCTACAACGCGCTGCGCCACGCCAGCTCGCTGTACGCGATGATCGAGGGCTGGGACGTGATCCGCGACGACGCGGTGAAAGCGGCCATCGAGCGCAGCCTGGGCTATCTGACGCAGACCCTCATCAAACGCGCCCCGCTGCCTTCAGGAGAGACCGGCGCCTTCCTGGTGGACACCGGCGACGAAGTCAAGCTCGGCGGTAATGCCGTCAGCATTCTGGCGCTGGTGAAATACACCGACCTGACCGGCGACCGGCGCTATCTGCCGCTGATGGACGAGCTGGCGGCGTCGATCCTGCACATGCAGAACCCCGAGACCGGCGGCTTCGCGCACGTGCTGCATTACCCCTCGCTCGAAGTCAAGGATGCGTTCAGAACCATCTACTACGACGGCGAGGCCGCGTTCGGCCTGATGCGCCTGTACGAACTGACCAGGAACCCGCGCTGGCTCGGCGCGGTGGAGCGCGCGTTCGAGTATTTCATCGCCAAGCAGCACTGGAAGGCGCACGATCACTGGCTGAGCTACTGCGTCAACGAAATGACGCGCCACCGCCCCGAACGCGCCTACTTCGAATTCGGCATCCAGAACTTCAAGGACCACCTGAACTTCGTCATCGAGCGCATCACGACCTACCCGACGCTGCTGGAACTGATGATGGCGGCCGAGCAGATGGTCTCACGCCTGCAAAACGACCCCGAAAACGCCGCGCTGCTGGAACAGCGGCAAGTGGATGTCGAGAAGTTCTATTACGCGCTGGAGAAGCGGGCGCACTACATGCTCAACGGCCATTTCTGGCCCGAACTGGCAATGTTCTACGCCCGGCCCACGTCGATCGTCGGCGGGTTTTTCATCCGGCACCACGCGTTCCGGGTGCGCATCGACGACGTGGAGCATTATTTGTCGGGGTATGTGGCGTATCGGAAGTATTTGTTGCGCAAGGAGGCGCAGCCCGAGACAGCCCAGAAAGTGCAGTTCGAGACAACCCAGGCGGCGGCAGTCCAGGTGAGCAGCCACGATACGGTCGTCGAGGCCAAGATTCAGGCAGGATTTGCCGGAAAGGTGGCCGTCTTGACAGGCGGTCAGTGGCTGGTGCCGCCCGCCGGCGATGATTGGACCATGACCGGGGTCTGCGCCGCTCCACTGGAGTTCAAGGAAGGCCAGATGCTGCTGGCCAAGGGGCACAACGCCGGGTTGCCGCCTGCCGTGGTTGAACGGCTGTGCGCCAGATCGGCCGGCATCATTGCCGAAGCGGCCGTGGCCAAGGATTACGCCGGTTGGGGTGTGCCGGTGCTTGCGGTCGCGGGTTTGCGCGAGAGCATCATGGCGCTTGCCACCGATGCGCGCAGCCAGTTCAAGGGAACCATGATCGGCGTGACCGGCAGCGTCGGCAAGACGACGACCACGGCGATGATGGCTCATGCGCTGGCGGGCGTGGGCACGGTGGATAGAAGCAAGACCGCCGCCAACTCGCTCTACGGCATCAGTTGGAACGTGGCCTCGATGGACCGCGGCGCCGATTTCTGGGTGCAGGAGATGGCCGCCAACAGGATGGAGAGCTGCACGCGGCTGGTGCGGCCCCATGTGGCCATCGTGACCACGATCGCACCGGCGCATCTGGCCGATTTCGGTTCGACCGAGAAAGTGGCCCGCCTCAAGGCGCGGATCTGTCTGGGCATGCCGCCTGGCGGCATCATGGTCGTCAACGCGGACATGAACGAGTTTGGAATTTTTGAATCCCAGGCCCGCGCCGTAAATTTGCGTGTGGTGCGATTTGGCGCTGGCGAAGGCAACGACGCCCGGCTTCTCGGCATCGAGGGCGCGACCGTTCATGCGGAAATCATGGGCAAGACCTGCTCGTTCATTCTTGGCGTGCCTGGACGCCATATGGCGATGAACGCCCTGGCGGTACTGGCTGCCGTTGCCGCGCTGGGCCAGCCGCTCGAAGCGGCCGCGGCCCGGCTGGCGAGCTTCGAGGCGCTTGCGGGCCGGGGCAAGCGCAGCCGTCTGGTCTACAAGGGCAAGGCGATCGAGGTGTGGGACGAAGCCTACAACGCGAACCCCGGCTCGATGCGCGCGGCCTTGCAGGTGATGTGCGATGCGGGTGAGGACATCCCGCGCCAGTCGCGCGTGCTGGTGCTGGGCGACATGCTGGAGCTTGGCGCCGGCGAACAGGAAATGCATCTTGCGCTGGAACCGGACATTCGCGCGCTGGAGCCGGATCGGGTGCTGTTTTGCGGGCCGCTGATGCAGCCCCTGGCCCAGCGCCTGTTACCGGATTTCAAGGGATGCGCCTGGCCTGATGTGCAGGCGATGATCCCGCAACTGGCCAACTGGCTGAAAAACGATGATGTCGTTCTGGTCAAAAGTTCCCACGGAACCGGGCTGGGCAAGGTGGTTGCGCATCTGGCCAAAAACGCATGATCCGGCAGTTTTACCAGCGTCTGCCTTTCAGGCGGATGGCCGGTTTCGGCGCGCCGCCGCCGGCAAACCCGCCACGCGCATGGTGGTGGATTGGGGACGTGGAGTGGGTGTTGCTGCGGATGGCGCCGGGCGCCGTGCTTTTGTATACGGCGATTTTTATTCTGTCGCAGGTGACGCTGCTGATTGCCCTGCTGCTGCCCTGGAGCATTTTGGCAAGCCTGAGTTTCGGCCAGGTCTCGGTGCGCCTGCGCTGGATCTTTGAAGGTTATGGCCCATCAACCGTCGTGCCGGTCCTGATGGTTTTGATCGTTGTTTTTTTCGCGGTGCACCTGATCGCGGAGGCGGGCAATGCCAGGCTGGTGCGGCAGACCGCGCGCCAGATTATCGAGCGGCATGACAAGACCGGTTTTTCCGATGCCCTGCGCAGCCAGGCGGTGCCGTACCTCGGGCGTTTGCTGGGTTTCTTTGCCACGCTGCTGTGGTCGCTGCTCGCCGCGGGCTTGATGGCGTTCTTCTATCCGGCGCTGCTGGCGGTCTTGATCGCCTACGCCGTGCTGGGCGCGCTGGCCGTCAAGCTGCTGCAACCGGACAAGCGCTGGGGGCCGGCAATTTCCGCCGAATTGCGCGGCAAGGCATGGTGGGGCGTGGGTTTCATCATCCTGGTCGGCTATGTGATTTTTCATGCCTACCATGAAATTCTGCCGCGGTATTGGGCTGTCTTTGCCGGCTTGCTGCTGGGGCGGCAAATTCTGGTCAACCTGGTGTCATTGCGTGCGAACGTGAACAACCTGCTCAAGCACGCCGAGCGGGTCGAGGCGCTTTTTCTTCCCGATACGCCGCTTGCGCCACCGTCCCGCGAGAGCGACGGTTTTGCCGGGATCGCGCAGCGCGATGCACGCGCCGCCTGGCTGCCGCCTTTGCTGACGGCTTACCGGGCCGAAGATTGTGAAGTGCGCGAAGATGCGACGCAGTGGGAGCAGGGGGGCAAGGTGCTTTGCCTGCTGCTGGAAACCACGGGCCAGCAGGATCGCGCACTGATGATCCGGGTGTTCCACAAGAGCATCGTCGAATTGGGGCGTCATGAGCGCAATATCCTGATTCATGCCCAGCCGGGTTGGCCCGCGCCGGAATTTCTTGGTGAAAGCGAGTTGCCGGAAGGCCATCTGGCCCTGGTTTTCGCGTGGGCCAAAGGGAGGGGCTGGCTCCCGCGGCAGGCAATCGTGCGGCCCGCAATGCTGGTTCTGCGTAAAAACCTGTTTTCCTGCGAGATACCGGAAGGCTTGGCCGATCGCTACAAGCGGGGAAATATTCAACTGGGGCAGCATCTGGCCCGGATTGATTGGGCGCATTTGCAGCAACTGGCGCCAACACCGGATGTGGCGGCATCATGCAGCCGGTTGCACGATGTCTGGCCGGCGCTGCTGCGCTGGCTGGGCCAGCAGCCTTTGCAAGTGGTTCTTGACGCGCTGGCGTCGAGGCGGATGACACGGGGCGCGGATGGCGCATTGATGGTGTGCAACTGGACGCGCTGGCGTCTGGAGCCGCTGGGGATGGATTGGCCATTCGAGGAACGTCCAAGAAAAGAACTGGAACAAGTCTTGGCGGAAGCGGCATTGAACCGCCCGGCGTTGCTTGCCGTCACGGCGGATGATGTCTGCCTTGTCGCGCATCTGGAGAAGTTCAGAAGACTCGACGCCGCCGGAAATTATGAGGCGCTATTCAACATGGCGGATTCGCTTGAAGCACAATGGCGGAGCCGGCTGGAAGGAGTGAGGTGAAGATGGGAAAAAAAAGTATCACGACAGGAGCAAGAATCACTGCGGCATCATTGCTGCTGACTGTGGCCTTGGTGGCGTTTGGGGGCGAAGCTGTTGCTCCTGCAGCAGAGGCTCCCGCAGGAGGGTTTGACGACCCCGGTCCGTGTTGGGTGATGCGTGACAAGAAGGCGGCGCTTTTGGATCGCATGTTCGAGCGCGACGAGTTTCGCATCTTCTACACACTCAAAGACGCGAACGCGCTGCCCGACCTGACGGATCGCAACCTCAACGGTGTCCCTGACCGGGTGGAGGACGTGGCGACGCAACTGGTGGCCGCCAGAGAGATTTATTCCAATGTCATGGGGTTAACGCCGCCTTTGCAGACGCCACGCTATGCCAAGGCTACGGCCATCGACGTTTTTCTTGTCAACATGGGCGCGGGGGGCGGGACTGCCGACGAAGTGATCAATTACTCGGCAAGCGGCAGTGACAAAGGGCGTTGCGTGTTGCGTATCAACCTGCACAATGGTAATTCCAACAAGAATGTTTCGCCCGCGCACGAGTTGTTTCACCTCTACCAGTGGGGGAGCAGCATGTTCAAGCCACGCTGGTTCATGGAAGGGACGGCGCGATGGTCCGAGCACGCGCTCCTGGCCGCGCCAGCGCCCGAGAAGCCCTTGCCGGGTGATGAAGCCGCGCTTGAGCGGGATTTTCTCACGCAGGTTTATGCGGCAGGACCGATCTGGAATCGCCTTGCGATTTTGCTCGACCCGGTTGGTCGGTTAAATTTACCTCCGAGCTTGCGCGCGCTGACTTATCTGGATGGGCGGAAAGTGGTGCAGGACGATGAGTTGCACGGTGTGGTTTTCATGAAGATGTTATTCATGGAAATGGAGCATTTAAGTTTGTCGAT
>JAITMV010000173.1 GCA_031277295.1 Burkholderiaceae bacterium | reverse complement strand
TTGCGCAGCCCTTGCTCGATCAGCGCCTTCATCGTCATGCGGTGCGCGCCGGCATAGCGCCGCGCCTGTGCGTGCAAGGCGTCGGACAGTTCGATGGTGGTTTTCACGGTAGCGCCCCTCACGGATATGGGTACCCATATTACCATCCTTATCAGGCTGGCGTTGCCACGGTGAGACATGCCATCGCCGCATCGGGTTTGTTCAGCGTCGCCTTGACACGAATCAGTCGCACCGGTTCACATCATTCGCAAGATTTTGAGCACGTCCGCCGCGCCCGGCCAGCGCCTTGCGCGCCTGAGCAAACGTCTTCCAGAACGCCGCGTCCTGCGCGCTGGCAAAGTTGATACGCATCAGTGTGCTGGGCTGGCGGCTGGCGTGAAACAGCGCGCCGGGGGCCAGCAGGTAGCCGTGGTCGAGCAGGCGCAGGGCGAGCTGGTCGGTGTCGATGCCGGTATCGACCCAGCCGAACAGGCCCGCCGGCTCCGAAGCCAGGCGGCAGCCGGCTTGCAGCGCCAGCCTGACGCTGCGGCTGCGCGCGGCGTCCAGCCGGGCGCGCACGTGTTCGGCGTGGCGGCGCAATTGGCCTTGCTCGATGCAGTGGGCCAGCGCGCGCTCGGGCAGGCTGGGGGTGGTCAGGGTGGACAGCAGCTTGGTGTCGAGCAGCGGCTCCAGCAATTGCGGCGGCGCGGCCAGAAAGCCGACGCGCCAGTTTGGGGCCAGTATCTTGGCAAAGCCGCCGATGTAGATGGTGCGCCGCAAGCCGTCGAGCATGGCCAGCCGCGTGGCGTGCGCGGGTGCCAGGTGGCAATAGCTGTCGTCCTCGGCAATCCAAAAGTTGTGCTGATGCGCCAGTTGCAGCAGGCGGTGCGCCGCAGCCGGCGACAGGCAGGCGCCAGTGGGGTTGTGCAGCACGCTGACGCTGACGTATAGGCGCGGCGCTTCGGCGCTGCCAGCGTGCGCCTCGCAGTAGCGCGCCATCACCGCCAGATCGGGGCCGTCGGCGTGGCGCGGCACGGGCAGGATGCGCGCGCCCAAGGCACCCAGGCGCGCGAACTCGATTGCCCAGCCGGGTTCTTCAACCATCACCGCGTCGCCGGGCTTGAGCAGGGTGCGGCTGACGATGTCCAGCGCCTGCGTGGCGCCGACGGTGGTGATGATCTGGCCGGCTGCGGCGTCGATGCCCATCACCCGCAGGCGCTCGGCCAGCACGCGACGCAGCCAGGCGTCGCCCGCCGGCTCGCCATAGCGCCCGCTGGCGTCGCGCAACTGCGCCGGGCTGGACACCTTGCGTAGCGCGGCGGCGATGGGGCCGTCGCCGATCCACTCCGGCGGCAATATGCCCATGCCGGGCTGGGGCTTGTCGCTGATCGGATGGAACATGCCGCGCATCAGCGTGGCGGCGCTGATCGGCGCGCCCAGTCTGCGGGCGCGCTGCGGGTCGGTCAAGGCTTCGGACTGCGCCGCCGTTTGCGCCAGGGCTGTTTTTTGCCCGAGATCGCGCACGAAGAAACCGCGATTGCGCCGCGCCTCGGCCAGCCCCTGCGCCAGCAACTGGTCGTAGGCTGCGACCACGGTCGATGGACTCACGCCATGCTGCGCCGCGCACTGGCGCACGCTCGGCAGCCGCGCGCCGGGGGCCAGCAGCCGGTCGCGGATGCGCTCGGCAAAACGGGCGGCCAGTTGCTGGCTTAATGGGTGGGCGGCGGTGCGTAGGAGCATGATCTGTGCGGACAGTGGCAGCAGCACAGTTTATCGGCTGCACAGACTAGCTGTACTGTTTGTGTACTGGATGGCTCGGCTAGAGTGCATGACATGTCAGCGCCAACGCTCCCCATGAATGACAAGGGGGAAATTTTTGAACCGTGCGCAGACGCCAAACCACCCCGATCAAACACATGGAACCCGCCTTCGCCCACCGCTTCGCCGCCGACTGGATCGACGCCTGGAACGCGCACGATCTGGAGCGCATCCTCGCGCACTACCAGGACGATTTTGAAATGTCGTCACCCAAAATCGCCCAGATCGCCAGCGAGCCTTCGGGCACGCTGCGCGGCAAGCCAGCCGTGCGCGCCTATTGGCAAAAGGCATTGGCGCTGGCCCCCGATCTGAAGTTTGAACTGCTGACGGTTCTGGTCGGCGTGGGCAGCGTCACGCTGTACTACAAGGGGACGCAGGGCCGACTGGCTGCCGAGGTGTTTCACTTTGGCCCCCATCAAAAAGTGGCGCGGGCGTTTGCCCACTATGCCGTGTGATGCGCGCCTTGGCGATTTGCTCCCACTCACCCCAACACCCCCCGACCCGTGACAGCCGAACTGCTGCTTGCCTTTGCCGCCTACGCGCTCGTGACCTCGATCACGCCCGGCCCGAACAACACGATGCTGCTCGCCTCGGGGGTGAACTTTGGCTTTGCCCGCACGGTCCCGCACATTCTCGGCGTATCGCTGGGCTTTGCCGTCATGCTGCTGGCGGTCGGGCTTGGCCTTGGCGAACTGTTCCGCCGTTATCCGTCCCTGCACATCGTGCTGCGTTGGGCCGGCGGCGCTTATCTGCTGTGGCTGGCCTGGAAGATTGCCCAATCCGGCCCGGCCAAGGATGACGCGCGGTCGGCGCGACCTTTCGGCTTTCTACAAGCGGCGGGGTTTCAGTGGCTCAACCCGAAATGCTGGATCATGGCCACGGGCGCGCTCACCATTTATCTGCCGTCCGACGGCGGCCTGTTCGAGCTGAGTGTCATCACCGCCATCTATGCGTTGATCAACGCCCCCAGTGTCTGTGTCTGGGCCGGCTTCGGCGTCGCATTGCGCCGCTGGCTGACCGACCCGCGCATGACCCGCCTTTTCAACCTGGGCATGGCCGCGCTGCTGGTTGGGTCGCTGTATCCGTTGTTCAGCGAAGCCGTCCGATAACGTGAACCGTTGCCTACACAGCAGGAGCCATCCAGTGACTACCGAACCCCGCCCCTTCGCCCAGATCGACGTATTCAGCGCCCGCCCCGGCTACGGCAATCCGGTCGCCGTGGTGCTGGACGGACGCGGTCTGGACGACGACGCCATGCAGCGTTTCGCGCGCTGGACCAACCTGTCGGAAACCACCTTCGTCCTGCCGCCCGACGATCCGCGCGCTGATTACGCGCTACGCATCTTCACCCCTGGCGGCGAGTTGCCCTTTGCCGGCCACCCCACACTTGGCTCGTGCTTTGCCTGGTTGGCGGCGGGCGGCGTGCCAAAGTCCGCCGGGCGCATCGCGCAGCAGTGCGCCAAGGGCTTGATCGACATTCGGCAAGACGGCGAACGGCTCGCCTTCGCCGCTCCGCCGATGCAGGCCAGCGACCCCGCGCCCGGCAGCGTCGATCCCGTCACGCAAGCCTTGGGACTTGCGCCCGCGCAGGTGCGGCGCGCGCAAATACTCGACAACGGCCCGCGCTTGCTCACCTTGCTGCTGGACAGCGCCGACACCGTGCGGGCGCTCAAGCCCGATCACCCGCGGCTGGCCGCTCTGGGGCAAAACGTCGCCGTGGCCGGCCTGTACCGCGCCATCGACGCCGCCAGCGCCGAACCGCTGATCGAGGTGCGCGTTTTCGTGCCGTCGATGGACATCTCCGAAGACCCCGTCACCGGCAGCCTGAACGCCAGCCTCGCGCAGTGGCTGATCGCCGCTGGCGAGTTGCCCGCACGCTACGTCGCCGCCCAGGGCGCGGCGCTGGGCCGCGCGGGGCGCGTGCACGTTGAACGCGACGCGCAAGGCCAAGTCTGGATCGGCGGCGACTGCGTGCGTGTGATCGCGGGCAAGCTAATGCTGTGAACGGGACTTTTATCACGTAGCGCGCACCCCAAATTAGACATCTCCACCTATCACTTGGCAGTGGAAATCACCAACCTGTATGAGCCCATGACGGTGACGCTCCCGCCTGAGTCCCTACCCTGTGCCAATGACAATCCAGGTGGAAAAGCATGGCTCTTACGCCACAATCGGCGCTCTGTATCGCCGCCCGCCATGAACCTGTCCGACCCCGACTTACAAACCCTGCTCGCCGCTACGCTGGCCAGACGTGGCGAGGCCGGCGCGGTAATCTGCCTGTGCGCCGACTGGTGCGACACTTGCCGCGATTACCGGGCAGTGTTCGAGCAGGCGGCGGCGGCGCATCCGGCGTTGGCGTTTCGCTGG
The DNA here is from genome assembly GCA_031277295.1 of Burkholderiaceae bacterium. Lineage (GTDB taxonomy): Bacteria > Pseudomonadota > Gammaproteobacteria > Burkholderiales > Burkholderiaceae_C > Ottowia. The sequence continues at coordinate 4,553 of JAITMV010000173.1, read as the reverse complement.
CTCGACATCGAGGATGAAGCCGACGCGCTGGGCGACGTGGACGTGGAAACTTTTCCCACACTGCTCATCGGCGACGCCCGCGTAGTGCGTTTTGCCGGGCCGGTGCTGCCACAGGCCGGACACCTGACGCGGCTGCTGCAAAGCCTTGGATTTGCAGCAGCCGCGTTTGATGAATAGGATTTTCAGTCATGGCGCATGACTTGTAGAGTCGGGGCCTGGTATCTTTGGATTTCGATGTTCCGGGAATCAGGTTCAGGCAGTTGTCCATAAGTCCGTTGGGCTCTTCCCTTCCATTTCGTCACGCCCATGCCCGCCTGGCTCCCCCTTTTGCACGCGATCCTTGCCGCCGCCTGGCTGGGCTGCGTGCTGACCGAGGTCGCGTTCGAGCGCCTGCTGCTGGCGCAGGGCGCGGCGCTGCATCCGCTGCTGGGCCGGCTGCACCGGCGGGTTGATCTGGCGATTGAGCTGCCGTTGCTGGCGGGCGTGGCCGTCAGCGGCGCGCTGATGCTGGCTATGCGCGGCGGCGCGGTCGATCATTTGCTGGCCGCCAAGATCGTCATCGGCCTGATCGTCATCGCCGCCCATCTGTGGTGCATCCGCCTCGTGCTGCGCCGCTCGGCGCAGGCGCTGGCGGGTGACGCGGCGGGCTTTGCCGCCAGCGACCGCGCGCAACACCGCTGGGGCACGGTCGTGCTGCTGGGGCTGCTGGCGGCCCTGGTCATCGCGCTGCTGCGCGGCGGCGAATGAGCCAATGGCGTTTTCAGACTCCGCGCGCCTGACTGCCCAAAAAATCATCCGCGGCAACATGCCCGCCACGGCGCTGGTTGAATCCTGCCTGGCGCAAATCAGGCAGCACAACCCGGCCATCAACGCCGTTGTCACGCTGGATGAAGGCAGCGGCGCGGCGAGCCGATGACTTGCGGGGGCGTGAAAACCTGCCGCCCCTGCACGGCGTGCTGATCGATAAAACGATATACTTGTATAGCATCTATACAGGAAACCAAAGCATGCTCGCCATCCGACTGCCCGCCGATGTGGAAAACCGCCTTCAGGCTCTGGCGCAAGCCACTGGGCGCACCAAGACCTTTTATGCCCGCGAGGCCATCCTTGAATATCTGGATGACCTTGAGGACGTGTATCTGGCGCAGCAGCGCCTGGCCGACATTCAGGCCGGCAAGACCGACACCGTGGCGCTGGAAGAGGTGATGAAACGCTATGGCCTGGAGGGTTGAGTTTGACCCCGCCGCCGTGCGTGAACTGGACAAGATCGACCCGCAAACCGCCCGCCGCATCCTTGCTTTTTTGCATGGCCACGTCGCCCTGCTTGACGACCCGCGCAGCATGGGCGAAGCGCTCAAAGGCGCCAAGCTGGGCACCTTCTGGAAGTACCGCGTGGGAGATTATCGAATCATCGCCAGCATCGAAGACGGCGCTTTGCGCATCCTCGTCGTGCGCATTGGCAACCGCAAACAGGTGTACCGGAAATGATGGCCTGCCCGTGGGCTTGCGGTGGGTCGGTAAACGCTGGCGTGATGAGGCGCTGTTGGCTGTTTGCGCGCGGGTTGAGGGCGTGGCGGCCAGCTACGCCAACCCTCTGCCCTGACCTTGGAGCCTGCTTGCGATCCTGGCGTGAGGTGTGCGGAATGCGGATTGGGATGGCCGTTGTTGCAAAAAGAGCATGCTTGGTGCAAAATAAGTGCATGTAAGCTGCATGGAGTGATCCATCATGAGCGCCATACTGCAACAACCCTTCGCCGACCGCTTTCGCGAATCAGATACGCCCTATCTGTCGCCTGCTCAGATCGGGGAGTTCTTCGGTTTGCAGATTCAAGAGCTGGCCGAGCGGGCGCATGTGCACCGCAATACACCTACCGCGCGTCCGCACGCGCCACAGTTGCAGAAGTTCCTGCAAGACATGGTACGGGTGCTGGCCGTGGCGACCGAGATAACAGGCGATGAAAAGCACGCCGTTTTCCTGCTGCGCAACGAGCCGCTGCGCGCCTTCGGCTACAAGACCGCCGATACCCTGATCCAGGAAGGCAGAGCCGATGATGTTGTGGCTTATCTGGAGTCGCTTGCAGGCGGAACGGCGGGATGATTCCCAGCACCGTTCTGGGTAAGAACGAGAACGAAGCTGCAAGCTGCTACCGCGTCATTGCGCCGGCTTATGCCGGCACGCCACTCTCCGGCAAAGGCGCTGCGCGCCGGGGCGGTCGGTTCAATCGGCCGGGTCAGGAGGCGCTCTATCTTTCCTTGCATAAAGTCACCGCGCTGGCCGAATACAAGCAGGACAACCCGTGGCTACCGCCGGGAATGATCCTAGAAACCGCAGTTGGACGCGCCCGAGCAGGCTGTCATCGGGTGGGCTGGCAAGGCGCGAGGACGCCGCTTCAGCTCATGCCTGCAAGGACGAGCAACGCCGCCAGCGCGCCAGAAGCTCCAAGTTTTGGCGGCCTGATTATCGGGTGCGTAGCGCGCTCACCAAAGAGGTGAACGTGATCGAAGCCACAAAAGCCAACGTTCATGCGGGTTTCCTGAAGATAACGAGCGGTCAACTGCGGTTTCTAGGATGATTTGCACCTACTTTGTCCGCGGGTTGCGGATGGCCGATTTCAGCGCCGGATTCGATCCGCGGCAGTGGCCGCCGCTGTGGGCCGATTTTGCCGTGGACTGGCGGACCGAATGGTTTGGCAAACACAACGAACCGCCAACTTGGTACATGGCCGATGATGTGATCGCCGCCAGGCTGGATGGCATTCTTTTTCCGTCGCAAGCACATTCCGGCGGCACCAACTTGGTGATTTACCAAAGCTCGACTCTGCCGCCAGATCGGCTGCGGGTGCATGATCCAGAGGGCGTATTGCAGACCATCGCGCACCCCTCCGGTCGCCCAGGATAACGCCGGTGGCCAAGCATTCGTAACCACACAGCGGCGGATCAATAGGCTCTCTTCCGCCCCCACACGCGGGTGAGCAAAATCGCCGTCACCAGCCATGCCTACGACAAAGGCAAGATGGCCCCATCCTGAGAATCAGGCCAGCGCAATTCAACCCCATGCTCTGCCGCCAGCGCCGCCAGATCGGCGTTGGAGTCGATGTCAAGCGTATAGCGCGGGTGCGTGGCTGCCAACGTGCGCACGCGCTCGGGGTGCGCCAAACGCCATGCGCGCACGCCGCCGGGGACGGTTTGCTGCTCGATGGCCTGACGCAGCGCGGGGCCGAATACGACCGGGTGGCCGGGCTTACCGTGGTACCCAGGCAGCACCAGATCGACATCCGGCTCGCGCGTGTTCCACATATGCAGCACGGCGCGCACGTCATCGGCTTGCAACAGGGGTTGATCGGCCAGAGCGACCAGCACGGCGGCGGCGTCCGCCGGTAACGCGGCCAGACCGCAGCGCAGCGACGAGGCCGTGCCGCCATCGGGATCGGGGTTGCGCACCCAGCGCAGCGACACGCCCTTGCCTTTGGATTCAAGCAGGCGCGCGCGCGCGGCTTGCAGCACGGGAACATATGCCTCGGCATGGTGGCCGAGCGCCACCACCACCGCTTGCGCGCCGGCTTGCGTCAGCAAATCGATCTGGCGCGCCAGCAGCGGTTGGCCGTCGCGTTGCAGCAGAGCTTTGGGACGGCCACCCATGCGCTTGCCCGCGCCAGCGGCCAACACGACGGCGGCGACTGGGGTGGTTTTATGTCCGCTCGTGTTCATGCGCATCAGCCACGTCTGTGTGTTGATGTCCAGGTTCAAGCTATTGATGCCCAAATGCGAAGCGGGCAATGCTTGGCCACATGTGTGAAGTCTTTATCGGTGGTCAGCAGCATCACATCGTGCCGAATGCAAAGCTGTGCCAGCAGCGCGCCGACGGTACCGATCTGGACTCCCGCGCGGCGGCAGGTGTTGCGCAAGGCGGCGGCGTGGATGTGATCATCCCGGTCGGGCTGAAGCAGCGGCAATGCGGCAAATCGCTCGACGATCTGGGCCTGCGCCTTGGGGCCAAGAAAGCCTTGCAAAAGCTCTTGCAGAATCAGTCCGGTAGTGACGATGACTTCTGAACCGTATAGCGCATTCTTGAGTTGCTGCACCTGCGCTAGCGTGGACTGTGCGTCACGGCGCAGAGCCAGCGACCAAACGCTGGTGTCAACGAGCAGGGTCATTTGCCGCGCGAGCGCTCCGCCTTGTAGTCAAACGAGGCATCCCATTCAAATTTTCCAAACAGCTCCGCCACGCGCCGCTGCTCCCGGCGCGCAATGAACTCCTGTAGCGCCTTGGTGACGGCGGCCTTTTTCGTGCGCTCGCCGCTGACCTGAACGGCGCGCTCAAGAATGCCCGGATCAATAGCTAGGTTGGTGGCCATGTGTGACTCCTTGTGCGGGATTTTACACAAATTGGGCGTTGTGCGCTATTGGAAGGCTGGGGGAAGCGCGGGCTTAAGAAGAATGGCACTTACTTTAGCTACCGCCCCCGCGATGAATGATCGCAAGTACTTGAAAGACAAGGCAAAGGCGGCTGACCCTGGCTCGATAGGATGGTTGGTTACGAAACACCCAAACCAT
>JAITMV010000172.1 GCA_031277295.1 Burkholderiaceae bacterium | reverse complement strand
CCGCCCCAGGCCAGCGCGATCCAGTTGTCGTCCAGACTCATCGCAAATTTGAAGATCACCACCGGCAGATTGGCCAGCGGCTGGTTCATGTCGGCGCTGAAAAACTGGTTGTGCAGCGCCGTGAACAGCAGCGGCGCGGTTTCGCCACTGACGCGCGCGATGGCCAGCAGCAGCCCGGTAATGACGCCATTGCGCGCCGCGCGCAAGCTGATCATGAGCGACACCTTCCAGCGCGGCGCGCCCAGCGCGGCAGCGGCCTCGCACAGGCTGCCGGGCACCAGAAGCAGCATGTTCTCGGTGGTGCGCACCACCACCGGCACGGCAATCAGCGACAGCGCCAGCGTGCCCGCGTAGCCCGAAAAATGCCCCATCGGCGCGACCACGATGGCGTAGGCGAACAAGCCCAGCACAATCGACGGGGCCGACAGCATGATGTCGGTAACAAAGCGCGTCACCTTGGCGGCGCGGCTCTGCTCGCCGTACTCGGCCAGATAAATACCCGCCAGAATGCCCACCGGCGTGGCGACCAACACCGTCAGCCCCAGCATCATCAAACTGCCAACGATGGCGTTGCGCAAACCGCCGCCGTCCGATCCGGGACCGGGCGTATCCTGCATGAACAGGCGCGGCGTCAGCGCGCCCAGCCCTTTGGTCAGCAGCACGAACAAAATCCACAACAGCGCGACCAGACCCAGCGCCATCGCCGCCATCGACAGCGCCAGGCCGATGGCGTTGGCGCGGCGGCGCTTGCGATACAGGGTGGCGTCGGCGAGGTCTGCCTTGAACATCGGTCAGTTTTCCTTGACACTCACGCGCGATGAAATCGTTTGGCGTTTGTGTAGGGACAGCCCTTGTGGTTGCCCTCGCCCCCACTGGACGAGATCGTCGGCAGGAAACAGGGCAACCACAAGGGGTGCCCCTACAGCGCCGCGCAAAAACGGATCGGGCTTCATCTCAATTCCCCTTCGCCCGCTCCGCATGGGCGACCAGCACCCGCGTCAGCGCCAGCACGATGAAGGTAATCACGAACAGCAGCAGACCGAGCGCGAACAGCGCGCTGCGGTGCAGATCAACCGCCTCGCCGAACTCGTTGGCCAGCGCCGAGGCAATCGACGTACCGGGCGCGAACAGCGAGCCGGGCAGGCGGTTGGCGTTGCCAATGACGAAGGTGACGGCCATCGTCTCGCCCAGCGCGCGCCCGAGGCCGAGCATGACGCCGCCGATCACGCCCTTGCTGGTGTAGGGCAGCACCACCTTGCGCACCACCTCCCAGGTGGTGCAGCCCAGGCCATAGGCTGATTCGCGCAGCGGCTTGGGCACGGTCTCGAACACGTCGCGCATCACCGCCGCGATGTAGGGCAGCACCATGAAGGCCAGCACGATGCCCGCCGCCAGAATGCCCATGCCGTTGACCACGCCGCCAAACGCCCAGCCGATCAGAGGCATGCCGCCCAGCAGACGCTGCAACGGCGTTTGCACGAAGTCGGCGAACAGCGGCGCGAAGACGAACAGCCCGAACATGCCGTAGATGATGGACGGCACCGCCGCCAGCAATTCAATCGCCGTGCCCAGTGGCCGGCGCAGCCAGCGCGGGCAGTTTTCGGTCAGAAACAGCGCAATGCCAAAGGCCAGCGGCACGGCAATGATCAGCGCGATGCTGGCGCTCGACAAAGTGCCCGCGATGGCGATGGCCGCGCCAAAGTTTTCTTGCACCGGGTCCCAGTCCACCGTCCACAAAAACTCCAGCCCGAACTTCTGGAACGCGGGCCACGCCGCCACCAGCAGCGACGCCAGCACCCCCGCCATCGCCGCCAGCACCAGCAATGCGAACGCCTGCGTGCCGCGATGAAACAGCGCGTCCTGCCAACGCTGGCGGCGCGCGATGGCGGCCATGCGGGAGGAACTATCCACCTTGGCCGGCGGTTCGCTCCGATGGGCGCGATCCAAGGCCATCGTGACCGTATTCATGTCATTGGGGTGCGTGGGATTATGGGAAAACGCCTGGGGCTGCCCTTTGTTTGTCTTGAGCTTGTTGACTCATATATTTGATAGCTGCTTGCGCGACTCATATAAAGACCAGGTATGAATGAATTTGAAATTGTTCATTGACTTGCGCATCCAGCTACTTTTTCAGGAACTGGCTGATGCGACGGTTTCTGGCATGAAACCCGGTCCGTTTTCCGTGGCGCTGTAGGGGCAACCCTTGTGCTTGCCCTTGTACCCGCTGGACACGGTCGTTGCCGAGCACACCGGGCAGCCACAAGGGTTACCCCTGCAGAACGCCAAACGGCTTTCATGCGTCGCGGGCTATTCACTTCGTCCCGATCTCCGCCCACACCTTGGCCCGAATCTCGTCCGTCAGCGCGGCGGGCAGCGGCACGTAATCCAGCTCGGCGGCCATCTCCCGCCCGTTCCTGAACGCCCAGTCGAAAAACTTCAGCGCCTCGGCAGCCCGCGCCTTGTCGGCGGGTTGCTTGTGCATCAGGATGAACGAAGCGGTGGACACGGGCCAGGCGTCGTCGCCCCTGGCATCGACCATCGACACCGCCATGCCCGGCGCGCTGAACCAGTCCACCCCGGCGGCAGCGGCGGCAAACGACTGGTCATTGGGTTCCACGTACTGGCCCGCCTTGTTTTGCAGCCGCATGTGCGTCAGCCGGTTCTTCTTGGCGTAGGCGTATTCGACGTAGCCAAGCGCGCCCTTGATGCGGCCCACGTTGGCGGCCACGCCTTCGTTGCCCTTGCCGCCGACCGAGGTGGTCGCCGGCCACTTGACGGCATTGCCCTTGCCCACCTTGTCGGCCCAATCCTTGCTGACCGCGCTCAGGTAATCCGTCCAGTTGAAAGTGGTGCCCGAGCCATCGGCGCGGTGCACCACGGTGATGGCCTGATCCGGCAGCGCCTTGCCGGGGTTGAGGGCGGCGAATTTGGGGTCGTTCCACTTCGTGATGACGCCCATGAACATCTCCGCCAGCACCGCGCCAGTCACGCGCAAATCGCCGGGCGCGAAGCCCTCCAGATTGAACACCGGCACCGTGCCGCCGATGATGGCCGGAAACTGCGCCAGCCCGTCCTTGTCCAGATCAGCGCCGGACAGCGGTGCGTCGCTGGCCCCAAAAGTCACCGTCCGGGCGCGGATCTGGTTGACGCCGCCGGAGGAGCCGATGGACTGGTAGTTCACCCGGTTGCCGGTGGCTGCGTGGTAGCCCTCGGCCCACTTGGCATAGACCGGGTACGGAAAACTCGCCCCCGCGCCGGTAACATCGGCCGCCCGCGCCGCCACGCCGATCAGCGCGCCCGCGGTGAGCAGCGCCAATGTCTTGAGAAAAGTACGTTTCATCGCGAAATCTCGAAAGTGAACAAACGGATGAAGCAAATGTATGAGCGTCATGTGACATTTTTGTGACCTCGCATGACTGTTGCCCCTACCCGAATGCGCCACGCCGCGCGTCATGGCGTCCTGCCGCGTCGGCAGCGTCGCCTGGTCGATGCGCTACTTTGCCGACGGGCGCTTAAGCGCAACGCTGAACACGTCCCATGCGGCGACAAGCATCCGGCTTTTCCGATCCGCCGTTGGCCCCCGTCCCGGTGTTGCCCGGCGCTTTCCTGAAACGGATAGGGCAATGCGAAAATTTCCCATATGACCACTACCGTCTCGCCCCCCACCCTTACCCTGGCCCGCCCCGACGACTGGCACCTGCACTTACGCGATGGCACCGCGCTGGCGGCGGTGGCGCCGCACAGCGCGGCGCGGTTTGGGCGTGCCATCGTCATGCCCAATCTGACACCGCCGGTGCTCACCACCGCGCAGGCGCTGGCGTACAAGGCGCGCATTCTGGCTGCGCTGCCGGCGGGCGCAGCCTTCGAGCCGTTGATGACGCTGTACCTGAGCGACGGCACGCCGCCGGAAGAAATCTCCCGCGCGCGCGATGCCGGCATCGTCGCCTGCAAGCTCTATCCCGCCGGGGCCACCACGCACAGCGACGAGGGCGTGACCGACATTCGCAAAACCTACGCGACGCTGCAAGCCATGCAGCGCGCCGGACTGAAGCTGCTGCTGCATGGCGAAGTAACCGACCCCGAGGTTGATCTGTTCGACCGCGAAGCGGTGTTCATCGACCGCGTGCTGATCCCACTACGACGCGACTTCCCCGAGCTGAAGATAGTGTTGGAGCACATCACCACGCGCGAGGCCGCGCAATACGTCACCGAGGCCGGCACATATACCGCCGCCACCCTCACCGCACACCATCTGCTATACAACCGCAACGCCATTTTTCAGGGCGGCATCCGCCCGCACTACTACTGCCTGCCGGTACCCAAGCGCGAGGCGCACCGGCAAGCGCTGCTGACCGCCGCCGCCAGCGGCAGTCCCCGATTTTTCTTGGGTACCGACAGCGCGCCGCACCCCGCGCACCTGAAAGAACACGCCTGCGGCTGCGCCGGCTGCTACACCGCGCACGCCGCGCTAGAGCTATACGCCGCCGCGTTTGAATCGGTTGGCGCGCTAGACAAGCTGCAAGCCTTCGCCAGCTTCCACGGCGCCGACTTTTACGGCCTGCCGCGCAATACCGGACAGATCACGCTGGTACGCGACACCTGGACGCCGCCCGAATCTTATCCCTTTGGCGAAGCCCGACTCAAACCGCTGGCTGGAGGCGAGCCGCTGGCGTGGCGGATCAAGTGACCATCGACTGGCGCGCGCCCTGGTGGACGCCGGTGCGTGCGCCGGGTATGCGGGCACATGCGCGCTGGATGGCCGGCGACACGGTGGCCGAAGCGCTGAATGCCTGCGGCCCACTGCCGGTGCGCTTTGTGCCGCAGAGCGCCTTACCAGCGGGCCAGGCTTACGAATACTTCATTTACCGGCAACGCGCCGTTCCCACGCGCGACAACTTGCACGACTTTTTCAACGGCCTGATCTGGCATGTTTTCACGCGCGCCAAGCAGCGGCTAAACGCATTGCAATACGCCGAAATCGCCCGTGACGGCGTGGGCCAACGGCGCGGGCCGGTGCGCGACGCCCTCACCTTGATGGACGAAAACGGCGCGCTACTGCACGCGCCCGACGCGCTGTGGCAAGCGCTGACCGAGCGGCGCTGGGCCGATGCATTCGGGCCGCTGCGGTCGCTGTGGAGCGCCGCTGGCCTGCTGGTATTCGGCCATGCGGCGCTGGACAAGCTGCTCACGCCCTACAAGTCGATCACGGTACATGTCTGGCGGGTGGCGCCGCCGTTCGACCCGGCGGGCGACTTAGCGTCACTGGATGCATGGCTGGCCAGCGACCTGACGGCAGAAAAGCTCGCCGCCAAGCCATTCACGCCGCTGCCCGTGCTGGGCGTGCCCGGCTGGTGGTCGGAAAACGAGACGCCCGGCTTTTACGACGACGCCGAGGTATTTCGCCCACGCCGCGGCTAAGGGCAACGCTAAAACAAGTCTTTTCGAGGCTAGTGTCCTGGGTTAGAAGTTCGTGAACAAAAAATCTGCCGAAATCAGTGCCAGGCAAGGCGCAAACCGCAGCAATACTGCGTGGTATTGCGAGGATTTGCTTGCGCGGCATGGCGCTGATTCTCGGTAGATTTCGTTTGCGAATTTCTGACTCAGAACACTAGGCAAGTGCCTTTTCGGGATAGGATGCACGAGTGGGGGCCAAGGCGGGTTTTTTTTCACACCCTCTCAGCCCGCAGGTGAAAATCAGACCGGGTTTTGCACGCTTGAACCTGGCCGGTGCAGCCCCATCTAAGCAAGTCACCGTGGCACGAGCCACGCCGCTCCACAGATAAAAGGAAAAAGCAAACCCATGAAACGCATCGCACTGTTCGCCCTGACCAACATCGCCGTCATGGTGGTGGTGGGCATCGTCGCCGGCCTGCTGGGAGTAGACCGCCAAGTCGGCGCCAGCCTGGGGCAGTTGATGATTTATTCGCTGATCGTAGGCTTTGCCGGCGCCATCATCTCGCTGCTGATGAGCAAATCCGTGGCCAAGATGAGCATGGGCCTGCACATCATCGAGCAGCCGGGCAACGCCGACGAGGCGTGGATCGTGAACACCGTGCGCAAGTTTGCCGACCAGGCCGGCATCGGCATGCCCGAAGTCGGCATTTATGAAGGCGAGCCAAACGCCTTTGCCACCGGCGCGTTCAAAAACTCCGCCTTGGTAGCCGTCTCCACCGGCTTGCTGCGCGGCATGACGCGCGAGGAGGTCGAGGCGGTCATCGGCCATGAAGTCACCCACGTGGCCAACGGCGACATGGTCACCATGACGCTGATTCAGGGCGTCATGAACACCTTCGTATTCTTTGCCAGCCGCGTGGTCGGCTCGCTGGTGGACAGCGCCTTGCGCCGCGGCGACAACAACAGCGGCCCCGGCGCCGGCTACTTCCTGACCACAATGGTGTTGCAAGTCGTGTTCGGCGTGCTGGCCCAGATCGTGGTGGCCTGGTTTTCACGCCAGCGCGAATTCCGCGCCGACCGCGGTGCGGCCCATCTCATGGGCCAACCCCGGTCAATGATGAACGCCCTGGCGCGCCTGGGCGGCATGCACGCCCAAGGTCAAGAAATGCCCCAAAACATGCAAGCAATGGGCATCGTCGGCAACATCGGCAAATTGTTTGCCAGCCACCCGCCGATTGAAGAACGCATCGCGGCGCTGAAAACCGCCCAGCCGACGAGTGTTTGACTTTTAGCGCCTCAGGGAGAGCGTTTCACTTTTATGTTGTGGTTGGAATGGATTGAACCAAGCGTAGGGCGCCCCCCCCGGTTTCGTGAAACAGCGCAATGGCGGGGTGAACCCCGCCCTACGTTTGCTTTTTTACGCCGCCGGTCCCCATTCCCTGCCTTCCCCAAAGGGGGAGAAAAACCGGCGAGATCAAGGTTGGTTTCACTTCAAACAATAGCTGAGCGCACCCGATCAGGCGGCTTTCTTAGGCGGCGTTTTGCCGGCTAATTTACGGTCAGATTTGCCAGCCGCCTTCTTGAGCGGCGTTTTTTTTCCTGCCGTCGGCTTTCCGGTGCGCGCTATGGTTTGAGCGCCCGCCTGGTTTACGTCGGCAGTTGGTGAACTCGCAGCAGATTGGGCAGGCACTGTGGCGGCGTGGCTGCCAGTCTCACGCAGCGCATTGGCGGCGATGTGCTGAAACTGCCGGGTCAGCGCGCTCCACCACTGCATCGGATCGGCTGCCGGGCCGGCCCCGGCGTGCTTACGCGTGGCGGTCTTGACCATCGGCTTGCGCTTGCGCGCAGGCTTGGCGCGAGCGGGTGGATCGGCAAGCGAATCAGCAGGCAGCTCGGCAGGCAACGGCGCCTCGACAGTAGGTTTGGCCGGTGCCGCCGTATAGGGCCAAGTCGGCTCAGGCGCGGCTGCCGCGTTGTTCGTCGCCGCCGTGGGCAGCGTAAACGCTTTAGCCACTTCCGCCATGTTGAGGTTCATGCTTTGCAAGGTGGCCAGCGTCATCTTCTGCACCTCCAGCGCCTGGACGGTGGCCTTGATGGCGACGGCGTTCTGCTCCAGCCAGAACTGCACCGCCTTCAGATCCTTGATGCGGCGATCCAGTTCGTCTACGTTGACCGTCGGCGCCACCCAGCCACTCAGTCCGGGCGCCGGAACGCCGGAGCCAGACGGTGCGCTGACCAGCTTTTGCAAAAAATCAAACCCTGGGATAAAGTGGCCCAGGTTGAACGCGTTGGCATCACTCATGGCTGCGCCTTCCTTGATTTGAACGGGCTCTCACGGACGCAGCTTAACGCAAATATCCGAGCCAAGCACTAAGGATCTGCCGACGCGCTGGCCGGTGTCGGCATAACCGCGCGCACCGGCGCTTGCACATCCTGCCGGACTTCCGATCCCTGTGCATCGCGCAGCACCAACGTCAGCGACACAGTGCTTGCCTGAGCCAGCGGCGCTTTCAAATCCATCAGCATCAGGTGATAGCCACCGGGTTTGAGCTGCACCGGCTTGCCCGCGGGCAATTCCAGCGAGTCGATGGCGCGCATCTTCATCACGTCGCCTTGCATCACCATCTCATGTATTTCGGACACGCCAGCGGCGGGCGAACTGACGCCGACCAAGCGCGCGCCCGCGGGTGCGATCAGCGTCATGAAAGCGCCGGTGGCCTGCTGCCCCGGCACCGAGGCGCGCGCCCAAGCGTCTTCGACCTTTACGGTTTGAGCCAATGCGCCGCCGGCCAGCAGCAAAGTGAAAGCCATCAGCAATGTTTTAACGTCACGCATGTGGAGATTTGAGTGGATTGGAAAACGCCCGAGAAAGCGCCAAACGCGAGGTGGCGACGCGGCAACGCGAACGGGCAACCTGGATTAGTTTAAGGCGTCGCCTGAGCGCCTCTGTTCATGATCTTTTCGGGGTCGTGCGGCAGAGTTGCTCTCAAACCCTCTCACTGCATCACCTGTTCCATCGCGCCAAACACCAACAGTCCGTCCACACCTTTCATTTCGACGCGCACCGTATCACCGCGTTGCAGCCACGGCGTATGCGGCTGGCCGTCCTGCGCGCGCTCGGCCGCGCGTTTGCGCGCCAGGCCGGCAAAGCCGCGCACGCTGTCGGCGCTCGGGATTGCTCCGCTGCCGACAACGGCGCCTGCGCTCAGCGAGCGCCAGCGCGCGGCTGCCGCGATCAGATCGCCGAAAGACCAGCGCATCTGGCTTGCGTCAATCAGGCCAAGTTTGCGGCCATTGACGGCCACGCCCAACGTCAAATGCACGCGCGTATCCTGCCATGCCGCGCCCAGCTCGTCGGGCGTGACGGCAACCGGGCCGAGGGCGGCGGCAATGTGCGCGCCGCCGTCTTCATCGTCGTCGTCGTCCGCGGGCAGGCTCACGGCATTGACCAGCGCGAGCAACCGAATCGCGTCCTGCCCTTGCTCGCGCGTGGCGCCCGCGGGCACATCGCCAGTGACAGCCGCCAGGCCAGCGCAAAAATCCAACTCTTCAGCCACCGGCACGCAAATTGGACTGCGCGCGCCCAACAGCGCGCCGCCGGGTTGGCTGAAGACATGAGGCTGATCTTCGCGCTGCCGGCCATCCAGCCATTGATACGCCCGCGGCAGCGGCGCCAGACATTGCGCTGCGTCGAACGGGAAGGCGTGACGCGCCTTGCCGCCGTTGAGCGTCTCATACAAATCTTGCAATTGCGCGGCAATGAAATTCCAGTCGTCCAGCGCCTGCTGCAAGCGGCTGGCGATGTCAGTCGCATAATGGGCCATCGTCAGGTCACGCGAGACGACCACCAATTGCCCGTCACGCGAGCCATCTTTGTAAGCTGCCAATTTCATGAACGTCTTGACCGTCTATTGCGCCCCTCCGCCCGAGCAGATGCCCATAGGCAGCAGCGAACGGCAAAAACGGGCTATTCTAGGACTCGCCATAGCGGCGCTGGCGCACCCCGCCTTGCTGATCGCCGAACCTGCCGCGGCAGCGACAAAAACGCCGCGCGCCAGCGCCGCGGGCAAACGGGCTGCCGCCTCTGCGGTGCGTGTGCCGGCTGCGGCGACACTGCGCTATCGGGTGACCGGACGTGTGCGCGGTATTGGTTACAAAGCCGACGCGCGATTGGAATGGCGCCACCAGGACGGGCGCTACCAGGCGCAGTGGTCGCTTGAGCTGCCCCTGCTGGGCACGCGCACGCAACGCAGCGAAGGCAGGCTCACCCTGGATGGGCTGGCGCCCGAGCGATTCAGCGAACGATCACGCAGCGAACGCTCGGCGTCTTTTGACGCTAAAAACCAGCGCATCCGCTTCAGTGGCGACCAGCCCGACGCCGTGTTGGAGCCGGGCGCCCAGGATCGTCTGAGCGTGACGCTGCAACTGGCCGCGCTACTGGCAGCCGCGCCCAAGCGCTACCCGCCGGGCGCGCGAATCACGTTGCAAACGGTCGGCGTGCGCGGCGCCGAGCGTTGGGTATGGGAGGTGCGTGCCGATGAAACCCTGACGCTGGCCGCACGCAAGCTGCCCTGCGTTCACCTGTTGCGCGAACCGCGCGAGGAAGGCGACATCGGCGTCGATCTGTGGCTGGCGCGCACTCTCGAATACCTGCCAGTGCGCCTGCGCTTGACGCAAGACGACGGCGATGTGGCGGATCAGCAACTGCAAGCCTTCGATATGCAATCAACGGGCCGATGATGCAAGCACCCAAGCCGAAAACATGAGAACATGCAAGCATAAGTTTGCACCGCAGGTCTTGAAGTCCCCGCAGGCGTTCCTATTTGTAACATGCCCACAGAAAGCTCCACCTATGCACACACTCTACGATTCCGACAGCTTTGTGGTCGTTCACCTGTTGTCCGACGCTCCCCAGAGCACCGACGCGCCCGCCGACGCGCCTGCGCTGGCACGACACGGCTTTGAGATCGTCGACAAGCGCTCGGGCAAGGAGGTTTACCTGGACGGACTGTGGGCCGAGCTATTCCAGCAGCACATTGCCGCCTGGCAAGCCAAAACGCCCACGCAAGAAGAAGTCGAAAACACGTTGAGCGGCTATGCCGAACTGGCACAAAACCCGGTCGTGATGCATTGATGCGTCCCTCGCCGGTGCTGCGTCGCGGGTGGCGCGCCAGCGCCGTGGGTCACTGATGTGATGCGCCACTCTATCCGGTTGGCCTGGGCGCTCGGCGCGGCCATGCTGCTGGCTGCCGGTTGCGCCCGGTCACCCGCCGCGCCGTTCATTCCCGCCGAAGCCACGCGCCTGGCTGCCCTGCTGCCTACCGACGTATTACTGCTGGGCGAGCAGCACGACGCGCCCGAACACCAGCAACTGGAACGCCGCGCGCTCGAATGGCTGGCCGCGCGCGGCGAGTTGGCGGCGCTGGCCATCGAGATGGCCGAGCAAGGCCACGACACCGCCGGCCTGCCGCGCGGCGCCGACGAGGCCGAGGTACGCTCCGCCCTGAACTGGTCCGACCGGGATTGGCCGTGGCCGCATTACGCTGCCGTGGTGATGGCGGCGGTACGCGCCGGTGTGCCCGTACTGGGCGCCAACCTGCCGCGCGCGCGCTTGCGCCAGGCCATGACCGACGCCACGCTGGACGCCCGCTTGCCGCCAGCCGCGTTCAAGAAGCAGGCCGAGCGCATCCGCGCCGGCCATTGCAACGCCCTGCCCCAGGCCCAGATCCGCCCCATGACGCGGGTGCAGATCGCCCGCGACCGCGCCATGGCCGCCACCGTGGCCGGAGCGCGTCGGCCCGGCCGCACGGTGCTGCTGGTGGCCGGCAAGGGTCATGTACACCGCACGCTCGGCGTGCCCATGCACCTGCCACCGGACATGCGTTCAAAAGTGGTCGTGGCGCTCGCTGAATCAGCGCCCAATGTCACTGCCTCGGAAACAGCCGACGAGCAGGCCGAAGTCGGCGCCGATCTGATCTGGCCGACGCCGCCGCTACCGCCGCGCGACTACTGCGCTGAATTCAACCTGACAACCGAACACGCTCGCTAGTGCTCCGTTCCATCAAAACCTTTACAAATGAAATCGATGGATTTGTTCGTCAGGCAAGGCGCAAACCGGAGCAATACCGAGTGGTATTGCGAGGATTTGCTTTCGCAGCATGAC
>JAITMV010000112.1 GCA_031277295.1 Burkholderiaceae bacterium | reverse complement strand
ACTTCCTTGAAAAACGGCACCAGCAGCCCGGCCGCGCGCGGCAGATCGAGTGTGAAACCCGACTCCACCCAATGCGTGAACAACTCCCATACGCGGGCGTTGGATTCGCCCGAAATGGCGAACACCAGATAGAACGCCGCGCCCAGGCCGATCAACGATTGCCACAGGTACTTTTCACGCGAACGCATACCTTCCGGATCCTTGCGCACCACCTTGCGCCAATCATCGACCCAGCCGATGGCGCCAAAGCTGAAAGTCACGGCCAGCACAATCCAGACGAAACGGTTCGACCAGTCGAACCACAGCAGGGTCGAAACAGCGATCGCCAGCAGGATCAGCACGCCGCCCATGGTCGGCGTTCCGTTCTTCGATAGATGCGTTTCCATTGCGTAGCCACGTACCGGCTGGCCGATCTTCAACTCGGTCAGCTTGGCAATCACCCATGGTCCAGCCAGCACGCCAATCACCAGCGCCGTCATTGCCGCCATCACGGCGCGGAAGGTCAGGTACTGGAATACGCGGAAAAAACCGAGTTCCGGCGCCAGCCCTTGCAGCCACGAAGCCAGACTAAGCAGCATGAACATCCTCCCGCGGCGTGGCGGCGGCAGTCAGCGCGGCGACCACGCGTTCCATCGCCATGATGCGAGAGCCTTTGACCGCGATGCTGGCGCACTGCGTCAGGTTGGTGCGCACGGCGTCGCTCAGCGTGCCGATGTCCTCGAAGTGACGCCCGCCGCCGAAAGCCATCGCCGCGTGGATGGCCAGCGTACCGTGCGCCAACAGACGCTCGATGCCGCGCTCGCGCGCATAGGCGCCAACCTCGGCATGAAACGCCGGCCCCTGCTCGCCCACCTCGCCCATATCGCCCAGCACCAGCAGGCGCGGGCCGGGTAGCTCGGCCAGCACGTCGATGATCGCTCGCACCGAATCCGGATTGGCGTTATAGCTGTCGTCCACCAGCGTGACGGCGCGGCCCCGGTGACGCAACAGCAGCGAGCGCGAGCGTCCCGACACGGGCCGGAATGCGGTCAACCCGCGCATCATCGCATCCAGCGGCGCGCCGGCCGCGATGGCGCAGGCGATGGCCGCCAGTGCGTTGCGCAGGTTATGACGGCCGGCGATATGCAGATTGAAGCGCAGCGGGCCAGACGGCGTGCGCGCCAGCACGCGCCAGTGGTCGCCGCGCCAATCGGCGCTGTCGGCGGCAACTTGGGCACCCGCCGTTTGATCGCCGAACAAAAGCTGCTGGCACCCGCCGGACAAGTGCCGCCACAGGCTCTCATACGCATCGCCCGCGGGAAACACGGCCACGCCGCCAGCGCCCAGCGCGGCCAGCGCGGCGCCGTTTTCCCGCGCCACGGCCTGCACGCTGGCCATGAACTCCAGATGCTCGCGCTGCGCGTTGTTGACCAGCGCCACGGTAGGCTGTGCGATGGCCGCCAGGCGGGCGATTTCACCCGGATGGTTCATACCCAGTTCCACCACCGCGACGCGATGCTCCGGCCGCAGCCGCAGCAGAGTCAGCGGCACGCCGATGTCGTTGTTGAAGTTGCCCGCCGTCGCCAGCGCCGCCTCGCCCTGCCAGGCATGAAGGATGGCGGCGATCATTTGCGTCACCGTGGTCTTGCCGTTGCTACCGGTGACCGCGATCAGCGGGTCGGTGAAACGCTGCCGCCATTGGTGCGCCAACTCACCCAAAGCGTGGCGCGCATCGGGCGCCAGAATACCGGGCAGGCCAGCGGCCATCAGTTGGCTTTCAGCCCGCGCGTCGCACAACGCCGCCACCGCGCCAGCGGCGGCGGCTTGCCCCAGAAATTGCGCGGCGTCAAAACGCTCGCCCTTGAGCGCGACAAACAGATCGCCCGCTTGCAACGTGCGCGTGTCGCTGTGCACGCGCGAAAAAGTCACGTCGGCATCGCCCATGACACACGCCGCGTTCAGGCCGACCGCCGCCTCGCGCAGGCTCAGGTTCATGCCGCTCATGCCGCCGCCTCCCGCTTGGCCGCCCGCGCCTCCAGCGCCCGCCGCGCCTCGGCCTGATCGGAGAAAGGCCGCCGCTGGTCGCCCACCTCTTGATAATCCTCATGCCCCTTGCCGGCGATCAGCACCACGTCGCTTGCACCCGCCTCGGCAATGGCCGCGTCAATGGCGCGCGCCCGATCCAGTTCCACCCGCGCCGCGCCAGGGCGTTGCAAGCCGCGCGCGATGGCGTCGGTGATGGTTTGCGGGTCTTCGCCGCGCGGGTTGTCGCTGGTGATGACCACGGCATCCGCGCCGGCTTCAACCGCCGCGCCCATCAGCGGGCGCTTGGCCGCGTCGCGCTCGCCGCCGCAGCCAAACACGCAGCACAGCCTGCCGCCGCGCCGCGCCGCCAGCGGACGCAGCGCCGCCAGCGCCTGGGTCAGCGCATCGGGCGTGTGCGCGTAGTCCACCAGCACCAGCGGCGCATCTGCCCCGGCGGGGGGCTCGACACGCTCCATGCGGCCCGGCACCGGCGGCAAATCGCCGCACACGCGCGCCGCGTCTTCAAGCGGCACGCCCAGCGCGCGCAGCGCGCCAATCACGCCAAGCAGATTCGATACGTTGTATTCGCCCGCCAGCGCGGTGGCCATCGGCACCGCCCGAGCACCCTCGCACAGCGTCCAGCGCAAGCCACGCTCGCCATAAGTCACATCGGTGGCAAACAGCCGCGCGCCGGGGCGCAGCGACACGCTCCACGCATCCAGGCCACGCGCTTGCACACGCGTCAGCAGTTCCGCGCCGCGCGGATCGTCCACGTTGACGACCGCCGCGCTCAAGCCCGGCCAGTCGAACAGCGCCGCCTTGGCAGCCCAATAAGCATCCATGTTGCCGTGGTAATCCAGATGATCCTGCGTGAAATTGGTGAACATGGCGACGTGGATGGCGGTAGCGTCCAACCGGTGTTCGGCCAGGCCAATCGACGATGCCTCGATGACGCACGACTTCACGCCGCCGTCGACAAACTGCCGCAGCTTGCATTGCAACAACACCGGATCGGGCGTGGTCAGCCCGGTAAACTCCAGCCTATCGGGCAGCCCCACACCCAAGGTGCCGGCCAGCGCGCACGGCGACAGCGTGGGCAGCCCCAGCCTCGACAAGCCCCAAGCCAGCCACCAGGCCGACGAGGTCTTGCCATTGGTACCGGTGATCGCCGCCACCGTCAGCGATTGCGAGGGCGCCTCGTAGTACGCCGCGGCAATCGGCCCCGCGCCAGCCTTCAGCGCCGCATAGCTACCGACCGCCGCATCGTCGAAGCCGAACGCCTCCACCCCGTCGCGCTCCACCAGACAGGCGCCGACCCCCCCAGCCAGCGCCGCCGGCACGAAGCGCCGCCCATCGGCAGCCGCGCCCGGCCAGGCGATGAAACCGTCGCCCGGCCGCACCTGGCGGCTATCGGCGCGCAGATCACCCTGCACGCGCTGACGCAGCCAGCGCGCGGCTTGCAGCGGAGTGTCGAGCGCGATCATTGCGGTCATAACGCCTCGTGCACCTGCTCAACCACGATCTCGGGCTTGATCGCCATATCCGGCTGCACGCCCATGATGCGCAGCGTCTGCTGCACCACCTCGCTGAACACCGGGCCAGCAACCGGGCCGCCGTAAAAGGTGCCGTTACTCGGCTCGTCGATCATTACCGCGACGATCACGCGCGGCTTATCGATTGGCGACATGCCGGTAAACCACGCGCGATACTTGCCGCTGGCGTAACCGCGGCCCTGCTGCTTGCGCGCGGTGCCCGACTTGCCGCCAACCGAATAGCCCACCGTCTGCGCGCGCTGGCCCGTGCCGCCCGGCCCGGCGGCCATTTGCAGCATCTTGCGCACCGCGCGCGCGGTACGCTCGGAAAACACCCGCACGCCCGGCGCCGGTTCGCCGTCCGCGCTCTTTTTCAAAGTGACCGGAATCACCGTGCCGTCATGCGAAAACGCCGTGTACGAATGCGCCATTTGCAGCAGCGAGGCCGAAATGCCATAACCGTAGGCGAGCGTGGCCTGCTCTATCGGCTTCCAGCGCTGCCAGGGCCGCAGCCGGCCCGCGGCAGCGCCTGGGAACGCCAGATCAGGCTTGTGCCCATAGCCCAGCGCGGTATAGGTCTCCCACATCTGCTGGGGACTGAGTTTCTGCGCAATCTTCAGCGCGCCGATATTGCTTGACTTCTGAATCACCCCCTCCACCGTCAGCGAGCCGTCGTTGTGCGTGTCGCGGATGGTGAAGCGGTTGAGCTTGTACGTGCCGGGCGAGGTATTGATGACAGTCTGCGGCGCCACCTTGCCGGCCTCCAGCGCCATGGCGATAGTGACCGGCTTCATCACCGACCCCGGCTCGAAGGTATCGGTCACGGCCTGATTGCGCAGTTGCGCGCCGCTCAAGCGACGTCGGTTGTCGGGGTTGTAGCTCGGGTAATTGGCCAGCGCCAGCACCTCGCCGGTCTGCGCGTTCAGCACCACCACGCTGCCCGATTTGGCCTTGTTCGCGGTCACCGCGTCGCGCAGCTTCTGGTAGGCGAAAAACTGCACCTTGGAGTCAATCGACAACTGCACGTCCTGCCCGTCGATTGGCGGCACCTCGTCGCCCACCGCCTCCACCACCCGGCCCAGGCGGTCCTTGATGACGCGGCGCGAACCGGGGCGGCCGGCCAACTGCTTTTCAAACGACAGCTCCGCGCCCTCTTGTCCCAGATTCTCGACGTTGGCAAAACCCACCACGTGCGCGGCTGACTCGCCTTCCGGGTACTTGCGCTTGTACTCCTTGCGCTGGTAAATGCCGGCAATCTTCAGCGCCGCGATTTGCTTGGCGACCGGCTCGTCCAGTTGACGCCTGAGCCAGACAAAAGTCTTTTCTTTGTCGGCCAGCTTCTTGTTCAATTCCGCCATCGGCATACCCAGCAGCTTGGCCAGTTGTTGCAGCTTGGAGCGATCAGGATCGACATCCTCGGGAATCGCCCAGATACTGGGCGCCACCACGCTGGAAGCCAGCAACAAGCCGTTGCGGTCAAAGATGCGGCCGCGGCTGGCCGGCAACTCCAGCGTGCGCGCGAAGCGCACCTCGCCCTGGCGCTGGAAAAATGCGTTACCGACCACCTGCACGTAGGCCGCTCGCCCGATCAGCACAATGAACACCAGCGCCAGCAGCGCCACGATCAAGCGGCTGCGCCATACCGGTGTTTTGGCCGCCAGCAGCGGACTGGAGGTGTAGCGGATGTCTCTCATGGCTGCTCTCCGGCCGACGCCGCCGCCATCGGCACGGCGGTCGACGAAGTCACGTATTCGGTAATCGCTGGCGTCACCGTGCGCATCGCCAGCTTTTGCTTGGCCAGCGCCTCCACGCGCAGCGAAGTGGCAGCCGCGCGCTTTTCCACCTCAATGCGCTCGTGCTCGGTCTCCAGCCACTGCGACTCGGCCAGCGCGCGATCCCACTCGGCGAACAGGCGGCGCGAGTCGTACTGCACCCGCACCAGGTACAACGCCGACGCCACCACCGCGCCCAGCAGCACAATTGCCAACCGCATCATGACGCGCTCCCAGGCATGAACCCGAAAGAGTCGAGAGGCCGCGGAGCAGGCCAAGCTCGGGCGCCCGTGGCCGGGGTCCCCCTGGCCACTGGGTGCGTCCCCCTGGGGGGAAGGCGCGACAGCGCCTCAGGGGAGATCACATTCGCCAACCGCATCATGACGCGCTCCCAGGCATAAACCCGAAAGAGTCGAGAGGCCGCGGAGCAGGCCAAGCTCGGGCGCCCGTGGCCGGGGTCTCCCTGGCCACTGGGCGCGTCCCCCTGGGGGGAAGGCGCGACAGCGCCTCAGGGGGGATCACATCAGTGCGCTCAGCCACCCGCATGATCGCGCTACGCGCGCGCGGGTTGGCTGCGATCTCCTCGGCCGACGGGCGCACACGCGCCAGCACGCGCAGCAGCGCTGGCGCAGGCTCGGCAAACGGCGCGCGGCGATCCACCGGCGCGCGCGCATGGCGGGCCATGAACCGCTTGACCATGCGGTCTTCCAGCGAATGAAAGCTGATTACCACCAGCCGGCCTCCGGGTTGCAGCACACGCACGCTTGCCTTGAGTGCTTGCTCGAGCTCTTCAAGCTCGGCGTTGACGAAAATCCGAACAGCCTGAAATGTGCGCGTTGCAGGGTCCTGACCCGGCTCGCGGGTTTTGACCGCGCCAGCCACGATGCTGGCCAGTTCTGCGGTGCTTGCAAGCGCGCCCCGTTCCTGTCGGCGCGCAACAATCGCCTTTGCAATGGCGAGAGCAAACCGTTCTTCACCGTAATCACGAATCACCTCCGCGATCTGCCGCTGATCGGCCCTGGACAGCCACTCGGCCGCGCTCATGCCCCGCGTGGGGTCCATGCGCATATCCAGCGGCCCGTCGGCGCGAAAAGAAAACCCTCGCGCCGGGTTGTCGATCTGCGGTGAACTCACGCCCAAGTCCATCAGCACGCCCGCCAGAGTGCCCGCAGGCCATTCGGCCAAGGCGGTAAAACTTTGATGCCGGATGGCAAAGCGCGCATCGGCGATGCGCGCCGCCTCGGTAAGCGCCTCCGGGTCCTTGTCGTAAGCCGTCAGCCGGCCGTCGGCGCCAAGCCGACTCAGAATTTGCCGCGCGTGCCCGCCGCGCCCGAACGTGGCATCCACGTAGTGCGCTTGCGGCTGCGTGATGAGCGCATCGACCGCCTCGTCCAGCAAGACCGTGGTGTGAGACCATGTATTCACCCGTTCTCACTATTCAAAAAACAAAGTCCTTGAACGCCTCGGGCATACCGGCTTGCATCGCCTCGGCCTCCTTGGTCTCATAGGCGGCCTTGTCCCACAACTCGAAGTGCTGCCCCATGCCCAGCAGCATCACCTCGCGCGTCAAGCCGGCGGCAGTGCGCAGCTCCGGCGACACCAGCACGCGACCGGTGCCATCCATCTCGACGTCCATCGCATTACCCAGAAAGATGCGCTTCCACCACTGGGCCGACATCGGCAACTGAGCGATGCGCTCGCGAAACTTTTCCCACTCCGGACGCGGAAACACCATCAGACAACCGTGCGGATGTTTGGTCATGGTCAGCGCCCCCGCAGCCACGGCCACCAGCACGTCGCGATGCCGGGTAGGCACAGAAAACCTACCCTTGGCATCCAAATTCAGCGATGATGCGCCTTGAAACACGCGGATTCCTTATTGACGAGTGCAGTAAGTGCAAACCTTGTGTGAAGACACTTTTTACCACTTAATTGCACTTTCTTGCACTGTACCAGGAATTTAGCGCAGCGCAATAGGGAAATGCAAATTATTTCAATGGAATCAATGTCTTAGCTGGCTTTTCTCTCAGCCCGAAAAGCAAAAAAACTTTTCAAATGAGTCACTTAGCGCGGATATTGAAAGTGTGACGCGAAGCTGGCCATAACTGGGCGAGAGCGAGACGAAAACCTGGTCGCCCTGGCGTCAGGGCCTTTGGCGGCGGCATGAGAGGGTGCGAAAAAAAAGCAGCTATCCAGCAACCGAGCTTCAAGCCGATTCTGGATAGTTGCTTCACAGAAGGCCCTGAGCGGCCTGGCTACCAGAGCATCTGAATCCGTGACCTCAAGAAGAAAAGGCCCCACCCGCAAGGTGATGTGTTTCTCCCCTTCAACTCACGGATTCAGGAGAGTAGTTTTGCCAGCGCAAGGCCAGCGCCGACGGCAGCGACCAGCATGGCGCCAAGCTTGATGGTCATGCGCAGTTCCAACTGCGTCAAGTCAGCCTTGAGTTCTTGCCGGAGTGCAGATATGTCGGCCTTCAGTTCGGCCCTCAGTTCGCGCAGGTCGCCCTTGGTTGTCACATCGGCGGTGTCATGTGAGTCCTGTTCAAGCCCTGAGCGCGCTCGCGATGGCTTTGGCTTGAGGCGCGGCTACGCCCGCCGCCTCTAACACGTGCGGACGAACTTGAGCGTGTCAAATGCAACGGCAGCCATGCCGGGCAGTGTAGCCCCGGCCGCATGGGTGTTGACTTGCGGTGCCGAGATGAAACCCGATCCGTTTTGCGCGGCGCTTGTAGGGGCAACCCTTGTGGTTGCCCTGTGTGCCTGACAACGGTCGTATCCAGTGGATACGAGGGCAACCACAAGGGTTTACCCCCTAAGCCAAACACTCAAGCTCAAAGAATAAAGCGCGACAAATCCTCGTCGCGGCTCAACGCCGACAAGCGCTCATCCACATAAGCGGTGTCTATGACAACGCTTTGGTCTTCGAGCCGCGTGGCGTTGAAGCTCACGTCTTCGAGCAGACGTTCCATCACGGTCGACAAACGCCGCGCGCCGATGTTCTCTGTTGATTCGTTGACGGCAAACGCAATCTCGGCCAAGCGCGAAATGCCGTCAGGCCGAAAGTCAAGCGTCACGCGCTCGGTCGCCAGCAGCGCCTGATATTGGCGCACCAGCGAGGCATCGGTTTGTGTCAGGATAGCCTCGAAGTCGCGCACCGACAGCGACGCCAGTTCGACCCGAATGGGCAGCCTGCCTTGCAACTCGGGAATCAGATCGCTCGGTCGCGACAGATGAAAAGCACCGGAGGCAATGAACAGAATGTGATCGGTGCGCACCATGCCGTACTTGGTGTTGACGGTAGTGCCTTCAACCAGCGGCAGCAAGTCGCGCTGCACACCTTGGCGCGACACCTCGGCGGTGCTGCCGCCGTCCAATCCGCGCGAGGCGACCTTGTCGATTTCGTCGATGAAGACGATGCCGTTTTGCTCCAGGTTATGCACGGCTTGCAAGCGTATGTCATCCTCGTTGACCAGCTTGCCAGCCTCCTCGTCGGCCAGCAGTTTCATGGCCTCGCCGATCTTCAAGCGTCGCGCGCGGCGGCGGTCGTTGTGCAGATTGCCGAACATGCCCTTGAGCTGCTCGGCCATTTCTTCCATGCCCGGCGGGCCGATGATTTCCATCGACGGCGCGGGCTGAGCCAACTCGATTTCGATGTCGCGATCATTCAACTGCCCTTCGCGCAGTTTCTTGCGAAACACCTGCCGCGCCGCGCCATCGGCGGGCGCGGCGCTACTGCCGTCGGCGTTACGGGCGGGTGGAATCAGCACATCGAGAATACGTTCCTCGGCCAAGTCCTCGGCGCGCGTGCGGTGTTGGCGCATGGCACGCTCGCGCTCGTGCTTGACAGACATCTCGGCCAAGTCGCGGATGATCGAGTCGACATCCTTGCCGACGTAGCCGACCTCGGTGAACTTGGTCGCCTCGACCTTGATGAACGGCGCATCGGCCAACCGCGCCAGCCTGCGCGCGATCTCGGTCTTGCCGACGCCGGTCGGGCCGATCATGAGAATGTTCTTGGGCGTAATCTCGGCGCGTAGCGACTCATCCACCTGCTGGCGCCGCCAGCGGTTGCGCAGCGCGATGGCAACAGCGCGTTTGGCGTCGTGCTGGCCGATGATGTGGCGATCGAGTTCGGAGACGATCTCTTGGGGGGTCATGGCTGACATTTTGCGTTTGCGATGAATGACCAATGAAAAGTTACCGCGCGACACGCACCCGCAGCAGCCCGCACTGCGGGTGCGTCTGCTGGCTCGGCGCGCGAATATGACATTGAGCGAAGCGGGTCATTTGTCATGCGCCGCCGGCCCCCATCCCTGCCCAAAGGGGGAAGGAGAAAAACCGGCGAGATCAAGGTCAGTTTCACTTCAGAGTGTTTCCACCGTGTGATGCTGGTTGGTATAGATGCACAACTCGCCCGCGATCTCAAGCGCCTTTTTAACGATCTGATCGGCCGGCAACTCGGTGTGATCCAACAGCGCCTTGGCCGCCGCTTGCGCATACGCGCCGCCGGAGCCGATGGCCACCAGACCGTTCTCAGGCTCCAGCACGTCGCCGTTGCCGGTGATGATGAGCGAGGTTTCGCGGTCCGCCACTGCCAGCATAGCCTCCAGCCGACGCAGCACGCGGTCGGTGCGCCAATCGCGCGTCAGCTCGATGGCGGCACGGCTCAAGTGTCCCTGATGTTTTTCCAGCTTGGCCTCGAAGCGCTCGAACAGCGTGAACGCATCGGCCGTCGCGCCGGCAAAACCCGCCAGCACCTTGCCGTGAAAAAGCGTGCGCACCTTGCGCGCCGACCCCTTGACGACGATATTGCCCAGCGTAACCTGCCCGTCGCCGCCAATGGCCACCTGCCAGCCTTCGGGGGTTTTGCGACGCACGCTGACGATGGTAGTGCCGTGAAATGATTCCATTTTTGCGTTGAGCATCAAGCGTTGAGCATTGAGGGTACATCAGTGGTCCACGGCGCGCGCGCGCCAGCCGCGGCGCATCAATCCAGCCGCACCTCCACGTGCGCCACCTCGGTTAAGCCGATGACGCCGAAAAACGCCGCCACCATGCGATTGACCCGGCAGAAAATAACTTGCCTGCCCTCGGCCTGCCGGCTCATTGACCAGTTAAGCAAGTCGCCAGCGGCGCCGAAGTCCACGCGCCGCAGTTCGCGGCAGTTGAACTCAATCGACCTGGCGGGGTTGCTCAAGCCAGGCAGCCTGAGCGCGCTGTCGGCGGAGCGGAGCATCTCTCCAGCCAGCTCGACACGCGTCATGCCGGCGCCTGCCGTCTCGACCGGGTGGCTGTCCGCCAGCGCGCTCGTCTCCCACTGCGGCGCAAGGCGGCCAAAGCGTGCCGCGAAGTACGGCGCGGCATCGTTGAACTTGCCTTGCTCTGCTGTGGCCCGGTAAAAATCCAGCAAAGTCAGCCAGGTTTCGGCGTCGTCCTCATGCGTGCCGCCCTCGGCCACCAGTGCATACAAACGGGCCTCGGCTCCGGCGCTATCGCCGTTGGCAAAGCGGATCACGGCCTCCTCGAGCACGGGATCCAGTTTAGCGGTCTTCGCGAGCGCATCGACCTGAAAATCAAACGTGTCGCTCAAGCCCACCCGCGTCGGCGCGAGCGGTGTCCGCGCCTCAAGCGCCGTCGGCGGAAGTTCGTCCTCAGGCATTGCGGCACTTTGCGTCTCAATCGGATACGTTGCAGGCGACTGCTCGGACGCGTCGAATTTATTTACACGTTCTGGCCCACCATCCTGGCTTCGAGACAGCGGCTTGTCGGCGCCGGTTTGTTCCTGGCCACCTTGATGCCGCAGCCAGACGCTGGACATCTGGGCCTCGATCTCATCGATCTTCTCCAGCGTCCGTGCGCGCTCACCGCTATTGGCGTGCCGGTCGCCAAAATCAGAAGACGTTGTGGGCCGGTCTTCTTGCGCAAGCAATTTCTTGCGGCGCAGCTTACGCAGCATATCGAGTTCGCGGTTACGCACGAAGTCATTTCGCCGCTTGCGCTCAATCATTTCCTGGAGCGCCTGGTGGGACTGATCGCCAGTGGAGCCTGATCGCACGGAGTTGAGATCGGACCACTGTACGGTCGGGTTCTTGACGAACTTAACCATCTTCGACAGCAGGCCGCCGCTGCTCGAACCCGATTGCCGTCCCATGCTCAATCGCCGAACATCTTTTGCTTCAGTTCGCGCCGCTGCTGGGCTTCCAGCGAGAGCGTCGCGGTCGGCCGCGCCAGCAGGCGCGGCACGCCGCTAGGCGCCCCCCGCTCGTCGCAGTAGCCGTAGTCGCCAGAGTCAATGCGAGCAATGGACTGTTCGATTTTTTTGAGCAGTTTGCGCTCGCGGTCGCGCGTGCGCAACTCCAGCGCATGCTCTTCCTCGATGGTGGCGCGGTCGGCTGGGTCGGGTACGACCACGGTGTCGTCGCGCAAATTTTCCGCCGTCTGGCCGGCGTTGGCCAGAATGTCGTTTTTCAAACTGACCAGCCTGAGGCGAAAAAACGCCATCTGCGGCTCGTTCATGTACTCGCTGTCGGGCATGGCGATGACCTCGGCATCGCTCCAGTGCTCGATGGGCTTGGTTTTCCAGTTGTTGGCCAGGCGAGGATTTTTTTTGATCGCCACCGGCGTCGGATGAACAACCCCGATGGGCGTTGGCAGCGCTTTGGGCGCGACGGGCTTGGCGAGCTTGACGGGCTTGACGGACTTGGCGGGCTTGATGGACTTGGCGGGCTTGACGGACTTGGCCGGCTTGACGGACGTGGTGGATTTGACGGCGGCCGTTTTCTTCTTTCGAGCCACGGCAGGCGCAGGTTTACTGATCGCCTTGGCTTTGGCCTGCGCGCTCTTGGCCGGCGCAGCCGTTTTTACCTTGGTTTTTGGCGCTCCCAAGGCCGCCGGCTTGGCGACGGCGGCCTTGGCCCTGGATGCGGCCTTGACTTTGGGTTTGGCCAGACGATTCTTGGCAGCCACAGATTTCACTTCAGGCGTCTCCTTACGAAAACAGCGCACCGCCGTATCGACATTGATCGCGTGTCAAGCGGACGAAGCAAGGTCATATTCATCCGCACAAAACCCTCTTATGGACCTTTTGGGGGCAGCTTCACCAGACCAATCGCGGTATGGCCGACCAGTTCAGGAGGCGGCGATTGTATCGGCCCGGCCACGAGTAACTGTTAGTGAGCACTTCAAAACAGTATTCCATGTCGCTCACGCGTCACCCGCGGCGCATGAAACCAACGCGGCCTTAGCCCTCTCGTCATTCCCGCACACTCCCTCGTCATTTCCGCGCAGGCGGGAATCCAGGGGCGTTTGATTCAGCGCTGGCTCTTGAGTGAGCACCCCTTGGATGGCCGTTCCTCGAAGCTTCGCTTTCCCTGTCATTCCCGCGCAGCAAGCGTAGGGCGGGGTTCACCCCGCCATCTCCCGGTTTCGTGAAGCGGCGCAATGGCGGGGTGAACTCCGCCCTACGTTTGCTGTGTACTCGACACCGGTCCTTGTCCAGTGGATACAAGGGCAACCACGAGGGTTGCCCCTACAGCGGCCGCGCTAAACGGGTCAAGTCTCACTTCATACCAGACACTGCGTTAGCCCTTGAAGCAGGATGTCACGCGGCAGATCGATGCCGATGAACACCAGCTTGCTTACGCGCGGCTCGCCGTCTTTCCAGACCGGCCCCAAGTCGCTGCCCATCAACTGATGCACACCCTGGAAGATGACCTTGCGTTCGGTTCCCTTCATCCACAGCACGCCCTTGTAGCGCAACATGCGCGGGCCGTAAATGTTGACGATAGCGCCCAGAAAGTCCTCCAGCTTCGCCGGATCAAGCGCGCGCTCGCTGCGGAACACGAAACTTTGCACGTCGTCATCGTGGTGATGGTGGTGCCCGTGCGCGTGGCCGTGTTGGTGCGAAGGGTGGTCGCAGTGCCCGCCGTGCTCGTGATCGTGCGCATGATCGTGGTGATGACAGTCGTGCGCGTCCGCGGCCAGAAAATCAGAGTCGAGGTCCAGCTTGGCGTTCAGGTTGAAACCCCGCAGATCGAACACCTCCTCAAGCGGCGCCTCGCCAAAATGCACCACCCGTTGCGGCGCGCGCGGGTTCATGTGCCTCAGGCGGTGTTGCAATGCCGACAACGCCTCGGTGGACGCCAAATCGGCCTTGCTGATGAAAATCCGGTCAGCAAAACCCACTTGGCGTTGCGCCTCGACGCGGTCGTTCAACTGCCCGGCGGCGTGCTTGGCGTCCACCAGGGTGACGATGGCGTCCAGCAGGTAGCTTTCGGCAACCTCGTCGTCCATGAAAAAAGTCTGCGCCACCGGGCCGGGGTCGGCCAAGCCCGTGGTCTCAATCACCACGCGCTCGAAGTCCAACTCCCCGGCGCGTTTTTTCGCCGCCAAATCAGACAACGTGGCGCGCAAGTCCTCGCGGATGGTGCAGCAGATGCAGCCATTGCTCATCTGGATGATCTGCTCGCCCGTGTCGGTCACCAGAATATCGTTGTCGATGTTTTCCGGGCCGAACTCGTTTTCGATCACGGCGATCTTCTGCCCGTGCGCCTCGGTCAGCACGCGTCTGAGCAGCGTGGTCTTGCCCGCGCCGAGAAAGCCGGTCAGGATGGTGGCGGGAATCAGGGGCATGGTGCAAAAAAGTCATGTGCGGGGAGGATGATCGATCATAAAGGCGCCGCCTGAATTTGGCGCGCAGGGGCGCGATTCATCGTAAGAACGTGTTCACGATCTCGGCGTGAGGTGTGCGGGATGCGGATTGGGATGGGCTGCAAGGCGCAATTCGCAGCCAATGGCCGGTGTCATTGGCAAGGATTGCTTGCGCCGCAGCGCCCCAAGCCCGCGCCCGCACGCCCGCGCCGGGATCGTGAACACGTTCTAAGACCAAGCTCGGTTTGAACCTCCCGTTCTTTCCCTCGTCATTCCTGCGAAGGCGGAAATGACGAGAGGGCTAAGGCCGCATCGGTTTCATGCGTTGCGGGTGGCGCGTCAGCGCCGTGGGTCACTGACATCAGGCACCCCGCATCGGTTTCTACGTATAATCGCGAGTCTTGTGCAGTCGGCTGCCGATGCCGTAGCTGTGGCCTCAGGTGGCATGACACGAATTTCATCCCAAGCGGCGCGCTCCGCGTCCCGGCAGCCGCCGGGATACCAGGATGCCGCCGGTGATGGTGATGAGACATTCATCGCGCTGAGCGCGGAGCAAGCGAGCCGGTGGCGCGTGCGCTACCCGCAATTGCCGCTGGCGCGGGTGCTGCTGATGCAAGTGGCAACCGGCGCGGTGGTGATGGTCTTGGCATGGCTGCTGACGGGCCAGCCGCAAGCGGCCTGGTCGGCGGGTTATGGGGCGTTAGCCGGCGTGCTGCCGGCGGCGCTCGCTGCAAAAGGAATGAGCCGTTGGGCGGCGCCCGGTTTTCCGCCGGGGGCGGCGCTGGCGGGTTTTTTGTTGTGGGAGGCGGTCAAGCTGATCTTGGCCGTGGGGATGCTGATGGCGGCCCCGAAGATTTTGGAAGCACCGAACTGGCCAGCGTTGCTGATCGGTCTGGCGCTAACGATCAAAATGTATTGGGTTGGCTTGGTGCTTCGGCCCGTGAATGTCGGAACAAAATGAAATCGATGGATTGGTTCGTCGGGCGAGGCGCAAAGCGCGGCAATACCGCGTGGCGCCGCAAGCATTTGCTTGCGCGGCCTGAAGGGCAAGGACATGGTGTCATGTCCCGGTGTTCGTGCTCCGGAGTGCTTGTGTCGGCCGAGTCGATGAAGTCCAGACCAGGACACGGGCGCAGAAAGTAAAAACCAATGGCTGCCGAGAACGCTGTCGAATCCGCCGCGGGGCATGGTCCCACCGCTGGCGATTACATCGTCCACCACCTGACGCACCTGCAGAACCACAAGTCCACGGGCGTGTTCGATCTGTCGGTGTTCAACCTGGATTCGCTGTTTTTTTCCATCGTGCTGGGCGTGCTGGGCTGCTGGCTGCTGTGGACGGCCGCCCGCAAGGCCACCTCAGGCGTGCCGGGGCGTTGGCAGGCGGCGGTGGAGTTTCTGGTCGAGATGGTGGACAACCAGGCCAAGGGCATCGTCCACAACGTCAAAAGCCGCCAGTTCGTCGCTCCGCTGGCGCTGACGGTATTCGTCTGGATCTTCCTGATGAACGCGATGGACTTGCTGCCGGTCGATCTGCTGCCATTCATTTGGGAAAAGGCGTTCGGCGCCGCTGGCGGCGATCCGCACCATGCCTATTTGCGCATCGTGCCGACGGCGGATTTGTCGATCAGCCTGGGCTTGTCGGTGGCGGTGCTGCTGCTGTGCCTGTACTACAACGTCAAGATCAAGGGCCTGGGCGGCTGGGTGCATGAGTTGTTTACGGCGCCGTTTGGCAACCATTGGGCGCTGTACCCGTTCAACTTCGCCATGCAACTGGTCGAATTCATTGCCAAGACCGTGTCGCACGGGATGCGACTGTTCGGCAACATGTACGCGGGCGAATTGCTGTTTTTGCTGCTGGCCCTGATGGGCGGCGCGTGGGGCAGCGTCAGCCTGGGCGGCGCGCTGGCGCTATCGGTGCTGCACGTCATCGGCGGCTGGGCCTGGGCGGTGTTCCACATTCTGATCATTACCCTGCAAGCCTTCGTGTTCATGATGCTGACGCTGGTGTACATCGGTCAGGCGCACGATCATCATTGAGTCTTCGTTCAAGTTTTCTTTTTTTCCTTTTCTTTCAACCCAAGTCTTTTTAGGAGTCATCATGGAAGTTATCAGTTATGTTGCCGTGGCCGTCGGTCTGATCATTGGCCTGGGCGCGTGCGGCGCTTGCGTCGGCATCGGCGTCATGGGCAGCAAATATCTGGAGGCGGCGGCTCGCCAGCCCGAATTGATGAACGAGTTGCAAACCAAGATGTTTTTGCTGGTTGGCCTGATCGACGCGGCGTTCATCATCGGCGTCGGTATCGCGCTGTGGTTCACCACCGCTAACCCGTTCCTGAGCCAGATCGCTGGCGCGGTTGCCGCCGCCGGTGGCGTCAAGTAAGTTGGGCCGGCAGGAATTGAGGCGCGCGCCTCGCGAGTTGGGTTATTCGGCTCAACAAGGCTGCCGCATAAAGGATCGACCGTGAGCATCACTGGTACCTTAATCGTTCAAATCATCGTGTTTTTGCTGCTGGTGGCATTCACGATGAAGTTCATATGGCCGCCGATCATTCGGGCGCTGGATGAACGCGCTCAGAAAGTCGCCGATGGTCTGGCTGCCGCCGACAAGGCCAAAAGCGAACTGGCCGCCGCCAACAAGCGCGTCGAGCAGGAGTTGGCCGCCACGCGCGACGAAAATGCCCAGCGCCTGGCCGACGCCGAGCGCCGCGCGCAGCAGATCATCGAAGAAGCCAAGGTACGCGCTGGCGAAGAAGGCGCCAAGATCGTCGCCGCCGCTCGCGCCGAGGCCGAGCAGCAGGTGGTGCGCGCGCGCGAAGCGCTGCGCGACGATGTCGCC
>JAITMV010000105.1 GCA_031277295.1 Burkholderiaceae bacterium | reverse complement strand
TGTTGTAGGTGAAAAGTGGGAAAATGAGGCGGTTATAAAGCCATCCGCCATGTCCCTTGGTATCACCTGCGCCGACCCCGGTGATTACAACAAGACGCTTGATGCCATTGCTCCGCATTACACCAATCAGGGCTTGTGTTGCATCGGAGAACAAGTTGGTTTTACCACCACTATCAACACCGAGGCAAAAAGCAACAGCATCGTGACCAGCCACTGCAGCACGGAGAAATGCCTCATCGGTCGGAGCGCCGATCACAGTAGTCACCCCATCGGTTGGGCGGATTTTGTCTATTGAACGGGTCTGTGCCGTTACGCTATGCCCATGCGCAACAGCACGCGCTATCAGACAGGAGCCGACTTTGCCTGATGCGCCAATCACGAACAATCGCATAAACTGCTCCGATTAAAGGTGAATTTATTTTAAATGAGGCACCAATGGCGCCAAAATCTAACGATTTGAGTTGGGCAGCCCGCCTCAGCGGGTCCGCTTGAACAAAAGGTTAGGCCAAATGCCTAGATTACTCTTCTCTGTGAGGCCGCCTTGTCGGCCGCAACTAAGGAACCTGAAATGAATCGGTTTGGCGCAGGAGGTTCGCGAAGCCTTCACGCTATTTCGGTTGCTGACTACGGGTTACTTGAAACCGGTGCCGTATAACGCGCCAGTTCGCGCTTAATGCCTTCGATGTCACTCTTGTTGCGCTCGATGGCCGCCTTCATCTCGGCTACGCGGTCGAGGTATTTCTGGTAGTTTTTGGCTTCGCCACCGATTTTGTCGGGCTGGCCGCTGTTGTATTCTTTTTCCAGTTCGGCTTGGCGGGCCTCGGTGCGGCGCAGTTCCTGCTCCAAGATGGCCCTGGCGTCAGCGTCCCTGGCGCGTTGTGCGGCCACATTGATGCGCTGCTGGACGGGAGCAGAAGCGGAAGATGCGCCGCTTTGTACGGTGGTTCGCGCGGGTGCGGAGTTGATGATGGTGATGCCGTCGTTTTTGACCAGTTGGCACCCGGTGCGGCCCTTGATTTGATTGGTGTATTCGTTGTTGGCGCAGCGGTAAACGCGCTCCTGCGCTCGCGCGGGCGCGCAGGCGGCGGCAATAGTGAGACACGAAACAAACAGCAGGACGGGTTTCATGTCAAATACCTTTCAGCCAACTTTGTGGATAGTAACGACGAGTGTCTGCCATACAAAGAAAGCGCAATAGCCGGTTGCAAGAGAGAAAAACGACGACCACACCATTTCTTTCGAGCCAGTCATTGCGGCTTGGTCACAGTGAAAAATACATGTCGTATTCGACCGGATTGACCTGGGTACGCACGCGGTTGACTTCGGCCATCTTTAAGTCGATGTAGGCATCCAGCATGGCGTCGGAAAAAACGCCGCCGCGGGTGAGAAAGGCACGGTCGTTGTCCAACTCTTGCAGCGCCTGCCCGAGGCTATGGCAGACGGTGGGTACCAGTTTGTCTTCTTCGGGCGGCAGGTGGTACAGGTCCTTGGTGGCGGCTTCGCCGGGGTGGATTTTGTTTTCGATGCCGTCAAGGCCGGCCATCAGCAGCGCGGCAAAGCACAGGTAGGGGTTGGCCATGGGGTCGGGAAAGCGCGCCTCAATACGGCGCGCCTTGTCACTTATGACATGCGGGATGCGGATCGAGGCCGAGCGGTTGCGGCTGGAATAGGCCAGCTTGACCGGCGCCTCGAAGTGCGGTACTAAGCGCTTATAGCTGTTGGTGGTGGGGTTGGTGATGGCGTTGAGCGCGCGGGCGTGCTTGATGAGGCCGCCGATGTAGTGCAACGCCGTATCGGACAGGCCAGCGTAGCCGCTGCCGGCGAACAGGTTCTTGCCGCCCTTCCAGACCGACTGGTGAACGTGCATCCCGCTGCCGTTGTCGCCATGATAAGGCTTGGGCATGAAGGTGGCGGTTTTGCCGTAGCGGTCGGCCACGTTCCAGATCACGTACTTCATGCGCTGCGTCCAGTCAGCACGCTCTACCAGGGTGCTGAACTTTGTGCCGATTTCCAGTTGACCGGCGCCGCCGACTTCGTGGTGGAACACCTCGACCGGAATGCCCACGTCTTCCAGAATGAGCGCCATTTCGGCGCGCATGTCGTGGCTGCTGTCTACCGGGGGCACCGGCAGGTAGCCGCCCTTGTTGGAGGGGCGGTGGCCACGGTTGCCGCCTTCAAGCTTGGCGCCGCTGTTCCAGGGCGCCTCGTATTCGTCGACCTTGTAAAAGGTGTGGCCCGGTTCGGTGCTCCAGCGCACGCCGTCGAAGACAAAAAACTCCGGTTCGGGGCCGAAATAGGCGGTGTCGCCGATGCCGCTGGCCTTCAGGTATGCCTCGGCGCGGCGGGCAATGGAGCGCGGGTCGCGGTCATACGCCTTGCCGTCGCCCGGTTCATGCACGTCGCAAGTCAGCACCAAGGTTGATTCTTCGTAAAACGGATCGACGTATGCCGAAGCCGGATCGGGCAGCAGCAGCATGTCGGAGGCCTCAATGCCCTTCCAGCCAGCGAAGGAGGAACCGTCGAAACCGTGGCCGTCGCTGAACTTGTCTTCGTCGAAGGCGGTCACGGGCAGGCTCACGTGCTGCTCCTTGCCGCGCAGATCGGTCAGGCGCAGGTCAACGAACTTGCATTCGTTGTCTTTAAGCAATTTCATCACGTCGGCGACCGTTTTGGTCATCTGGGTTTTCTCCTGTGAGGGCGGGGATGAAGACGCGGCAACCGAGCGCCGCGTCCTAAAAGCTTTCCATTGTGCCTGTAACTATCCGGGAGACGGTTCAATGCCTGACAATTTCGGGACCGTAGCGCAAATTGAACGGCTCCAGCCAGCGCCGCAAATCGGCGTAAGCGCGCTCGACTGCCTGCGGCTCGCCCTTGACGCCCAGGTCGATATGCCGTCCGTACTCGGGATGGTCAACGCTGGGCAGGCTAAATACCTTGACGCCGGGATGGACGGCTTCGAGGCGCTGCATCACCGGCGTCAGCGTCGCCTCCATCGCGCCAAACAGAATCACCGACTTCTCCAGCCACGCCGCCGCTCGGCGCAAATGGGCGTAGCGGTGATCCAGCACCCATTCGATCATCGGCCACGCCATTACCGGAAAACCGGGCACGAAATGCAGCGCCGCGCCCCGGCGCGTATCGTCAGTCAGCAGCGCGCCCACCGCGGCGCACGAAAAACCTGGAATCTTGTTGTACGGGTTGGGAATAATCTGCGCGCCGACCGGAAACATTCCCATGTTCAGCCGATGCGCGTTGTCGGGCCGATCCGGCTCAAACGGCACACCTTGCTCAGCGGCGGTGTCGCGCATACGCTCTTCGATCAGCGCTTTGGCTTCGGGATGTAGCGCCAACGGCACACCCAGCGCGGCGGCGGCGCATTGGCGCGTGTGGTCGTCGGGCGTGGCGCCGATACCGCCAGTGGAAAACACCACGTCGCCACCGGAGAATGCGCGCCGCAGCGTCGCCGTAATGCGCGCAGGCGCGTCACCCACGTAATCGGCCCAATCCAAGCTCAGGCCGCGCGCGGCCAGCAACTCGATCACCTTGGCCAGATGCTTGTCAGCGCGTCTGCCAGACAGAATTTCGTCGCCGATGACGATCAGACCGAAACCGGGCGCGGCAGAAGTGGAGACAGAGTTCACGACAAAGGCCCCTGTAATCGGTCCGCAACGGGCGGCCCTGGCAGCGCGGGCGCGAGTGCCGACGGCGGCGGCGCAGCCCCATCCGCCATGCGCAGCGTTTGCAAAGCAAACAGACAGTAATGCGCGAACCACAGGCTGGCAAACGCGAACGTCCAGGTGTAAAGCCACACCGCCAGCGGCACCAGCAGCCAAAACAGCGACAGCAGCAGCAGCCCCGGCGCCCATATCGCCACCGGTGCCGTACCCAGATAGCCAGTCACTACCCCCACAACCAACAGCGGCGCGCGGTGGCGCCGCATCAGCGCTCGGCGCTCGGCGGGTGAGGCGTGCTCAGCCAAGGCGTCATAGCTCATTACCCGGTAGCCCAGCCAGCCGAAAATCAAAGGCGGCAGCACCACAATCAGCGGCGGTATCAACCACAGCGGGCTAGTCAACACCAGCAGCACCAGCGCCACCAGCGTGACGACAACCGAGTGCATGAGCGAGTCCAACCACACCCGCGCACCGCCGCCCTGCCGCTTTAGCCCCGCAAAGCGCGTGCGTACCACCAGCCGACGCATCGCCGGCATCATGAATATCGCCACCAGCAGCAGTACACCCACCACCACCAGCGGCGTCACCATTGCCACCAGCACCAACGGCGCCAGCACCGCCTGTACCTTGGCGGCGGTGTCGGCACCGAGCCAACCGATCACCCAATTCAACCAGCCCACGCTACCCACCCAGCCATGCGCCCACTCCAGCGCTGCACCGCCATACGCCAGACCGAGGCCCAGCACCAGCAGCAGCATCACCGCCAGCGGCGCCAACGTCAGCAGCAACACGCGCGGACGCAAAGCATCGAGCAGCGCGTGCCCGCAAGCGTTAAGCATCTCATTCATCGACCACATGTTGATGCAAAACAAAAAAACAATTTACCCTCTTCAGACAACGCCCCATTTTGGCTTGCGCTTCTCGTCAAATGCAGTCAGACCCTCAGCGCCGTCTGCGGTACCGAACACCGTGCAAATCAGATCGACAGCGGCGCCGGCGCCCTGACGGTAGCCATTGTCGGCGGCACGCACGAAAGCGGCCTTGCCCAGGCGCATCAATTCAGGCGACTTGGCGGCAAACACGCGCGCCAACTCGCGCGCCTTGTCCAGCACCTGCTCCGCCGGCGCGACACGGCTGACCAGACCCAGAGCCATCGCTTCGTGCGCGCTGAATACGCGGCCAGTAAACAGCAAATCAAAAGCGCGGTAACGCCCGACAATGCGATGCAGGTGATGATAGTGAATCGCAGGCAGCAGCCCCACATCCATCTCGGGATAACCAAACGTGGCATCGTCGGCGGCGACAATCATGTCGCAGGTAATGGCAATCGACATGCCGCCGCCGCGCGCCGAGCCGGCGACAGCGGCAATCACCGGCTTGGGCAAGCCGCCTTGCAACTCATGCAACCGGCAGTACAGCTTGGAGATGATGCCATGCACTTCTGAGGGCTTGCGCCGACGATACTGGCGTAAATCCAGCCCGGCACAAAACCGCCCCGGCAAAGCGCTACCCAACACGATGGCGCGCACCTCAGGATCATCACCCGCCTGCTGCAAGGCGGCCATCAGGGCAGCCAGCATCGAATCAGTGATGCCGTTGACAGGAGGCGAGTCAAGCAATACCTCGGCAACGCCGTCGTGGACTTTGGTTTGGAGCATGTTTTTCTTTCAGAGCGTTCTCTGTGCCCCGGCGCCGTGCTGGCCGGAATTCGCAGAGCATACGATCATTGAACCCAAAAACTGCGGCTGACCCTTGCGCGTCCTCCCGGAAATTGATACCGATCCGTTCAAAACCTGGGAGTTTCTGCCACCATGATGCCCCCTCCCCGAAACGCCAGCGTTCAAACGCCGCTCACAATGCATCCAACGGACTGACCACCCCGCGCCCGCCGCGATTGAGCACGTGCGTGTAAATCATCGTCGTTTTCACGTCACTGTGCCCCAGCAACTCCTGCACCGTGCGAATGTCATATCCCGCCTGCAACAAGTGGGTCGCGAAACTGTGACGCAGCACGTGCGGCGAACACGGCTTGACAATGCCAACATGCCGCGCCGCCTCGCGCACCGCGCGCTGCACGCTTTCAGGATAAATATGATGCCGCCGCTCCACCCCCGTGCGCGGATCGACCGAGCGCACCGGACTCGGAAACACCCATTGCCAGCCCCACTGACGCGCCGCATCCGGATATTTGGCCGCCAGCGCATCGGGCAAATACACCGTGCCAAAACCGGCTGCGATATCAGCATCATGCACCGTTTTCACGCGCACCAAATGCTTCTGTAACGGCAAGATCAGGTTTTCCGGCAACACCGTCACGCGATCCTTGTTGCCCTTGCCCTCGCGGATCAGAATTTCGCGGCGCGTCAGTTCAACGTCTTTCACGCGCAAACGCAGACACTCCAGCAAGCGCATCCCGGTCCCATACAACAACCCGACAATCAGCCCCATCGTGCCTTGCGTCGCGCCAAGCAAATCGCGCACCTCGCGCGGCGTCAACACCACCGGCAAGCGCGTACCGCGCTTGGCCTGCACAATCTCATCCAGCCACGGCAACTCGATGCCCAGCACCTGCCGATAGAGAAACAACAAGGCGCTCTTGGCCTGATTCTGAGTCGAAGCCGACACATTGCGCTCGTTCGCCAAGTGCGTCAAAAACGCCGTCACCTCACCCGCCGCCATCTCGCGCGGATGGCGCTTGCCATGAAACAAGATGAACCGCCGCGCCCAATCGCAATAGGCGTTCTCCGTGCGAATGCTGTAATGCCGCACCCGGATCGCCTGGCGCAACTGGTCCAACAACTTTGGGGGCTTAGAATCCATCCGCTAAATTTTAGGTTTGCCTATACAAGAAGGCAAGCGTTGGACTCTGGTAAGATTCACAACCCATGAAAGTTAGGCGACACTACTGCCTCCAAGGTGGTTCGTCTAATTGTTGTTAGGTACAGTACGAGAATTGAACGTCGATGTTCTGTTAGGAGAGCCAAATTGCGCGACTTCAACAATGATGGTCAAATCAGTGTAAATGGCGATTTCAACGTCGTTGATCACTCGCACAATGAATATAAGCTATTGAGCCATTGCACCAACGAGGAACTTTTGCAGGAGCGTCCCTTCAGGAAGGAAAATATCAAACTGGAGCAAGCCAGAAAGGTAAAACGATTGATGCCGCTTTACGCATTGACTGCTATCTTATTTGTTATTGCTGCTGGATGGGCAACAGTTAATGGAAAGGCAGATCTTGCTTCACTCATAATTGGAGCAGCATCTATCTTCTTGGCTTTTCAATCATTAAAGGCTACCGTAGAGCCGAATGCTTTTCAGCGTGAGGAGCAGAATGCAGTCGCTGAAATTCATAAAATACTTAAACAACGCCGGGTCGAGTGAAACACCTAGCATTGCATTCAACCCGGACGTGCCTACGGCACGCCGGTTAATTTAGGCGTTAGGTGCATTGCAAAACCCACCCTTTTCAAGTCGATGAGCATTCGAACGGCGCTCACCTTCGCAAGCATTTTGCATCGCCCGCTTTGCCGTTGCTTCGTGCTTCGCCCGCTAGCGGCGGGCAGCGCATCTGGTCAGCGTTCATTGCTGCGCTTGCCTCTCGCGCTGGTGCACCGTGGTGTCGCGCTTGAGCCGTGGCACACTTGGTCAGCCATGCGCCTAACATTGCGCTCAAGGCGGACGGCTTCGCCGCCGCTTAGCTTGGGGCGTTAGGTGCATTGCAAAGCCCACCTTCTTTCAAGTCCATGAGCCTTCGAACGCCGCTCACCTTCGCAAGCGTTTTGCATCGTCCGCTT
>JAITMV010000085.1 GCA_031277295.1 Burkholderiaceae bacterium | reverse complement strand
ACCGACTTCCGCGACCAGCGCGCCGCCGAGTTGCAGGCCGAGTTGATCGTGCGTAGCGTCGAGGACTCGATGGCGCGCGGCACCGTGCGGCTGGCGCATCCGGGCGAAAGCCGCAACGCGCACCAGTCGGTCACGCTGCTGGAGGCTATCGAGGAGTTCCGCTTCGACGCCCTGATCGGCGGCGCCCGCCGCGACGAGGAAAAAGCGCGCGCCAAGGAGCGCATCTTCAGCCACCGCGACAGTTTCGGCCAATGGCAGCCGCGCGCCCAACGGCCCGAGTTGTGGACGCTGTTCAACACCCGGCTGGCGCCCGGCGAGCACTTTCGCGTCTTTCCCATCAGCAACTGGACCGAACTCGACGTGTGGCAGTACATCGAGCGCGAGTCCATCGCCCTGCCCGCCATCTACTACGCCCATCAGCGCGAAGTGGTCGAGCGCCGCGGCCTGCTGGTACCCGTGACTCCGCTCACCCCGCCCAAAGACGGCGAGCAGGTGCAGACCCGCACCGTGCGCTTTCGCACCGTCGGCGACGTCACCTGCACCTGCCCGGTCGAAAGTCACGCCGCCACGCCAGGAGAAATCGTCATCGAAACCCTGGCCGCCGATGTAAGCGAACGCGGCGCGACGCGCATGGACGACCAAACCAGCGAGGCGTCGATGGAAAAGCGCAAGCGGGATGGATATTTTTGACCCCCCTGAGCCGCCTGCGGCGTCTTCCCCCCAGAGGGGGGGCGGCGCGGCGGCTTGGCAAGCCGGCGCCACGCGCCCCCCAACAGCGGTCGGGCTACACCCTTCCGCCTTGCCATTCGTTTGAAAAACATCATGCAAACCACCGAACTCACCCCCTCCGACGCCACCCGGCAAGACACCCGCCCCGCCCTGCGCTTCATCACCTGCGGCAGTGTCGATGACGGTAAAAGCACGCTCATCGGTCGCCTTCTGGTTGACAGCAAAGCGGTGCTGCAAGACCACCTGGCCGGCGTCACGCGCGGCGGCGAGGCTGATCTGGCCCTGCTCACCGACGGCCTGCAAGCCGAGCGCGAACAGGGCATCACCATCGACGTCGCGTACCGCTACTTTTCCACCGAGGCGCGCAAGTTCATCATCGGCGACGCCCCTGGTCACGAGCAGTACACGCGCAACATGGTCACCGCCGCCTCGCAGGCCGACGCCGCCGTGGTGCTGGTTGATGCTACCAAGCTCGACTGGCAAAACCCCGCTCTGCCCCTGCTGCCGCAAACCCGCCGCCACGCCCTGCTGCTGCACCTGCTGCGCGTGCCCTCGGTCGTATTTGCCGTCAACAAACTCGACGCCGTGGCCGACCCCGCGCTCGCCTTCGGCCACATCCGCGCCGCGCTGCACACCTTTGCCGCGCAAGCCGGCATTGATAGCACTGCCATCGTTCCCATCTCCGCTCTAAAGGGCTGGAACGTGGTGGACTTCGGCCACGCGCACACCGGCTGGTGCGGCTACAGCGGCCCCACGCTGCTTGAAATTCTGGAACGCCTGCCCGTCACCCCCGCCGAAAGCGACCTGCCGCTGGCCCACCCGGTGCAGTGGGTCGAAAAATTCTCATCGTCCAGCGACACCACCCAGGGCCGCCGCATCTTCTGGGGCCGCGTCGCCACCGGCGCGGTCGCCACCGGCACGCCGGTGCGGGTGCTGCCCAACGGCCAGCAGGCGGTGATCGCGCAAGTCCTCGACCACACCCGCCGCCCGCGCCCCATCTCCGCCAGCCACAGCGCCGGTTTGGTGCTTGACCGCGAACTGGACATCTCGCGCGGCGACTGGATCGTTGCCGCCCCTGACGCCGTTGCAAGCAGCGACGACGACTTCGACGCACCCGTCACCACCCAGCCCACCACGCGCGAACTGAGCGCCACCATTGCCTGGCTCGACGACGAACCCCTCGTCGCAGGCCGTGTCTATTGGGCGCTGCACGGCCACCGCTGGGTCAAGGCCAAAGCGCGCCGCATCGTCGAACGCCTGAACATCCATACCTTGGCGCGCGAATCCGCCAGCCAACTCGAAGCGAACTCCATCGGCCACGTCGAATTGCTGCTGCAAGAGGCCATCCCCGCCAGACCCTTCGCCGAAAGTCGGACCCTGGGATCGCTCATCCTGGTCGATACCGCCAGCCACAAAACGGCAGGGGCGGTGCTGGTGCGCTGATCTGAGCGCTGGAGTTGCTACTCGCTGGCATTTGCGAGGCATCGTGTGGCTTGGTGTGGGCCACGCCGCACAGGGCCAAGAGCATCCGATTGCACACATCTAGAAAATATATTCTAAATCAATGAGTTATGACTCAGCAAGCGAAAACGAAAGCCGTTGCTCAAGGCTTGCGCAATGGAATGGCCGCCACCCCATCCCCACCCCAGCCCTCCCCTTGAAGGGGAGGGAGCAGCAGCCACGACAGGATGGGGTTGTAGCCCTCCCCTTCAAGGGGAGGGTTGGGTGGGGATG
Source organism: Burkholderiaceae bacterium (assembly GCA_031277295.1). GTDB lineage: Bacteria > Pseudomonadota > Gammaproteobacteria > Burkholderiales > Burkholderiaceae_C > Ottowia. The sequence goes on along the minus strand of JAITMV010000085.1, from coordinate 2,457 downwards.
GGGTAACGGGCGCTTCACGGCACACAACTAAAAAATCTTTTAAAAATCAATAAATTCCGTTATTTGCAGTCGGTAACGCAAGTCTCTGCTCAGGACTTGTGTGCAATCGGATGCATTAAAAGCCGCCGTACACCGGGACCCCATCGGGCTGGTTGGAGAACTCACAGCGATGTGCGTTCCCGCATCTATGACAGACTGATGCTCTACCGGGCCATCTTGAGGCTTTATGTTTATCATCCCCATATCACACCCTGACTTAAAAAGCTCATTATACACCGCCGGTATATCTGCGGGACGTGTATAAACCGAAATTCTGTTGCCTTTTATATCAACCGCCATGCCAAATATGTCTGGTTTAACTATCACGCCTGATGGCATATAAATATTAACCATTTTATCCATAACAGACTCAAGCGTCTTAATATCATATCTGACATAAATAATCCTGAAATTACCATCAACAACCAAAGATTTGTCAATTTTTACTGGACGCGTCACTGCGATGACCTGATACGCATCGTTATTAGAGTCATACTCGAACCATGTGCCGGCATAGCTATCCCCCAGACTGGCTTCAAGTTCTTTAATATTCAGCCTTACTTTAGCCTTGAAATCTTGATTCTTCTTCGTTGCATACACATCCAGCCCCGCAGCCTTCATAGCCGCCTCCATGGACGGCTGGTAAACCGGATTTTCCGCATTCGCATTCGCGGCGGCCGGGCTGCCGGCTTGATCGCCCGCACAAGCGGCGCTAAAGACAAAGGCGATGGCCAAGAAACCTGATTTTTTCATGCGACATGTACCTCAATGCGGGGTTGATGAGAAACCAATCTTGATCGGTCGTCAGCACCTCATAGCCGCCCAGCGCCATGCGCAACAGCGGATGTGTCACCAGGTTTCAATGGTGAAAAGCCTCAATAATGGGTATTTTTTAGTACGGGCATGATCGGTTGAAATGTCGTTTCCCCTGGCGCTCCAGCGCCAAATGAACCATACAATTTAGCCTTACAGCTATAGTTAGTTGAAGGAACAGCAGAAGAATGTATCCCCAATATATTTCCCGCTTCTGATACGACAGGCCCACCGGAATCTCCCGGATCACCGCAATATGATGCTTTCGCAAGTGAAAGTGTAGCCCCGTTTGGCATCCTGGCCGGAATTGAAAGCGCCAGAAGCTTTCCACAACGCCATCCGGAAACAGAGCCGTAGGTACAAATATTCCTGTTTAACATCTCCGTATTAAGAGCCTGCGGAGACCTGACCTCACCAAAAGATGAGGGCCCATTTTTAATTCTTGCGGTCATAAAATGTACGAAATTTGCATTTGCAAATATAGCTGAATCCATGCCAGCGGAATTATAATCATTATAAACAATATTTCCAATGAGCGCGCCTTTTATAAGATAGTCGCCAGGCGCATCATTAAAATAAACCGTTTGATTTGATCTGCTGGTTGCACAATGCCCGGCAGTAAGAATGACCGGATAAATATCGATGGCAGCATTAAAAGCCGCCGTACACCGGGACCCCATCGGGCTGGTTGGAGAACTCACAGCGATGTGCGTTCCCGCATCTATGACAGAATGATGCTCTAGCGGGCCATCTTGAGGTTTTATGTTTATCATCCCCATATCATACCCTGACTTAAAAAGCTCATTATACACCGCCGGTATATCTGCGGGACGTATATAAACCGAAATTCTATTGTTTTTTATGTCAACCTCCATGCTAAGTATGTCTGGTTTAACTATCACACCCGATGGCATATAAATATTAACCATCTTATCCATAATCGATTCAAGCGTCTTGAGACTATAGGCAACAAAAATCAACTTAAAATTGCTATCGGCAACCAAAGATTTATCAATTTTTACCGGGCGCGTCACTGCGATGACCTGATACGCATTGTTATTGGAGTCATACTCAAACCATGAGCCAGCATAACTTTCCCCCAGGCTTGCTTTAAGCTTTTCACTGTTCAAATCTGCTTTAGCCCAGAGTTCTTTATTTCTCTTTGTTTCATACACATCCAGCCCCGCGGCCTTCATAGCCGCCTCCATGGACGGCTGGTAAACCGGATTTTCCGCATTCGCATTCGCATTCGCGGCGGCCGGGCTGCCGGCTTGATCGCCCGCACAAGCGGCGCTAAAGACAAAGGCGATGGCCAAGAGACCTAGTTTTTTCATGCGACATGCTCCTCTATGCTGGGTTGATGAGGAGCCGATCTTGGCATCTTTCCGGCGAACAGCCAATAAGCGCTAACGCACTTTTTCAATTTATTACAACCTTCGGCCTCTCGCCCTTAGAACGTGTTCACGATCTCGGCGTGAGGTGTGCTGGATGCGGATTGGGATGGGCTGCAAGGCGCAATTCGCAGCCAATGGCCCGTGTCATTGGCAAGGATTGCAACGCCGCAGACCGCCCAAGCCCGCGCCCGCACGCCCGCGCCGGGATCGT
>JAITMV010000068.1 GCA_031277295.1 Burkholderiaceae bacterium | reverse complement strand
GTTCGTCAGGCAAGGCGCAAACCGGAGCAATACCGAGTGGTATTGCGAGGATTTGCTTTCGCAGCATGACGGACAAAGACGCGATTTCATGTAAAGGTTTTGGTGGAACGGAGCACTAGTGTCGTGCTGCGCTCTTAACGCCGTTGCGGGCCGCGCGTCGGCGGCGGAGCGTCGTGGCGGCGCTCCAGATGGCGGAAGTTGATGCGGCCCTTGCTTAGATCGTAGGGCGAGAGCTCCAGCGACACACGGTCGCCGGCCAGAATACGGATGCGGTTTTTCTTGATCTTGCCGGCCGAGTAGGCAACCAACTCGTGACCGTTATCCAGCGTGACGCGAAAGCGCGTGTCGGGCAGCACCTCGTTGACGATGCCTTGCATTTCGATCAGTTCTTCTTTGGCCATGTGAATCTTTCTTGCGCGTCCCGGCGGTTGATGTAACAAGCTTTGCGCCGCGTGCGCCGGGACGAAGCGGCTCATGCGGCCTGGCTGACAACGAACCGGTGGGCTGCGGGCGCCGCGACTCAGGCGACGGGTATGTGTATCAAAAAGAAAACGCGGCCTGCGGCAAACGCGGCGCGATTCCCACCGCTAGGGGGTTGTCGATGTGTCTATTGTAACCGTTTGCTTGCTTTTTGTTGCGGCGCAACAAAATATCAAGGCACGCGCCCCCCAGCCGGTGTGGAGGCGGCGGGTTTGGCCGGTGGGTTGCAGCGGGCGGCGTCGGCTTGGGCGCGCAATCGGGCCAAGCGGGTGGAAATGTCGTCCAGCACCGTGGGTGGCAGTGGCTGGCGAAACTCGTAGTCCAGCCGGGATATTTCAGCGGCCAGGAAGTTGCAGATGTCCGCCCGCTGGCTGGCATCATCGATGCCGGAGGCCACGGCCAGTGCGCCTTCGCCGGAGACGCCGAGGACGCCGCCCGGCTCGATGCCCGATGGGCTGACCACGGCAGGGCGGCTGCCTTCGGGGCAGGGTGTATTGGTGTACACCAACTGGCCGTTGAGCAGGCATCGATTGACGTTGCCGCCGATCACGGCCGGCGCGAACGGGTCGCCCGCGCCCGAGGTGTGCGGTGGCATGGCTTCGACGGTTTCCGGCGCGGCCTCCGACGGCGGTTCAATGGTATGTTCGGCGATGGCGCGGCGGTGCGCCATGTCGTCCACCAGCCATTGATAGGCCCACCAAGCGCTGATGACCAGCACCACTAGCGCCATCAGGGTAACGCCCCAACGCGGCAGCCTCAAACCGGCCAGGAATTGCCGCGGCGCGACACGGGGATCGGCGGAGTTCGTGGAATCGGTTCTCATGGTCAAGCGAAACCCGGCATGGGCGGCACCGCGGATGAATCGAAAAACATCGCTTTGGGGCAAACGCCTTGCTTGTTCGTCATTTGTTTATTTCACTGCTGCGGCGCCGATGGCGCCGGTATGGGTGTAGCTCCTGATGAGGTTAAGCAGTTGGTCTTCGGAGTACGGCTTGCCGAGGTAGTGACCAATGCCGAGTTCATGCGCGTACTGGCGGTGCTTTTCGGCGATGCGCGAGGTAATCATGATGACCGGCAGGTCGCGCAGTGTGTCGTCGGCGCGGATGTTGCGCACGAAGTCGAAGCCGTCCATGCGCGGCATTTCAATGTCGGATAGCACGACCGCGGGGCGCTCGGTTTGTAGCCGTTCCAATCCTTGCAGGCCGTCGGCGGCCAGCGCGACGCGGTAGCCTTCGCGTTGCAGCAAGCGCTGGGTGACGCGGCGCATGGTGATGGAGTCGTCGACGACCAGCACCAGGGGGGCGGCAGCGGAATGCGTCGCGGCGGCCAGCATGCCCGGCACGTCTGGCGTGCCCGCTGCTGCCCGCGGCCCGGACGCCGTGGCTGCTTCGGCGCTGAGCGCGCGAACTTGCTGACCGTATACCGCGGCCAGCGCCACCGGGTTGTAAATCAGGGCTACGGCGCCGGATGCCAGCGCGGTGATGGCCACCAAGCCGGGCAGGCGCGAAAGTTGCGGGCCGAGAGACTTGATTACCACTTCCTGATTGCCCAGCACTTCGTCGACGTGGACGGCCACGCGCTGCGCGGCGGAACGCAATATGACGACCGGTGTGGTGCGCGCGGGCGGCTCGGCGCTGCGAGTGGAGCTTTGCAGCAGCGCGCCAGCCCAGTAAAAGGGAACATCTTCGCCGCCGAAACGGTAGTGACCGTTTTGATAAGCCTGCTGGAGTTCCTGCTTGGTAACGCGGCGGACGATTTCGACCAGATTGGATGGCACGCCTATGGCCAGATTTCCAGCGCGTACCATGACCACGTGGGTGACGGCGGTGGTCAGCGGCAGCACCACGCGGAATGCTGAACCCTGGCCGGGGGTGGAGTCGATCTGGATGCGGCCGCCGACGGCCTGGACTTCGGTGCGCACCACGTCCATGCCGACGCCGCGGCCAGCCAGTTCCGTGACTTCAGCCACGGTGGACAGGCCGCAGAGCAACACCAAGTCGCGTAGTTCGGCGTCAGTTAGCGATTGACCGGATTTGATGTGTCCCTGTTGTTGCGCCCGCTCGCGCAAGCGGGCCAGATCGAGGCCGGCGCCGTCGTCGCGAAATTCAATCGAAACGTCGTTGCCGGCTTGCTGCACGTTGACGGCGATGACGCCGGTGGGCGCCTTGCCGGCAGCCGCGCGCGCTGCCGGCGCCTCGATGCCATGCACCACGCTGTTGCGCAGCAGATGCTCGAACGCGACGGTCATGCGCTCCAGGATGCCGCGGTCGACTTCAATCGAGGCGCCGGTGATGTCCAGCCGAACCTGTTTGCCGGTTTCCTTGGACGCTTGGCGGACCACGCGGTAAAGCCGCTCGGAGATGCTGTCGAACTCGACCATCCGAGTGCGCAGCAAGTCGCGCTGGAGCGCGCGCGATTGTCGGGCTTGCGCGGCGAGGTTGTCTTCGCTGGCATCAAGCGCGGCTTGCAGGCTGCGCTGGTCGGTGGCGATGTCATCGACGGATTCGGCCATGATGCGCGTGAGCTCTTGCATGCGCGTGAAACGGTCGAACTCCAGCGGGTCGAAGTTTTGCGGCGTGTCTTTGGATTGCGCCAGGCGCGATTGCATTTGCGTTTCGGCCTGCAATTCAAGGTCGCGCAATTGCCGGCGCAGCCGTTCGAGGTTGCCGCTCAGGTCGCCCAGCGTCTGGCGCAAGTGGCCGACCTCGATTTCCAGCCGGGCGCGCGAGGTCAACACCTCGCCGGCCTGGTTGAGCATTTGGTCGAGCAATTGCGAGCGCACCCGCACCGACTGCTGGGTGGCCACCCGCGCCGTGAGCGGCGACAACGCCGCCGGCTCAGCCACCTCGCCGTGCGTGGCCGTGGGCGCGGCGGCAGGTTCGACGCCTGGGAGCGTGGCGCCGCCGGGTGGTATCGGCTTGGCAGAAGGCAGTTGTGGCGCATCGACCGCGGCCTGCGCTGCCGGCTGTGTGTGCGTCTGATCGGCCGTGGTTTGCGCGACCGCTTGCGTGCGCGTCTGATCGGCGGCGGGCGCGCCGCCGGTTTGAAGCTGGCGGAAAGTTTCCAGCAGTTCGTCCAGATCGCCCAACAGCAGCGAGAGGTTTGCGGCGTCGACTTGCTCGCCGCCGGTGGCTTCAATCGCCGATTCGGTGCGGTGCGCCATTTCGCCGAGGCGCATGGCCCCGGCCAGCCGGGCGCTGCCTTTGAGCGTGTGCAGCGCGCGCATCGCCTCGCTGCGTGCCGCCTGGTCTTGCGGATGACCAACCCATTGGCGCAGCGATGCGCCCAAGCGCGGCAGCAGTTCCTGCGCCTCTTGCTCGAAGACCGGGAACAGATCCACGTCGATGGCGTCTGTCACCTGAATGTCGTCGCCGAGATGACGGCGCGGCGTGGTGTTGGCCGGCGTGGTGTTGGCCGACGTGGTATTGGCCGGCGTGGTGTCAGCCGACGTCGCCGTGGACGCTTTACGAACGGCGCCAGCCGTGGCGGGCGCGTGGGCGGCTGCGGCGCTGGCCGGCTCGATGGCCTGGACGGCGGCAAGAATCGACGCTTTCGGCAAGCTCTGGACGCCAGCGGCAAACTGATGCAGCACGCGCCGAACCTCCTGTGCCGCGTCGTCCAGCACGCGCGCTTGCGCGGCCGTGCCGCGCGGCTGATGGATCAGCCTTTGCAAGGCGTGCTCGATGGCGCGCGCCAGTTCGGACAAAGCCGTCAGACCGATAGTGGCCGACGAGCCGGCCAGCGAGTGCGCGCGGGCAATGGCCAAGGGAGGTATCGGGCGATCCGGCTGGAGTACCCAGGCGGACAATTCGGCCACCAATTGGCGTGACCATTTGTCGGCCTCGCCCAGGTAGGCGTTGTACAGCGGAGTGCTGATACGCAAGTCGCCGATTTGTTTGTGGGGATCGCTGCTCGAGGCCGCGGCCGCATCGGCGATCCGACGGGTCGCCGGTTCGGGTTCACGGAGGATGGGCGGCGACGCATCGACGGCGGGCGATGGCGGTGAAGCCGTCGCGTTTTTCGCTACCACCGCTGGCGCATGGGTATCCGGGGTGCGCGCGGCGTCGAAACGGCTGAAATCGATGTTGCGCGAATCCGCCGACGGCGGCCGGTGGCTAATCAGATCTTCCACCCGTGGGAGCGGCACAATGGCGTCGGACTGTTCGGCGCCGGTCATCGGCTCGGATAGGTCCAGATTCGGCAGATTGAGGCTGATTAGCGCTTGCCGCGGCAAGCTGGCGAGTATGGGAGGCTCTCCGGTGGGTTCGACCGTAGCCACCGGCGGCAGCGTCTCGACTGGCGGCGGCGTATCGACTGCCGGCGCCGTGCCGTCCAACATGGCGGCCAAGGGCAGACGCTGTTTGCGCAGGCGCAGCGCGTCGGCGGCCTGGCGAAATGGCGCCGCACGCCAATCGTCGGCTTGATTGCGGGCAATGTCATCGACCCAGCGCGCGAAGGCGTCTATGGCTTCGCCGGTCAGGTCACGCAGTTCGTCGCTGACCGGCTTGCGTTCGGCCAGCCAGGCGTTGAGCAATTGCTCCATCGCCCAGGCGGCTTCACTGAACTGCGTCAGATCGACCATGCGCGAGCTGCCCTTGAGGGTGTGAAAGGCGCGGCGCAGCGTGGTTTGCTGCTCCATGCTGGCGGGATCGCTTTGGAGCGCTTGCAGCACCTGCGCGCCGGTTTGCACGACTTCGCGCGCTTCCTCAAGGAAGATGCCGAGCAGTTCGTCTTCGCCGATTTGACCGCCGTCGGCCGCCGAAACAGGTTCGGGGACTGCCGTCGTCGCTTCGGCGATGGGCCGAGGCCGCTGTTGCGTCGATGGCTCCGGGCTGGGCTTGTCCGCCGTCTGCGTGGGCGTCGTCTGTGCGGAGGGCGTCGTCTGTGCGGAGGGCGTCGTCTGCGTGGAGGGCGTCGTCTGCGTGGGGGGCGTCGTCTGCGTGGGCGCCGTCTGTGTAGGCGCCGTCGGCTCTTTCGGCTCCGGCTCGGTCTTGACGTCGGCGGCGGCAGGCTCGATCCGACCGGCCACATGGCGCAGCTCGCCCGACTCGGCGTCGTAGACGAACAGTTGGCGCGCCAGCTTGGGCTGGTAGCCCATCATGTTGATCTGAAAGTCGAGCACGCCCAGGCTGTTGCCGATGCACTCGACAACGCCGGCGCTGAGGATCTCTGCGGCCGGCGCTTGGGATGCGGACAGTTCGTTGACGGCGTCGCTCATATGGCTTACCGCCAGCGCGGCCTGATCCAGGCCGAGCACCGACAACACCCCGCGTAGCTGCAACATCCGCGAGGGCACTTCCGTGAGCACTGATTTGTCTTCCGGGTGGCGGAAAAACTGATCCAGACGCTGCTCGATTTCGCCCAGCGTGATGCGCAGCTCGCCCATCACCGTGCCCATGGTTTGGCGGTTGCTGATGTCCCGGTACAGATCTTCCATCCAGGCTTGGAGCGGGGGGACGGCTACGCCACCGCGCACGCGCTCAAGCCGGTCGGCGAGTTGCCGCGCACGCAACGCGAATTGCTTGTCGCCGGGCTGAAAATCGGCAAACGACGCTTGCAGGAAAAGCACGACGGTGGCCGTCTCCATGGCCAGCTCCGGGCTTGGCGCCTGGCCCGATTGCGCGATTTGCTCCGCTATCTGGCCCAGCGCTTTAGCCAGGGGCGCGCCCTTTTCATCTTGCTGGTACAGGGCGTCCAGTGACTCGATCACCAGGCCGAACTGATTGACGCACGCCTTCAAGCGCACCATATCTCCACCGGCGAGGGCCGACCAGTTCTCTTTTAACACCTCAATGCTGCGGCGCGCCTGGATCAGCGCCTCGGGGTCGTGGAGGCCGAAAGTCGGCTGCTCGTAATCTACCGGCGCATCGTCGCTCAACGCCCAGGACTTGCGAACCGCCGCCAGCGCGGGCGCCGCGTCAGCCGCGAAGGGACGCGCGCGGGCGCAGAAAAACAGCAACTCCAGCGCCAGTTGCTCGGACACCGCCTGCTCGCCGCGCGCCAGCGACGCGTATTGCATCAGCACGCGCGAAGCCGAGCGCTTGGCATAAATGTCCATCGGCACCAACTGTTGCCCGAGGGCTTGGAAGAAACCGCCGCACAGCTTCCAGAAAGTGACCGCCTGGCGGTTGGTTTGCCCTTCGGCCAAGCCGAGGCAGATCGCCGCCAGTTCCGAGGCGGCATGGACGTCGGAGCGGCGCATTATCTCCAGCACCTGTTGGTCGATCCGCGCACGCATCTCGTTGCCGTAGGCCAAGGGCTGCGCCGGCTGCGGGGTGGGGAGGTCGGCCCAGCGCCAGACGGTTTCCCACAAATCCGCCGGGTGGATGCGCTCGGCGCCAGCCAACTCCAGCACCTGCCGGTAATGCGTAAACAATCCCAGCGCCGAACGCGCGTGCGCATCCAGTTGAACCGTCAGGTACTCCATCAACGCGAACCCAGCGCGCTCCAGCGTGGCGGCAGCCGGCTTGCTGCACTTTTGCGGCTGCTGTACCAGATGCTGCACCGCTGCTTCCATGGCGCGCACCACCCGCGCGGCGATGGGCTGCTCGACCATCTCCAGCGCGCCGGCGACCTGGTGCAATTGTTGCTTGGCCAGCCGCAGCCAACTGTCATCGGCAGAGGCGATGTCGGCCTCCGGTATGACCTCCGACTCGCGCGCGAAGCGCTTGATTGATGTAGTCGCCGATTCAATCGACTTTTTTGTTTCGTCCAGAACCCAAGCCAACGGCCCGAGGTCTTTCGCCGCGGCGTCCACGCGGGCATTGGCTTGAGCTTGAGGGCGCGTGATCATGATTTTTAAGCGCTTCAAAAATTAGTTTTCCATGGCGCTTCGCGCGCCATGCGCCGCAGAAAAAAAGTACCGCGGCAATGACAGGCAGTGGGTGGTTTTACCCCTTCCTCCTCTGAGGGAAGGCAGGGATGGGGGCTGACGGCGCATCAAACATGTGCCGCGCGCACTCTCGAGGCCGCCGCCCCCACCGCGGCGCACAAAACCGAAAGAGCCGGATGGCTGCGGATGGGGAGAAGGCGCGCCAGCGCCTCAGGGGGGATGTCATATCAAACAATCTTGAACCGCGCCACTGATCGGCGCAATTCGTCGGCGATGCGCGCCAGCTCACGTATTTGATTGGCCGTGCTGCGGGTGCGCGCGCCGGTTTGCTCAGTGACTGTAAAGATGTGCTGGATGTTGCCCGCCACCTCGTTGGCCTGCTCGGCTTCCTTGGACGCCGAAGCGGAGATCTGTTCAATCAACTGGGCCAGCCTGCGCGAGACGCGGTCGATCTCGGTCAGCGCGGTGCCGGCGTTGTCGGACAGGCGCGCGCCCTCGACCACACCCCGTGTCGAGCGTTCCATGGCCGCCACCGCGTCCTGGGTGTCGGTCTGAATGGCCTTGACCAGCGCGGCAATTTGGCGCGTGGCGTCGCCGGAACGCTCGGCTAGGCGCTGTACTTCCTCGGCCACCACCGAAAAGCCGCGTCCCGCTTCGCCCGCGGAGGCGGCCTGGATGGCGGCGTTGAGGGCCAGCACGTTGGTTTGTTCCGTGATGTCGGCGATCAACTCGGTAATCTCGCCGATTTCCTGCGATGACTCGCCTAAGCGCTTGATCCGCTTTGAGGTTTCCTGAATCTGGTCGCGAATCGTGTTCATGCCGCCGATGGTGTTTTGCACCGCCGTCAAGCCCGAATCAGCGGCTTGCAGCGACTGGCGCGCCACCGCCGCCGATTCCTGCGCCTGCGCGGACACGTCGTTGATGCGGGTGGCCATGTCCAGCACCGACTGACCGGTTTGACGGATTTCACGCAGTTGTTCGGTCGATGTCATCAGCAGTTCGGTCGAGGTGGTTTCCACCTTGGAGGTGGTCTGCGCCACGCGCGTTGCGACGCCTTGCACGTTGCCCACCAGCGAGCGCAGTTCCTCGACCGTGTAATTCACCGAATCGGCAATGGCGCCGGTGATGTCTTCCGTCACGGTGGCCTCTTGCGTCAGGTCGCCTTCGGCCACCACTTGCAACTCGTTCATCAACCGCAGAATGGCGGCCTCGTTGGCATCGTTGACGCGCTGGATATGGACCTGCTGGCGTTCGGCCATGCGGCGTTGTCGTTCGGCCACTTGCTGGCGCCTGCGACTGTCGCGCAGTTGCGCATAACCGAACACCAAGATCAGCGCCAGCGCGATCAGCGCTGGCGGCAGTAGCCGCAACAAAACATCGCTGGCATCCAAGCCGCTTTCGCCCGATAGGCGACGTTGCAGCCCCTCCAAGCCGGCACGGAGGGGTTCGCTGTCGGCAACGATGGCCGACTGCGCCTCACGCGCGGAAGCCAGTCCTTGAAGGTTGCCGAGAATATCGTCTGCTTGCGTGCGCATTTGCCCGTATGCCTTGAGCAGTGTTGTCAGACGGTCGCGGCTGCGTTCGTCGCGCGCGGCGGCGAGTTGTTGCTTTTGGCTGCCGCCGAGCAGACCTTCGGCGGTCTCCTTGAAAGCATCCAGATCCTTACCGAATAGAAGCGCGGCGTCCGGCCGCACGCCTTGCAGGGACAGGAATTCACTGGCGGATTTGCCGATGCGCTGCGTCAGCATCACCAGGTGACTGGCGGCGGTGATCTCGGCCGCGGGCGCGTTGTTCTGGAGCTTGATCGACAGCACGGCATCAGCCGCCCCCAACAGATCGGAAGACTGCCGACTGACGGCGCGCAAGAACGTGCTGCTCTGGGTCAGCGCCTGCTGCTGCCCCAGCACCACGGTGGCGTTTCTGTCCGCACGCTCGACCAAGGGCGCGATCTTGGCAACGTCGGCGGCATAGGCCGCCGGCACCACCGGCATACTGTCATTGCCGCTTTGCAGGCCGCGGATGTTTTGGGACAGGGCTTGCGCGCTTTCTTTGACTTCCGCAAATGCCGTGGGATTGCCCACCAGCGCCTGCGTTACCGACTTGGCCAGGCGTTGCGATTGCATCAGCGCTTGCCCCGTGGCGCTGACTTGCAGCGCCGCGTCTCTTGACTGGTACATGGTCTGATAGGCCACTGCCGCCAGCCATATCAAAACCACCACCAAGCCAAGCAACACGGCCCGTTGATACCGGACTGCCGTGCGCGCGAATACTTCTTTGTGCGTCAAGGAGGGGTCTTTGGATTCACCAATGACGCTTAGGGCGAACATGCTGTCGGCGCTTGGCGCCTCGCTGAGCCGGCTGGACGCCGCGGGTTCTTTTTGCATCACGGCTTGGTCGTCCTTGGCACTGAGATCATCCAGTTTGGCGACGGTAACATCCGTCGGCTTGACAGCGGAAATCGGGGCGGAGGCTGAGGCGAAGATTGGAACGGGTTTCAGGCCGAACGCGCTGCCGCGGCTCGGCTGCTCAGCAGCCTGGCTTGGCGCCGCGGGTTCTTTTGGCGTCACGGCTGGGTCGTCCAGGGCGCTGAAATCGTCCGGCTTGGCGATGGCGGCATCCGCCGGCTCGATAGCAAGAGTCGGGTCGGCGGAATCGGGATCGGGTTCTGGGTCGGGAGTTGGGTCAGGCGCGCTGTCGCTGCCCGGTTGCTCAGCGGCCTGGCTTGGCGCCTCGGGTTCTTTTGGCGTCACGGCTGAGGCGTCCAGGGCGCTGGAATCGTCCGGCTTGGCGATGGCGGTATCCGCCGGCTCGATAGCGGAAGCAGGGGCGAAAGTCGGGTCGGGTTCTGGGTCGGGAGTTGGGTCAGGCGCGCTGTCGCTGCCCGGTTGCTCAGCAGCCTGGCTTGGCGCCTCGGGTTCTTTTTGCGTCACGGCTGAGTCGTCCAGGGCGCTGGAATCGTCCGGCTTGGCGATGGCGGTATCCGCCGGCTCGATGGCGGGAGCGGGGGCTGAAGCTGGGTCAGGCGTGCCGTCGCCACCCGAGCGCTCGCCGGTCTGGTTTAGCGCCACGGGTTCTCTTTGCATGACGGCTTGGCCGTCCTGCGGGCTGGAATTTTGCGGCTTGTCGTTATTGGGTTGGCCCGAAGATTGATCGGCTTGTGCCATGGTATGACCTTGAAAGATAAATTACGCACCGATACCGAGGAACGCCTGGTGCCGAGAAAGAAGCTGCAAATTGAGCTCCTGCCATGACCGACCTTCGGTGTCGGTGTAAACATGGCCAAAGTAGGCCGGCGCGCCATCGCTGGCGGGCGCCGACGATGCGAACGCCTCGGTCGTGCGCAGTCCCAGCAGCCGGTCGACCAACAAGGCGCAGTTGGTTTCCAGTTGCGAGTTGAGCGCCACCAAACGGCACTGAGCCAACTCATTTTCGGTGCGCCGATGGCCGGCGCCGAGCCGCAAGAACGCGGCCAGATCAATGATCCCATACAGTCCGCCGCGCAGGTTGGCGACACCCATGAACCACGGCTGAACATACGGCACCTTTTGCACGTCGGTCCAGGGAAAAATCTCGCCCGCGTGGCTAAGCGGCAGCAGCAGGCGAGACGTCCCGGTCTCGACGGCCAGCCAAGAAGCGGCCACGCCCGCCGCTTGGGCCGACTGTAAACGCTGCGCCAGCCGGGTCTGAAATTCTCGGAGAGCTTGTTTGCTGGACATGCGTGTCAGTCAAGTGCCTTGATCTTGCTCATCAACTCAGCCTCTTTCACGGGCTTGGTGATGTAGTCGCGCGCACCCTGGCGCATACCCCAGATGCGGTCGGTTTCCTTGTTCTTGCTGGTGCACATGATGATCGGCACCTGCGCATAGCGCGGGTCGCGCGAGAGCCTGCGGGTGAACTGGAACCCGTTTTGGCCAGGCATCACCACATCCATCAAGATCAAATCCGGCGTGGCCTGTTCGATGCGTCGGCGCGCGTCCTCGGCGTTTTCCGCCGTGCTCACGTGGTAGCCTGCCCTTTTGAGCATTTCGCTTAGGTACATCAACTCCGTTCTGGAATCATCAACGATCAGCACACTGCGGATCGGCATCACACGGCTCCTTGTCTGGCAATACCGAACTGCCGTACCGCTTGCAGCAGTTGATCCTTGGTGAAAGGCTTGGTCAGATAATCTTGCGAACCCACCGTGCGGCCACGCGCCTTGTCGAATACGCCGTCCCTGGACGACAGCATGATTACCGGAGTGGCGGAAAATTTTTCATTGCGTTTGATAATAGCGCAAGTCTGATAGCCGTCCAGACGCGGCATGAGGATGTCGCAAAAAACCACATCGGGCGCCGTGTCGTTGATCTTCGCCAGCGCGGCGAACCCATCCTCAGCCAGCGTCACCTCGTGTCCGCCTTGCTTGAGGAAAATCTCGGCGCTGCGCCGAATCGTATTGCTATCGTCGATCACCAGCACCTTTTTGGATTCCATCTATATCCTCTTGACTCTGAACGCCAGCCGTGCGTTTATGTTCAAACTGTACCGGATCAGATTTGGACGATTTCAAATTCTCTTTTCTGGTACCGCATTCCGAGCATATTAGGTTCGTCCGCACATACTACCAAAATGCGCATGGCGCGATGACGTGGTGCAATGCATCGGTAGTTTCCCCCCTGTAGGCGGTCGTCAATCAGGCGTATGCCGACTTTGTAACCATTACAACTGAACTGAACCGTTCAGGCTCTTAAAATGCAATCAATTGTATCCATGCTTGTGTTCGTGGCGCCGCACTTTGTCGCATCTGCTCCTGCGGGCATCCGCGGCGCTTGAGCGCCGCGGGATAACTAGGATCATCGCTATTGGACTTCTGCCGTGGAACCAGACACAGACTTCAACGACGTCCTGATGACGCGCGCGCGCCGGATCATCCCCGGCGGCGTCAACTCCCCCGTGCGCGCTTTTCGCGCCGTCGGCGGCACGCCGCGCTTCGTGCGGCGCGCGCAGGGCGCGTATTTCTGGGACGCCGGTGAGCAGCGCTACATCGACTACGTCGGCTCCTGGGGGCCGATGATCCTGGGGCACGGCCACCCCGCGGTGCTGCAAGCGGTGCAACGCGCCGCCGCCGAGGGCTTTTCGTTCGGCGCTCCGACCGAGCGCGAAATCGAACTGGCCGAGGCCATCGCCGCGCTCATCCCCAGCATCGAGATGCTGCGCCTGGTCTGCTCCGGCACCGAAGCCGGCATGACCGCCATCCGCTTGGCGCGCGGCGTCACCGGACGCGCCAAGATCGTCAAGTTCGAGGGCTGCTACCACGGCCACGCCGACGCGCTACTGGTCAAGGCCGGCTCGGGCCTGGCCACCTTCGGCCACCCCACCAGCGCTGGCGTGCCGCCCGAAGTGGTGCAGCACACCTTGGTGCTCGAATACAACAACCTGGACCAACTAGAGCAGGCCTTCGCGCAACACGGCGCTGAAATCGCGGGACTCATCATGGAGCCGATTGCCGGCAACATGAACTTCGTGCGCGCCACGCTTGAGTTCACCCGCCGCTGCCGCGAGCTATGCACCCAACACGGCGCGCTGCTGATCTACGACGAGGTCATGACCGGCTGCCGCGTTGCGCTGGGCGGCGCGCAAAGCCTGTACGCCAAGGCCATTGCGGGCTTTGCGCCCGACATCACCGTGCTCGGCAAAGTCATCGGCGGCGGCATGCCGCTGGCGGCCTTCGGTGGCAAACGCGCCATCATGGAACAACTGGCCCCGCTCGGCCCCGTCTACCAAGCCGGCACCTTGAGCGGCAACCCGGTGGCCACCGCCTGCGGGTTGGCGACCTTGCGCGAAATCTCCCAGCCCGGCTTCTTCGACGCACTGGCGGCCAAAACCCGCCGCTTGATCGACGGCCTGTGCGCCGCCGCGCGCGCCGCCGGCGTGCCTTTCTCAGCCGACTGCGAAGGCGGCATGTTCGGCTTTTTCTTGCTGCCCGATCTGCCGAAAAACTACGGCCAGGTCATGCAAAGCGACGCGGCGCGCTTCAACCGGCTATTCCACGGTTTATTGGAGCGCGGCATCTACATCGCCCCGGCGCTGTACGAAGCCGGCTTCGTCAGCAGCGCCCACAGCGACGCCGACATTGACGCCACCATCGCCGCTGCCAGCGAAGTGTTTCAGGCTTTGGGATAAGGCGACGCTGAACAGGTCTGAGGCGGCCGGCGCACGCCGCTCCAAGCGCCGCGCCACACCAGATCAAACATGAGCCACACCCATCCTGAATCAACATCAAACGGCGCCGCCGCGCCCGAGCCGCGCCCCCTGCCCACACGGATGCAGGCGCTGGTGTTCGCCGGCAAAGCCTGGGGCCTGCGCCTGCAACGCGCCATGCGCGACGCCGTCGACGCCCAGCGGCCCCGGCGGCACGGGCGGGCCGATGCCTTGCGCGATGCGCCGCGGCGCGCCGAGTCGGTCAGCGCGCTGTGGCACGGGCAGGAACCTGATACGGCCCTGGTCACGGGCAAGTTGCACAACCTGCGGTTGGCCTTGCGGCATCTGGACGGTATCGAGGTGCCCGCGCACGCGGTGTTCAGTTTCTGGAAACAACTCGGGCGCGTGACCCGCGCGCGCGGCTACGTGGCCGGGCGCGAGTTGCGCGAAGGCTGCTTGATCCCCTCCATCGGCGGCGGGTTGTGCCAGTTGTCGAACGCGGTGTACGACAGCGCCGCCCGCGCCGGGCTGGAGATTGTCGAGCGCCACCGGCACTCGCGCGTCATCGCCGGCTCGCTGGCCGAGCAGGGACGCGACGCCACCGTGTTCTGGAACTACATCGACCTGCGCCTGCGCGCGCCATACGCCTGGCGGCTGGACGTGCGCATGGACGATTGCAGCCTGCGCGTGAGCATCCGCGCGCACGGCGGCGACGAGTCCGCGCCGCGCATCGTACCCATCGCATCCATCACACCCACCGCGCCCGCGGCGCCCAATGGCGATTGCACAAGCTGCGGCCAGACCGCCTGCCACCTGCACACCGGGCCTAGCGGGCTGGTACTGCATCCGTCATGGTGGCTGGCCGAAGCGTGGCCGGAATTCCTTGCCCGCTTCGATCACGCCCGCGCGCAAGACAGCGCCGCCACACTGCACAGGCTCGAGCGGCGATCACCCGTCCGCCGCGCGCTGGATAGCGCTGGCTGGCGCTATGGTCGTTGGCGCGGTCAGGCGCTGCCGCAATTGCGGCTGGCGCAACTGGATGGCGTGGCGCGGCGCATGTTGCGGGATTTGCAGCCACAAGACGTGGAGCTGGTGCTGCCGCAAAGCCTGCTGCCTTTTCTGTGGCGCGCCGGCGCGCTGGCCGGGCGGCGTTTCGCGGTGCTGATGACGGCGCAGCCGATGGCCGCGCTGCAAGCCGAGTTGGACCGCGCCGCCACCGCGCACCCCGAGGCGCGCTCACTGCGCGACTTTCGCATCGGCCCCAAGTGGATCGATGCCGAGGCGCGGGCGCTGCAAGCCGCACACGCCTGGATCAGCCCGCACGCCACCGTCTTGCGGCAAGCCGGTGCGCGGGCGCAGGCCGTGCCGTGGGTGTTACCGCCGGCCACCGAACGCCCCGCGCAGCGCCTTGACGGGCCGCCGCGCTTGCTCTTGGCTGCCTCGGCGCTGGCGCGCAAGGGTATCTTCGAGTTGCTCGACGCGGTACGCGATCAGCCCGTCGAAATTCTTCTGCCGCCCGGCGACAGCGAAGCTGATCTGGCCCAGCGTCTGCAACCTGCCGTCGCACGACTGCGGCGTGTCGCTTCTTATGACGAAGGCTTGCGCCTGGCCGATCTGGCCGTGCTGCCAGCCTGGGTCGAGCACCAGCCGCGCGCCTTGCTGGCGGCCATCGCCAGCGGCATCCCCGTCATCGCCACGCCCGCCTGCGGCCTGGGCGATGCATTGCCGTGGCACTGCGTGCAAGCGGGTGATGTGCCGCAACTGCGCGCGGCAATCACCGACCGCGTGACGGCCACCGGGTGCGCAACGCTCGCACCCAAACGGTGAAGGTCGTCAAAATCCCGAAAGATTTATTCGCAGGCTCTCAGAGAGCCGACCGCCGCCGCCGCTGCTGCTTTTTCGCCGTGGCGGCCTCTTCAGGAAGCCGCCGCCTTGCCCCTGCTGCCGATGCTGGGTTCGTTGGCGCCAAAGGTGATTTCACCGGAGAGTTGCCCTCCTTCTTCGATCACGATCTTGCCGTACCGAATTTTGCCGGTAACCTTGCCCGTCGAATGAATCACCAATTTTTGCCGCACGGTCAGGTTGCCGTCGAATATGCCATGCACTTCGGCGATGTCGATTTCGGCTGAACCCTTGAACGCACCCTGCTTGGCGATCTGGATGACGCGCGAGTTCATGGTGGCTTCCACCGTGCCCTCAACCACCAACGTGTCGCAGTCGGTGATCTCGACGCCCCTGAGCTTGATGTTGGAGCCAACGGTCAGCTTGGCACCGCTGTCGGTAGGCCCGGTGAGCGGGCTGACCGGCTCTGGGAACGGCTGGCCGGGGCCTGTCAGTCCACCGGTGGGGTTGAGCGCGCCGACTCCGCCCAGCGGCGAACCGCCGGGTCCGCGCGGCATCGCCGGCTCTTCACGTTTGCCAAATCCTTGGAATGCCATGCTGTCTTTCTCCTTTAAGGTAACAAAGCGGTAATCCTAACGGCCATACGGGGACTTTTTTCACTTACAAATGAAAAAAACGTAACCATCCGACAGTTGGCGGGTGATTTTGAGGCCGCGCGGCAGTAGCGACTTTAACCTGGATGGCGCATCGTGGCGGCATCCGAGGCGTGCCAACCCATATATTTCACCGTGGCCCTCGGTTTTGCGGCCCGCCTGCCGAGCGAAAGTTGCTCATGAAGCTGGCGCAGCCTCAGCCTCTCGTGCTGACCAAGTACTATCGGCGCTGATTCCTGTTCATTTTTCTTGTTTCTTGTTGTTTGATCGACCGCATGCAGTTAGCTGCTCCCCACATCGAAGCGGAGTCCGTCGATGGCACGGTTCGCGCAGTGCTGCGCGGCTCATGGGTGGCCGCGGGCTTGACGGCCGGCGGCGGCTGGCGCAGCGCGGCGGCGGCGCTGGCCGTGGCGGGGCCGGCAGCCAGTTGGGATTTGCGCGGCCTGGACGCGTTGGATCATTTGGGCGCGCTTGCGCTGTGGGAGCACTGGGGCCGCCGGTGGCCACCGCTGGTCGACGCCGACGACGACCAGCGGGCATTGATCGAGCGCGTGGCCGCGTTTACGCCGCAGCAGCAGCAATCGGCCGGGCGCCGCGTCACACCACTGGCCGGGCGCGCCGATGCGTTCGGGCTGCAAGTGCTGCGCGCGCTGGCGCAGGTGCGCGACTTCGTGGCGCTAATGGGCCAGTTGCTGCTGGACTTGCGGCGTCTGCTGGCGGCGCCACGCTGGGGGCCATGGAACGATTTTTCCGGCCACCTGTACCGCATCGGCGCTCAGGCCGTGCCGATCACGGCGCTGGTGGGTTTTCTGATCGGCGTCGTGCTGGCCTATCTGATGAGCCAGGTGCTGCGTCAGTTCGGCGCCGAGATATTCATCGTCAACATCATCGGTTTGGCGCTGATTCGCGAGTTGGGACCGCTGCTGGCGGCGGTGCTGATCGCCGGGCGCTCCGGCTCGTCGATCACGGCGCAGATCGGTGTGATGCGCGTGACCGAGGAGCTGGACGCCATGCGCGTGCTCGGTATCCCGGCTGGCTTTCGGCTGGTGCTGCCGCGCGCGCTGGCGCTGGCCATCGTCATGCCGCTGATTGCTGTCTGGACCACGCTGGCGGCGCTGGCAGGCGGCATGTTGGCGGCCGATTTGACGCTGGGGATTACGCCGGGCTACTTCATGGAATCACTGCCGAAAGTGGTGCTGGTATCGAACTTATGGCTGGCGGTGGGCAAGTCGGTGGTGTTCGGCGTTTCGATAGCGCTGATCGGCTGTCACTTTGGCCTGCGCGTCAAGCCGGATACCGAAAGCCTGGGCCGCGGCACCACGGCGTCGGTGGTGTCGGCCATCACGGCGGTGATTCTGATCGACGCGCTTTTCGCGGTGCTGTTCAAGAGCATCGGCATGTAGGCATGGGACAGGAGCAAGCCGCCGCCACGCCACCGGCATCGCAGCCGCCGGTGATCGAGGTGCGCGCGTTGTGGAGCGCGTTCCCGGTGGCCGGCGGCGGCCAGGTGGTGGTGCATCAAGATTTGGATTTGACGGTGCGGCGCGGCGAGATGCTGAGTCTGGTCGGCGGCTCGGGTACCGGCAAAACCGTGCTGCTGCGCCAAATGCTGGGGTTGAACCAACCGGCGCGTGGCCACGTCAGCGTGCTAGGCCGGCCAGCGTCGGAGCTGGGCCGCCCCGGCGCGGCGGCGCGGGTGGGCATGTTGTTTCAACAGGGCGCGCTGTTTTCTGCCTTCAGCGTGTTGGACAACATCGCCTTGCCGCTGCGCGAATTGAAAGCTCTACCCGAGTCCCTGGTGCGCCAGGCCGCGCTGCTCAAGCTTTACATGGTCGGCCTGCAAACGGGTGACGCCGACAAAATGCCCGCCGAGTTGTCGGGCGGCATGGTCAAGCGCGTGGCGCTGGCGCGCGCGCTCATCATGGACCCGCCGCTGTTGCTACTTGATGAGCCGACCGCCGGATTGGATCCGGACAGCTCGGACGCTTTCGTCGCGCTGCTGCGCTCGCTGCATCAGGAATTGGGGCTGACGGTGGTGATGGTCACGCACGACCTGGACACGCTGTTCGCGCTATCCACGCGCGTGGCCGTGCTGGCCGACAAACGTGTCATCATCGCCGCGCCGCTGCCCGAGGTGCTGGCGTTCGATCATCCATTCATCCACCACTTCTTCCTCGGCGAGCGCGGGCGGCGGGCGATGAAATGAACCACCCCCTCAGGAAACCTCTGAACCAATCCAAAGGACACTTGTCGCATGGAAAGTAAACCTCACGCCCTGGCTGCCGGCGTTTTCGTGCTGGTCGCGGCCGCGCTGCTGATCGGGCTGGCCATGTGGCTGATGCGCGACTCCACCGATACCGTCACCTACGAAATGATTACCGACTCTGCCGTCACCGGCTTGCAGCCGCAAGCGGCAGTGCGTTTCAAGGGGGTGGACATCGGCAAGGTCACTGACGTCAGTTTCGATTCCGAGCAGCGCGGCAACGTGCTGGTGCGCATCGCCGTCATGCCCGATGCGCCGATCACCCGCTCCACCTTCGCTACCCTGACGTTTCAAGGCGTTACTGGCTTGTCGTTTGTGCAACTCGACGACCCAGGCGGCTCTACCGACGCGCCGCCCTCCGGCTCCGACGGCAGGCCGCCGCGCATTCCGCTCAGAGATGGCGCGCTCGGCCAGTTGACTGATCGCGCCAACGGACTGGTCGACAAAATCGGTCAAGCCGCCGACCGCATCAGCCAGTTGTTGAGCAACGAAAACCAAACCGCACTGACCGGCACGCTGAAAGACATCGGCGCAACCGCCACAACGCTGAACCAACTGGCCACCCACACCGACCGGATGATCCAGGCCCAACTGGGTCCCGGCGGCGCCGACTTGCCGGCGCTGACGCGGCAAGCCACGCGCACACTGCAATCGCTGGAGGATGTCGGCGTCAAAGTCAACGCGGCAATGGACGAAGTCAGCGCCGCCGCCGCCAACCTGCGGCACGGCGTCGACACACTGATCACTCAAGGCGGCGCAATCGACCGCCTAGGCGACAGTGTGGCCACCATCAGCGCCACCACGCTGCCGCGTATTCAGGAGTTGACCGAAAACGCCAGTCACGCCATCCGCCGGTTTGATCGCGTGGTGGACTCCATCAGCGAAAACCCGCAGTCGCTGGTCTATGGCGCCGGCCCCATTCCGCCCGGTCCGGGCGAGCGGGGCTTTAAACCCGAGAGCGGTCGTTAAGCTGCGCCAGCCGCTCAGGCGTACCAACGTCGGTCCAGGCGCCGGTGTAAAGCTGGGCGCTGACTAAGCCGGCGTCGGCGGCGCGGCGCAGCAACGGCGCCAGCGCAGCCGCTACGCCGTGCGGGTTGCCTGGCGCAATATCGCACCAGGGCGGCTCGAACAGCGCGCGGCGGTACAGCGCACAGGCGCTGAAGGTGTGGCGTTGTCCACTGGACGAAGCGTTGTTCAACGCCATGCCGTCAACCGACAAACCAAAGTCGCCCGCCGGGTGCTGCGGCGGGTTGGGCACCAGCCACAGATGCGCCAGCAGGCCGCTGGCGGCAAAGCGGTCGGCGTCGGCGCGGCTGAAGGCGAAACCGGGCATGAACACGTCGCCGGCCACAACCCAGAACACATCATCGGCATCGCGAGCCAGCAACGGCAGCGCACGGGCGATGCCGCCGGCCGTTTCCAGCGCGTGACCGAAATCCGCGCCTTCGCGTGAAAAGCGCACCTCGACCGGCTGCTCTACCTGTAGCTCGCGGCGCAAGCCGGACAGACGCTGGGCGCTGAAGTAGTCCTCGATCCGCGCGCCAAGCCAGGCCGTATTGACCACTACTTCGCGCACGCCGCCGCGCAGCAACGCCGCCAGCGTCCACTGC
The DNA here is from genome assembly GCA_031277295.1 of Burkholderiaceae bacterium. Classification (GTDB taxonomy): domain Bacteria; phylum Pseudomonadota; class Gammaproteobacteria; order Burkholderiales; family Burkholderiaceae_C; genus Ottowia. The sequence continues at coordinate 1,337 of JAITMV010000068.1, read as the reverse complement.
ATCAGCGGCTGACCGCGCACCGGCAGTAGCGGCTTTGGGGTGTGATCGGTCAAGGGGCGCATACGCTCGCCCCGGCCGGCGGCCAAAATCAGTGCGCGTGAAACGGCGATCAGAGGTGGCATGGCGCGACTGTAGCCGCAAGCGCGCACCGCGCTTTGTAAAATCGACCGCTTTCCCCGGTACGCGCCTTTCCTTTCTTTTTATCCCATTCCCCTTTTTCGGAGTCTCCCCGATGGCAGACACTGTCCAGATGGCCAACGCCATTCGCGCTCTGGCGATGGACGCGGTTCAACAAGCCAATTCCGGGCATCCCGGCGCGCCGATGGGCATGGCCGAGATGGCCGTGGCATTGTGGGGCCGGCACCTGCGCCACAACCCGGCCAACCCGCGCTGGGCGGGCCGCGACCGCTTCGTGCTGTCCAACGGCCACGCGTCGATGCTGATCTACGCGCTGCTACATCTGACGGGCCATGACCTGTCCATCGATGACCTGAAAAATTTCCGCCAACTGCACGGCAAGACCGCCGGCCACCCCGAATGGGGCTTGGCACCAGGGGTGGAAACAACCACCGGCCCGCTCGGCCAGGGCATCGCCAACGCGGTCGGCATGGCGCTGGCCGAAAAGCTGCTGGCAGCCGAATTCAACCAGCCTGCTCACACCATCGTCGATCACCACACCTACGTTTTTCTGGGCGACGGCTGCCTGATGGAAGGCATCAGCCACGAAGCCTGCGCGCTGGCCGGGGCGTGGAGATTGAATAAGCTGATCGTGCTGTACGACGACAACGGCATCAGCATCGACGGCCAGGTCGCGCCCTGGTTCGTGGACGACACAGCGCAGCGTTTTGCCGCCTATCAATGGAACGTCATCGGCCCCATCAATGGCCACGACACCGAAGCGGTGGCGCGCGCCATCGGGCAGGCGCGGCAGGGCGGCGAGCGGCCGACGCTGATCGTCTGCCGCACCCACATCGGCTTCGGTTCACCGAACCGGCAAGACACCGCCAAGGCGCACGGCGAGCCGCTGGGCGCGGACGAGATCACGCTGACGCGCCAGGCCATCGGCTGGCCGCACGCGCCGTTCGAGATTCCGTCATCCGTCTATGCCGACTGGGACGCGCGTACCACCGGCGCACAGGCCGAGGCCGACTGGAACGCGCGCTTTGACGCCTATGCCACGGCTTTTCCGCAACTGGCCGCCGAGTTCAAGCGCCGCATGGCGGGCGAGTTGCCCAAACACTTTGCCCAGACCGCGGTGGACGCCGCCGTTGACGCGCACAAAAAAGCCGAAACCGTCGCCAGCCGCAAGGCCAGCCAGATCGCGCTCGAAGCCTTCA